>CAZDUD010000133.1:0-8734 GCA_964508485.1 uncultured Hyphomicrobium sp. | reverse complement strand
GAGGAGTTCTCCGACATCACCCGCCGCATCGTCCCCGCCGAGGCCGCGGAGTAGGGGGCTGGAATGATACAATCCCCCACCGATAAACTCGTCCGCATGGCCAATCAGATTGGCCAGTTCTTCAGGCCGCAAAGTGACGAGAAGGCTATCGCCGGCATCGTTGATCACATCAAGAGGTTCTGGGAACCGCGTATGAAGAAGCGCATGTTCGCGCATCTCGACGAG
This sequence comes from uncultured Hyphomicrobium sp., assembly GCA_964508485.1. Taxonomy (GTDB): domain Bacteria; phylum Pseudomonadota; class Alphaproteobacteria; order Rhizobiales; family Hyphomicrobiaceae; genus Hyphomicrobium_C. The sequence continues at coordinate 8,509 of CAZDUD010000133.1, read as the reverse complement.
GGCGGCGGCGTCGGCCTCGACGCGTTGCCACTGAGGGCGCTCGTGCAGCTCAAGTCAGAAATGCATGGCTTCCCGACCATGGCCGAAGCCAAGGCGGCCGCCGGGTCCCCGCGCGTATGACGTTACGCGGCTTCCCAAATTGGCCCGCTCCCAAGGATCGGCTCCACACTGAGTGATCGAATCTGGCTATCCAACCTCGAAACAGGAATGGCGCGAAAGCGTTACACGACAGAGCAGATCATCGGTCTTCGGGGGGAAGTTGAGGTCCGCCTTGGGCAAGGTCAGAGATATTGATACGATCTGTCGAGCCCTCAGAGTTTTTCAAACGATTAGAGTACAATGAGATTTTCAGCTCAGAGTTCAATTAGCGCTTATATTCCGCCATTTCACATTATATGTCGCCATTAGCTCAGCTTCCCAAGCTGAGTGTCGAGGGTTCGATTCTCTTCGCCCGCTCCAATCCGCGCAATCGGAACGCTACTTCTCTTCGCGCGGGCGGAACCAGAGCACCGCGAGAACCAGGAGCGCGCCGACCACCGCCGCCGTCACGTCCCGGAGCGAGATCGTGACCTGATCGAGCCCGGGAAAGAGGCCGAGCAGGCGGAACAAGAGCCCGCCGATGAGCGCACCGGCGAGCCCGATGCCGAGATTGGCCCACAAACCGAACCCTTTGCGATCACCCTTGACGACAAAGCCGACGAGGCTGCCGGCGATCAACCCGACGATGGCCCAGACGACGATCTGCGCGATTGAAATGGACATGACGCCCTCCGAGGATGGGCTGTGAGCAAACGCCAGTATGATGGTGGATGGTACCGCGCCTGCAGAGCGCAACGACAGTCTTTCCGGCGCGTTATCGTTAAGAGGATCGCAAGTCCCGTCTGACCGGATACATCGAACCTCCGCACTGGCATGCTACGGCAGGTATGTTGAGACCCACGGCGGTATGTTGAGACCCATGTTGCGTGAGGACAATCGCGTATGGTGCCGTATTTGAACCTGGCTCCCTTCGACGCCAAGGGGCGCGTGCAGATGGTGGTCGAGACGCCGCGCGGCTCGGCGATCAAGTTCAAGCTCGACGAGGTGCAAGGGGTCTTTACCGTGTCGCGCAGCCTCGCCGCCGGCATCGCCTATCCATTCGATTGGGGCTTCGTGCCCGGAACGAAGAGCGAGGATGGCGACCCTGTCGACGCACTCTGCCTGCACAGCCATGCGACATTCCCGGGTGCCGTCCTCCCCTGCCGGTGCCTCGCCCTCGTCTCGGTCGATCAGAACGGATCGCGAGGGCGCGTCGGCAACCCGCGCCTCATCCTGGCGCCCGCTTGGGACGGCGGCAACGTGCTCGAGATCGGCACGGAGCTGTCGGAGCGGGTGAAGTCGGAGCTTCAGACGTTCTTCCTCAACGCGACGTTGTTCACCGACAAGGAGGCGCGCATCGTGGGTTGGGAGGACGCGCCCGCTGCCGAGCGCTACTTGCGCGGCGCGTGCATCTGAACAGGGCGCAACCGACATCCGGCCGGCTCGGCGATGCAGGGCTTCCGGCCCGGCCTGGGATCTGGCTTGAGGGGGCTCACGTGGGCATCGTTCGCCGACGTGGGCGGCAACCGCCGGTACCTTGGAGAAATTTCTATCCCGAGCTGGAACTTCATGAAAGCGCAGGGACTTATGATCCGACCCCGCCGCGGGCCGAAAGCGTCCGCGCGCGGCGCCGGATAGGACGAACGTGCAATGTTTCACGAGGAACTGCCGTCGCTTGCGACAGTTGAAAAGTGATCGGAAGCGAAGTGGCGCGCCAGGAGGAGAAAGACGCCACGAGGAGAACACGAATGGACAAGGAATTCGGGATGGAAGTTGTCAGCACGTTCGGCGCACGCCTGCGGCGCATGTACGAGCAGAACGAGCAGGCAGTGCCGTCCCTGATGGCTGAAACCCTGGAGCGCCTGAAGCGGGCCGAGGAGCGCGCACGTCTGGACCCCGCCGATCGAGGCGGGACCGTTTTTGGTTTAGGGCGTGACGGCGCCGGGCGCGGCCTGATCGGGCGGGATGTAGAGGCCGAGCCAATCGCGATCGAGCGCCGTCCAGACGAACGCGAAGGCAATCGCGGCAACAATGGTGTTGATGATCGCGATGCGTAGGAGGCGCGGCGCATGCGGCGCGCTCTCCGGTGTGCCTTCGACGACCTCGCCCACTTCACCCTGCGTCTTGACGCCGAACGGCAGCACGGCGAACAGCGTCATGAACCAGATCATGAGGTAGAGCGCGATACCGAGCGAAAGGGTCATAGGCAGACCTCCCTGGAACGGACCGGCCGCCCGGTCTTCTCTGTCGAAGCGTCTTCTCTGTCGAAGCGTCCTCAGACCTGCTCCAGTTCCGTCAATGTACCGCAAAAATCCTTGGGATGCAGGAACAGGACTGGTTTGCCGTGCGCGCCGATCTTCGGGTTTCCGTCGCCGAGCACGCGCGCGCCCTGCGCCTTGAGCGTGTCGCGCGCGGCAAGAATGTCGTCAACCTCGTAGCAGATGTGGTGAATGCCGCCATCGGGGTTCTTTTCCAGGAACTTGGCGATGGGCGAGCTCTCGCCCAGCGGTTCGAGAAACTCGATCTTCGTGTTTGGCAGCGTTACGAAGACGACCGTTACGCCATGCTCCGGCTGAGCGAGCGGCTCCGTTACGACGGCACCCAGAGCCTTTTTGTACACGGCAGTCGCTGCGGCGAGGTCCTTGACCGCAATGGCCACATGGTTCAGGCGTCCAATCATCGTCATCCTCAGAAACGTCGACCCTAAAGCGGCGCGCCGGGGCTTCCCCTCAGCCTTTTCCTTCGACCACGTTGAGCATCACCTTGACAATGGGCTTCTTGCCCCAGGCGTTGGCCACGGCCCCCCGGACACCCCGGCGCACGGCCTCGCTGACCATTTCAAGGTCGCGGCGCCGGTCACGGGGGATGCTGCGCAGCGTGCCGTCGAGGGCCGTTTGCACGATCTCCTCCATAGGCTCGCCCGCGTCGTCCTCGTAGGGAACGCCGTCGATGGCGATCTGCGGCTCTCCGACGACCTCTCCGCGCCGCGAGAGGGCGAGCGCCACGATGACGATGCCGACGGCCGCAAGCTTGCGCCGCTCGCGCACCGGACCGTCTCCTGCGGGTACGATCAGATTTCCGTCGCGGAAGAGCCGGCCCACCGGCGCATCGTCGACGACGCGGACCGGGCCCGGCGCGAGCCGCACCATCTCGCCGTTGTAGGCCACCTGCACCTCGCCGACACTGGCTTCCTTCGCCAGTTCGGCGTGAGCCTTGAGGTGCCGGGCCTCCCCATGCATGGGCACGGCGATCTTCGGCCGCGTCCACGCATAAAGCTGGCGCAGCTCGTCGCGCCGCGGATGCCCCGTGACGTGCACGAGTGCCTCGCCGTCGGTCAGCACCTCGACGCCCATGCGCACGAGACTGTTCTGGATCCAGCCGACGGCCTTCTCGTTTCCGGGGATCGTGCGCGAGGAGAAGATCGCGAGGTCGCCCTTGTCGAGCGACACGTCGGGATGCTCGTTCTCGGCGATCCGCGCCATGGCCGCGCGCGGCTCGCCCTGGCTTCCGGTGCAGAGGCAGACGACGGCGGAGCGCTTGAGCTCGCTGAACTGCTGCTGGTCCACATAGCGGAACCCTTGCGGCAGATAGCCGGTGTCGATCGCCACTTCGATCACGCGATGCAGCGCACGCCCCGCGATCACGAGCTCTCGCCCGGCGGCCCGCGCCGCATCCGCCACCGCTTTGACGCGCGCCACGTTGGACGCAAACGTCGTCACCGCGACCCGGTTCGGTGCCTGCTTGATGATATCGGTCAGGCTCTTGGCGACATCGCGCTCGGAGGGCGACCGCCCCTCCCGCATGGCATTGGTGGAATCGCCGATGAGGGCCAGGATGCCTTCATCGCCGAGCTTGGTGAGGCGGGCCGCGTCAGGCGCACCGCCGATGGTCGGCGTAGGATCGAGCTTCCAGTCGCCGGTATGCAGCACCGTCCCAAGCGGTGTGCGGATCGCAAGCGCGCTGCTCTCCGGGATCGAATGCGACATCTCGATCAGCTCGACGTCGAACGGACCGACGTCGAAACGTCCGTTGAGCGGCACCTCCCGGATCGGGATGGGCAATCGGCCGCCATGCTCGGCGAGCTTCGCCTTCAGCATGCCGGCTGTGAAAGGCGTGGCATAGACCGGCACGCCGAGACGCGGCCAAAGATCGATCACCGCGCCGATATGGTCCTCGTGCGCGTGCGTGATGACGATGCCCGCAAGCGTGCTCCGCTCTTCCTCGATGAAGCGCAGGTCGGGAAGAATGACGTCGACGCCAGGATCGTCCTCGCCCTCGGGAAACGTGATGCCGAGGTCGACCATCAGCCAGCGGCGCGCGTCCGGCGGACCTATCCCGTAAAGGTAGGCATTCATGCCGATCTCGCCGAGGCCGCCGAGGGCCAGGAAAACCAGCTCGTCCTGCTCGCGAGGCCGGCTCCGTTGCGTCCGTTGCTCAGGCATTCGGCGCTTTGCACCCTTTTCTTATGAGCCGAGACCCTGCCTCAACGCGCAAGAGTGACGTCTCCGAATGTGAACCGCCGCACGCCGCCGCCGGATTCGAGCAGAAGCGCGCCCTCGGGATCGAGCCCGGCGAAGGTTCCGAGAACCTGATCCGAGCCGGTGTTGATACTCAACCGTTCCCCTATAGGAAGGGCGCGGTTTAGCCAAGCCTCCCTGACCGCGGCAAAGCCACGTCCCTGATCCCAGGCGGCAAGCCAGATACCCATATGGTCCGCGATGGCGTCGAGAAGCAGCCGCGGCTCGGGTGAACCGCCGTGGGCTGCGAGATACGTCGTGGGTCGATCCGGCAGAACGGGCGCTGTCGCGACGTTGAGGCCGATGCCGATCACCGCCACGAGCGTACCGCCCGCCATGCTGCTTTCGATGAGGATGCCGCCCGTTTTCACATCCCCGATCAGGATGTCGTTCGGCCACTTGAGCCGCAGCCCGGACGGAGCGGGACGGAGCGCGCTCTGAAGGGCATCGAACACGGCGACGCCGGCAACAAGCGCGAGCTGATAGGCCATGGGCTGAGGCAAAGCCAGCGAGAAGAGCAGGCTCGCATGCAGGTTGCCGGCCTCCGAGGTCCAGCTCCGCCCGCTGCGGCCGCGTCCAGCCGTCTGCGCATCGGCCAGGATCCAAAGCGGCCCGCGCTCGCCCGCCTGGGCGCGCCGCAAGGCTTCCGCATTGGTCGAGTCCACGACCGCGAGCCGTTCGACATGATCGAAAGTCATCCGTTGAATCCGCACGAAATCGATAGCTGCTTCAAAGGGGTGCGGCGTAACGTATCAGCCGGTCTGCGCGCAGGGTAAGCGCTCGTTAGGAGATGTGGCATATAAAATAAATCAATTGGTATTTGTGCTTAGCAGGTTCCAACCGGCATTTCAGCATCTATTCCTTTTGTCAGGGGTCCCCATGGCCACCAAGGAAGCTCGTCAGGCCAAGCGCCGTCGAACCAACAATGCCGGCATCATCAAGGCGGACGACAAGGAGTTTCCCGTCCTGCTGCGCGACGCTTCTCAGACAGGCGCCCGCGTGAGGCTTGTGAAGCCGTGCGACCTTCCCGACCACATCACGCTGGTTTCGGCGATGGAAAAGATCGACAGGCCCTGCGTGGTGGTCTGGCGCCGCGGAAACGACATCGGACTGAGGTTCGAGACGCCCCTCGCGCATAAATAGCCTAGAGCTGCAGCGACTTCGCCGCAGCCGCAGCCGCGTCGATCAGCGGCGACGGATAGACCGCATAGAGCACGACGAACAGCCCGGCCACGATCATGACGAACCGCACGTAGGGGGCAGCCGGGCTGAAACGGGGCTTCGAGTCGTCGAAGAACATCACCTTGACGACGCGCAGGTAGTAGAACGCGCTGACCACGCTCGACAGCACGCCGATCACGGCAAGCCCGTAGAGCTCGGCCTTCACCGCCGCCGCGAAGACGTAGAACTTCGCAAAGAAGCCGGCCAGCGGCGGCACGCCTGCCAGCGAGAAGAACAGCATGGCCAGGACGAAAGCCATCGGCAGGTTCGTCTCTGCGAGCCCCGCAAGCTCGTAGATATCCTCGACGGGTCCGTCTTCCCGGCGCATGGCGAGAATGCAGGCGAACGAGCCGAGCGTCGTGACGAGATAGATCGCGAGATAGATCAGCAACCCTTCGATGCCGGCTTCGCTGCCGGCCGCAAGACCCACCAGCGCGAAGCCCACGTGTCCGATCGACGAATAGGCCATGAGCCGCTTGATGTTAGTCTGGCCGATGGCGGCGAAAGCGCCGAGCAGCATCGAGGCGATGGCGAGGAAGATGACGATCTTCTGCCACTGGACGACGAGCCCCCCGAAGCCATCGAACAGCACGCGCGCGAAGAGCGCCAGCGCGGCTAGCTTGGGAGCGGCGGCGAAAAAGGCCGTGATCGGCGTCGGCGCCCCCTCGTAGACGTCGGGCGTCCACATATGGAACGGCACCGCCGAGATCTTGAACGCGAGGCCGACCAGCAGGAAGACGAGGCCCGCAACGAGGCCGAGGTTTGTGGCCGCTCCGGGCGTCGCGGCGGCCGTCGCGAGCCCCGCAAACGACGTCGTGCCGGCGAAGCCGTAAAGCAGCGAGGCGCCGTAGAGCAGCATGCCCGACGAGAGCGCGCCCAGCACGAAGTACTTCATGCCCGCTTCGCTCGACCGCACGTCGTCGCGCCGCACAGCAGCGAGCACGTAGAGCGCAAGGCTCTGCAACTCGAGCCCGAGATAGAGCGCGAGCAGGTCGTTCGCGGACACCATCATCATCATGCCGACGGTCGAAAGCAGGATGAGCACCGGAATTTCGTACCGGCTCATCTTGGCATGCCTGAAGTCATCGAACGAGAGCAGGATCGCCGCCGCCGAGCCCGCAAGCACGAGCAGCTTCACGAAGCGCGCGAAGGCGTCCGCGACGAACGCATCGTTGAAGGCGAGCTCTGTCCCCGTCTGCGTGACGACCGCCACTCCGGTGGCGATCAGGATCAGGATGGCAATCCAGCCGCTGCTTTCCTTGCGGCCCGCTTCCTCGCCGCCGAAGGCGCCGATCATGAGCAGCCCGATGGCGCCCGCGGCGAGCACGATCTCGGGAAGCGCTGCCATGTAGCTCACGGTTTCGGGCATGGGCGTTTTCGTCCTTTACTGAGCGGCCGTCGCGGCCTGGCTCGCCGCTTCGAGCGAGCCCACGAGTGCCTTCACGGAGACGGCCGTCACGTCGAGAATGGGTGCGGGATAGAAGCCGAACAGGATCGTCAGCACCACGAGCGGCACCAGGATCGCGATCTCGCGCGGCGAGACGTCCGAGAGCTTCTTGAGGGACGGCTTCTCGAGCTGGCCGAACACGACGCGCCGGTAGAGATAGAGCGCGTAGGCCGCCGAGAAGATCACGCCGCTGGTCGCGATGAACGCGACCCAGGTGTTGACCTTGAACGACGACAGCAGCGTCAGGAACTCGCCGACGAAGCCCGAGGTGCCGGGCAGGCCGACGTTGCCCATGGTGAACACCATGAAGATCGCCGCGTAGATCGGCATGCGCTCGACGATGCCGCCATAAGCCGCGATCTCGCGCGTGTGCAGCCGGTCGTAGACGACGCCGACGCAGAGGAAGAGCGCCGAAGAGATCAATCCGTGCGACAGCATCTGGAAGATGGCGCCGTCGATGCCCTGCTGCGTGAAGGTGAAGATGCCCATCGTCACGAAGCCCATGTGGGCGACCGACGAATAGGCGATCAGCTTCTTCATGTCCTCCTGCACGAGCGCGATCAGCGAGGTGGCGACGATCGCCACCACCGAGAGCGCGAACACGAGCGGCGCGAGGTCCGCGCTCGCGTCCGGGAACATCGGCAGCGAGAAGCGCAGGAAGCCGTAGCCGCCCATCTTGAGCAGGATGCCCGCAAGGATGACGGACCCGGCCGTCGGCGCTTCGACGTGCGCATCCGGCAGCCACGTATGCACCGGCCACATCGGCATCTTGACGGCGAACGAGGCGAAGAACGCGAGCCACAGCCAGAACTGCATGTCGGCCGGGAACTTGGTCTGCATCAGCGTCGGGATGTCGGTCGTGCCCGCGTGCCAGTACATCGCCATCATGGCGAGCAGCATCAGCACCGAGCCGAGCAGCGTGTAGAGGAAGAACTTGAAGCTGGCATAGACCCGGCGTGGACCGCCCCAGATGCCGATGATCAGGAACATCGGGATCAGGCCGGCCTCGAAGAACAGATAGAACAGCACCAGATCGAGCGCGGCGAACATGCCGACCATCATCGTCTCGAGGACGAGGAAGGCGATCATGTATTCCTTGACGCGATGCTGGATCGAATCCCAGCTGGCGATGATGCAGATCGGCATGATCGCGGTGGTCAGGATGATCAGCGGCAGCGAAATGCCGTCGACGCCCATGTGATAGGACGCATAGCCGCCGAGCCAGCGCGCCTTTTCGACGAACTGG
>CAZDUD010000132.1:0-8888 GCA_964508485.1 uncultured Hyphomicrobium sp. | reverse complement strand
CAGGTCGTAGCCGCGGGCGGCGGCGACGAAGGCGAGCGCGATGCCGGTGTTGCCCGACGTCGGCTCGATCAGGACCGACTTGCCGGGCTCGATCTTTCCCTGCTGCTCGAGGCTGTCGATCAGCGAGACGCCGATGCGGTCCTTGACCGACGACAGCGGGTTGAAGAACTCAAGCTTCAGGAGAATGCGCGCAGCGGTATCCTCCTCGGCCTGCAGCCGGTTCAAGGCAACGAGCGGCGTATGGCCGATGGTCTCGGTAATGTTCTCGTAAACACGGCCTCGGCCCCAGGATGCGGTTGCGGCAAGCGTCTTGATATCCAGAATCTCGTTCATGGCGCGGATGGCTCCGGGTGTGTCAGCGGGTTCTTGCTTGACTCCCTAGGCTAAGCGCGAGGCCTCGGCGCCCTAACGAAGAAAAACCGAATTGCTTATTCGCGCCGTTGGCGCCTTCTGCAAAGTTGCTCAAAATGTAAACTGCGAGCGACGCAACCCGGCTGTGGCTCGCGGATTTCGTATGGGCGAGGCGTCGTCTCCTGCCTCGCCTCACCGACCGTGCGGCCGCAGGTTGTCGCACCTTCGTGCCAGGCGATTGCAGGCTCTCGCCTCATGTAAAGCAGAGGAGCTTGCCCATGTCCGATCATCCCAAACCCGACGAACTCCCCGGCGGTGAACTCCCCCGCGCCGTCTATGAGACCGTGCTAGCGGCCTTCCTCTGGATGCTGCTCGCGGCGTGGATCGCGTTCGGAACGGCGCGCGAGGCGGACTTCACGCTGGCGTTCGCGTCGCTGCTGTTCTTTATTTTCTTTGCGATTCTCGCGTTCCTCTCCGTCACCGCCCGCCACCACATGAGGGCGTCCGAGGAAACCGTCTCCCATTTTCTCCACACGGATGTGGACACGGCGACCGGACCCATGAGCGGGCGTGCGGCATGGATTGAAATTGCTATCATTCCCGTGGCGCTTGCCTTGGCCGCGACCCTGATCGGTATGGTTTACGCGTTTACGGTCTGAGATATGCGCGCGGTCCGCCAATTTTGCCATTATTTTGCCTGAAGTTTCCGAGGCATTCGCGGAGGCTTTCGGGGGCTTCAGTGTTTCTTGGGCGCCAACCTTCTCTTGCTTGGGCCACGCTGCTGCTGGCTACGGGCTACTTTTTACCTGGAGCGCGCGCTGCGGAGCCGTCTGCGGCATGCAAAGACACTCCTGACATCGCTCTCCTTTCCTCTCCGATCGCCGCCTGGAAGGGCGCGCCGTTGCGCGTGGTTGTTACCGCGGAGCGGCCATTCGACGGTGAGCTTCGGCTGATCGCCCCCGACGGGACTGTTGCAATTACGTCCGCAGACCGGCGCGGCGGGCCGCCCTACTCCTGGATCGCGGAGGTGGCGCAGCCGACTCCCGGGACCTGGAAGGCGACCCTCGCGCCAAGCGGCGCGGCCGCTGCGGACTGCGGCGCCCTCACCCGCGAGATCGAGGTCCGCCGCAAGCAGCCGGGCGGACCGCGCCAGACAGAGGGCAGCGTGTGGCCGGTCCGCCTTTCGTGGAATCGCGAGACGGAAAATCTCTACTCGGCCTGGATCGAAAAGCTCTTCGACGCACCCCTCGAAGAGTCGCTTTCATGGAAGGCGCTTCACGACGTGCTGCGCGATCGGTCGCGCAACGTCCTGTTCAACCATCTCGGTCTGCGCGAGGACGAGAAGGGCCTCATCATCCGTCCCGACTGCGCCGATCTTCCCTATTTCCTGCGCGCGTACTACGCGTTCAAGATGGGGCTGCCGTTCGGCTACTCGAAGTGCACGCGCGGCAGCGGCGGACGAGCGCCCCGGTGCGCTCAGTGGTGGAACATCCAAAAGGAGGAGCCTCCTCCGGCACCACCACCCTCGCAGGAAGTCGCATCCGGCGGCAACCTGTTCGCGCTCTTCGATGCACCGGCCGCAGCCCCGCCGCCCGCGGCGCTCAAGCTCCCCTCCAAGCCGAAAGGCCTCGTGCCGGGGGTTGGATACTACATGCGCACCACGATCGCGAACGCGGTCCACTCCGGCAACGGCCGAACCGCGGCCGATGACGACGATACCGACTACTATCCGGTGTCGCTCACGCAGGAGACATTGCGTCCCGGAACCATCTACGCCGACCCCTACGGGCACGTGCTCGTGCTGACGCGGCGCGTTGCTCAGACCGACGGCGCCGCGGGCGTCTTTCTTGCCGTCGACGGACAGCCTGACGGCACGGTAGCGCGCAAGAGGTTCTGGCGCGGTAATTTCCTGTTCGCACAAGACCCCGCGCTCGGCAGCCCCGGTTTCAAACGGTTCCGGCCGATCGTACGCGGCAAAGGCGGGTTGAGACAGCTCGCCAACGCCGAGATCGCCAAGCATCCCGAGTACGGCGACTTCTCGCTCGATCAATCGAAGCTCGGGATCGAGGGCTTCTACGACCGTATGGACGACGTCATGTCGCCGGCGCCGCTCGATCCCGAGCGGGCTATGAAAGAAGCGATCACCGCGCTCGACGAGCAGGTGAACGCGCGCGTGACGTCAGTCGAGAACGGCCGCAAATATCAGACCGGCGGCGGCGCGACGGTTGCCATCCCCGATGGTGCCTCGATCTTCGAGACGACGGGCGCGTGGGAAGACTTCGCAACGCCGTCTCGCGATCTGCGGCTGCTCATCGCCATCGACGTGGTTCGCGGGTTCCCGGACCGCGTGGCGCGGCGGCCCGAGCGGTATGCGATGCCGAGCGGCAAGGGTGTCGCGGACGTGAAGGCGGATCTCGCGCGCGTGCTCGAGCAGGAGCTCACGGCGCGGAAGTTCTCCTACACGCGCAGCGACGGATCGGCTTGGACGCTCTCGCTCAAGGACGTCGTCAGCCGCATGCCGGCTCTCGAAATGGCCTACAATATCAACGATTGCGTCGAGCTTCGTTGGGGCGCAGCAGACGGTAGCGACGAGAGCGCGACCTGCAAACAGCGCGCGTCCGACGCCCAGCGCCAGAAGATGGCTGAGTACCGTCCCTGGTTCAACGAGCGCCGCCGGCCGCCGCGGCCGTAGCAATCTACTGTCACGGCAACTCCGCACAACTCCCTGGGATGGTGACGGACGTCAGTTCGTCCGCACCAACGCCGCTGCGGTCATTGCGGAGTAACGGCGATAGTAGCCCGTTATGGCCAGCTCAGACTTCACGACATCACCGCGCTCAAGTGCGTTTGGCCAGGCGAAGGAGAAAATCTGGCTCGTGTACGCGGGGAGGACCTTATAGATGCGGTCTATCCTCTTCAGTGTGCGGTCCCCCTGCACCTCGAGCGCTATCTGGCGACCGTCCTTCATCGTCACGTGCAAGGAAATCGCATCGAGGTAGGAGACCTCCGGCTCCTCCTCGGCGATCTTGAAGCGCATCACGCCGTTCGGGACGCTCAAGAGCTCCGTCCGCTCGTTCGCTTTCTCTCTTGCCTCGTCAATCACCTTTCCGTGGCTCAACCAGCCGCCGCGCTCCTCATTCCAACTGTAGAGATACGGACACGATCCGCCTTCCGCGGCAGAGGTGAATTCAAGGTAGTTCGCAGATGTCCCCTCGAACATCACGGTCGTGCCGTCCATGATCATTCCAGCGATCTGCACTTCCGGCCCGTATGCGTACTGCGAGCGCTGCGGCAGCATCGGCGCCTTGTAGGCTTCCTTGTATTTTTTGAAGGTCGCCTGTTTCCCCTCCCAGTCGAGCTCCTCTTTCAGGACGGACTTCGGGGGCATCGCTTTTATGCGCGACCAGATTGCATTGACGGTCGATAGCGGATGCCACACGGCCTCCTTGTCGACGCGCTGCCCCAAACCGTTGTCAAACATCATGCGTATTGCGATGGCGATTTTTCCACCCGCCGGCACCGAACGGCTTTGCATCGAAAGCTCGCTTGGCAGAACGCTCTTCAATGCGTTGCTGTCGGCGATTGATCGAAAGGCGTCGCTCGGAGCCCGCGCGCCGAGCATGTCGTCAATCGATATCGACCTGCCTGCAAGGTTCTCGACGAGCATCACGTCGGTCAGCAGCGGGCGCGGATAGTACTCGAAGTTGAATTCCCCGCCGCAGATATCGGGATGCCCGCTGATCACCACAAAATCATTCGGCCACCCACGCTTCGATAGGTGGCGAAACATCGGGAAGTGCTTCTTGTGGTCCGGGAAATCGTATTCCGGTTCCGGCGTTCCTGCATCCGGCTCGACGACTTCATCGGCGGATTCCGTGCCCTCCGATTTACTCTTTTCGATCTCCCTCCGAACCAACTCCTCCATCTCCTTTTCCCACGTCGCCGTTTCCTGCGCGATCCGATCCAGGTCCGAGATCGCCACGTAGCGCCATATGGTCGTGCAGGAGAGCGGCTGATCGAAAAAGAACTCCTTGTCGCAGTTGTAGGACATGTTGAATCCGGCCGGCCACCGTGTCGCGTCGGAAAACTCGGCATGCGGACTCTTCATGTAAACGTGCACGCCGCCCGCGATGGGATCCTGATCGCTGAGATACCAGACCTTCTGGCTCTCCGGCTTGGCGATGGCTTCGCTGCGGATGGCTTCTACTCCCGACCCTTTCGTCGGAGGAGTCTGAATGTCGAGTGTGAACTCCGTCCTGTACGGGTCCGCATCGCGTGCCAGGTTTTCTATCCGGGACGTCGAAAAGTTCTCGAACAGATAACGTGCTTCGGCGGACACCTCGTTCTCGATCAACTGCACCGGGCCCGTTATCTTGCGGAGTTCATACGGCGGCTCGCCCATCAGCAGACCGCCGGCGAGGGTTTCGCCAAGGCGAAGAAACGTGACACGCACTCGCGCTCCGTCCGGCTGCTCGCACATGTAGTTGCGGAGCTTGGCCACTCCGTGGTGATACTGCACCTCCTGATTGTCGGGCTCGCATGTTTGCGCGTCGGCAGTCACCGGTCGAAGCAACACAAAGCCCGCCAAGCCGATGACGACGACCGAATGTGCGTATTTCTGAAGTCTTGAGCGAGAGCCGGGCTTGCAGGAAGTCAAATGTACACGGCTACGCACTTCCCCCGATCGCAACATGACTACCTCAAACGAACATTCAATATGAGAAGACAATACTGTCGGCAGTCACGGGCCGCAACGGGCGATCGGGACTGCGCCCATTCCGCCAAACCGAGCCGCGGGCCAACGGTTCGCAAATCTGTCATTGGAGTTTGTTGGTGCGGACGGTGGGAGTCGAACCCACACGACGTTGCCGTCTCAGGATTTTAAGTCCTGTGTGTCTACCAGTTCCACCACGTCCGCGTGCGGGAATCAGGGCTCAACTGCCCGGGCGCGCCTTTATGCGCCGGGGCGGGCAGCGGCTCAAGGTTCTTGGGTGCCTCGGTCAGGCTCGGGCTGGCCCGCTGCGTAATATCAGGGGGTCGGATCCGCCGTGGCGGATGGCGGCCCGCAGCAGGATGTAAAGCGTGAGGCCGTTCAGAACGTGCCACATGAAATGGCTGCCCCGCAGGTGCCCGCCGAGGCTGCTCAGCTCGCAGAGCTCGAGGTCGAGCGTGCGGAAGGTCATCGAGACCAGGAAGACGACCGACGCCAGGGCGATCGAGCGGCCGGCCGGATGGGACGCGAGCACGACGGCCGAGCCGAGCAGCGCGAGGAATGCCGGGGCGTAGGCGACCGTGCCGTTCAGGCAGCGCGCGCCCGAGCGCGCCGTGATGGGCAACAGCTCTCCATAGCTGCACTGGATCGTGGCGGCATAACGGATCAGGCCGAAGAACACCGCTAAGCCGAGCAGCACCAAGATCCAATTGAGGCCCATGAAGCGGCGCAGAACAAATGCGAAATACGCCACCATGAAGACCGTGATTGGAATAGTGTCGGCGAGCGAGGCCCATCGCGTGGCATAGGTGTGAAACAGAAAGCTGCCGATGCCGATCACAAACGTGAGCGCGATCAGCGGCACTGCGGCCAGCGTGCGGCGATCCGAGGGGGTTGCGACGTAGTCTCTCGCCGCTGCCAGCGCGGCGATGATGAATGCGGCGTTGGTCGCCGCATTGAAGGGCTCGGCCCAGAATGCCGGGTCCTGCCCGCGCTCGCAGTAGAGGAAGATCTTCTCGCCGAAGTTCATGGCGCTTCATCCGGCCTGATCGGTCTCGTGCGCACGGCTCAGTTCTCCGCACGCCGGTCCATTTCGGGTGGCGCCGAGTTCCTGCCTGCAGCCTTCTGCATCAACGTGCGCAGCTCGGTGGGGTCATCGAGGTCGATGGTGTGCGGATACTCACGATCCTTGCCCACGACGTCGTTCATCACGTCGCCCTCGGCCGTGTAGAAGATCGTGCGCGGGACGTATGTGCCATCCGGCGAAAAGGCACCGTTCGCGTCCGGGTCCTTGTCGACGTCCACGAGGATCATGACGAAGCTTTTCGAGGCTGCCACGACGGTCGGGTCCTTCCAGACTGTGCGGTAGCGCTTGCACGAGCTGCACCAGGACGCGTGAAAGAGCATGACGACCGGCTTGCCGGTCCGGCTTGCCTCCCGAATGCCTGGACCGACCTCGCGCCAAGCGATCTCGGCGCCGTTCCACAGCTCCGCCATATCCGGCTGGCGGGCTCGGAGCGGCTGCAGCAGCATGACGCATCCGAGCACCACGGCGAGGCTCAGCGTGGCGAGCGGCGTGTTGGTATATCGGAACGCAAGGCGGGCGGGGCGCAACATCGGGTCTCACTCCTTGTTTCGACGGGCCTTTTTCCCGCGACTTGCGGGTTGGCGCAAGACCATGAACGCAACGGGTGAATGGCGCACGCTCATGCCGTTCTGATGCATCCTTTATTCTTTATTTATCCAACTCTTGCGCTGCTTTCTTAAGATTCTTCCACGTATTTTAGCCCGCATGTTGTAGCTGCCGGATTCATCCGCCTTGCCCTTCCGCCCGCCCCAAGACACGAGCTCCGCCGCGCGTCCCGTTGGCGCACGTCCCGACACGCCGTTGCGCGCGCTCGCCGTCGCCTGTGTGCTGACGTTCGTCTCGGCTGCCCTCCTTGTCATGGGCGCGGTCTATTGGTCGGCTAACAAGGCCGATTGGGCAACCGAGAAGCGGCTCTCGCAAACCGTGGCGGCGGCTCTCAAAGAGAGCGCCGCGAAAATCCCTTATGATCAGGAGAGCGTCGCCTACTGGGACGAAGCCGTGATCAACACGCGGAATGCGTTCAACGAGACGTGGGTCGACGTCAATCTCGGCGTCTGGATGTACGACTACTTCAAGCACGACCGCGTCGACGTCCTCGACGCGACAGACCGTGTTCGCTATGCGATGGCCGACGGCAAGCAGGCGCGCAATCCCGGCCAAGCTCCCAACGCAGCGATCGCGAGGCTCGCAACGCAGCTGAGACGGGACATTGCAGCGGGAGCCCTCGACACCTATGAGGCGGGCAAAAGCCGCATCCCGCGCGCCGAGGATATAGACATCGTGGAGGGGCGGCCCGCGGTCGTGAGCGTCATGGCGCTCGTTCCGCATTCCGACCAAGTCGCTCAGGCGCGAGGAACGGAGTTTCTGATCGCCAGCGTGCGCTTCCTCGACAGCAGCTTCGTGACGGATCTCGCGAGCTCCCATCTTCTCGACGGGGTCCGCTTCTCGCGCACGAACGAGATCTCACCGCAAGAACAATCCTATCCCCTCAAGACGGGAACCGGCGACGTCATCGGCAGCTTCGTCTGGACGCCGCAATTGTCCGGCACGGACATTCTTCGCGAGGTTCTGCCCGTGCTCGCATCCGGCCTGCTCGGGATCGGGCTTGCCATCACGTTCCTCATCCGGCGCCTGCGCAGGACCTATACCGAGCTCGTCGTCAGCGAAGGGCAGGCGAAGCACCTCGCATTCCACGATACGCTCACCGGCCTTCCGAACAGGGCGTTCCTCAACGACCGTCTCGAGGACGCCCTCGCCGACGTCAGGAACGGCCGGTCTCAGCTGGCGCTCATGTTTCTCGACCTCGACCGCTTCAAGCAGGTCAACGACACGCTTGGCCATGCGGCCGGCGACGCGCTCATTTGCGAGATCACCACGCATCTCCAATCCATCCTCAAGCCAAGCGATGTGCTTGCGCGCATGGGCGGCGACGAATTCGCCATCGTCATGCGCGATATCAAGGGCCGTGTCGAAGTCGAGAGCCTGTGCCGCGATATCCTTTCCATTATTTCGCGGCCATTCGACGTGCTCGGTGGCCAGGCGGTTGTCGGTGTCAGCATCGGCGTCGTGATCGCGCCCACGGCCGGGCTCGACCGGTGCGAGCTGGCCCGCAAGGCCGACATTGCGCTCTATCAGGCGAAAAAGGGCGGCGGGCTGAATTTCGAGTTCTTTACCGAAGAAATGAGCCAGACGGTTCAGCAGCGCCGCGATCTCGAAGTCGATCTGCGCCGCGCGCTCGAATCGGGCAACGAGATCGAGGTGGTGTTCCAGCCGATCTACGCGGCACAGCATCTGGCGCTTTCGGGCGTGGAGGCGCTCTTGCGCTGGAACCACCCCCGCGTCGGCGCGGTCTCGCCCTACACGTTCATCGCGCTTGCGGAAGAATGCGGGCTCATCGATCAGCTCGGCGACCTTGTCCTGCGCCGCGCCTGCGCGGTCGCGGGGGCGTGGGGCGTCGATACCGTCTCGATCAACGTCTCGGCGATCCAGCTCCGGAAGGGCGACTTCGCGGAGCGCGTGCTGGACGTCCTCTACGAGATGGGAATGACACCGCAGCGTCTCGAGATCGAGATCACCGAGAGCACGCTTCTTGGAGGATTGGATGCCTCGGCACGCAATCTCAAGGCGTTGAGAACGGCCGGTGTCAGAGTGTCGCTTGACGATTTCGGCACAGGCTATTCCTCGCTCAGCTACCTCATGCGACTCGAGCTCGATCGGATCAAGATCGACCGGTCCTTC
>CAZDUD010000131.1:0-9260 GCA_964508485.1 uncultured Hyphomicrobium sp. | reverse complement strand
GCCACGCTGCAGAAGAGTTCGGCGCCCACCCTCGTGGTCAGCCACGCAGGGGTGATGATGTTCTTGCGCAAAGCGCTGCTGCGCTCCGGATTCGCAGGACCGAAGTTCACCGTGCCGGAAACCGGGCGGCTCTATGTCTTCGAAGGGCGCTGGCCTTGAAGCTTCAAACAAAAGCCCCCGAGAGAACCCGGGGGCTTTGTCGTCCGGCGCACCGGAGCTTCGGACTAGGCGTTGAGCCTGCTGCGGCGGGCGCGGAGGCTGCGGGCGAAGCGCAGCACGGCGACGGCGGCTGTGCGCCCCTCTCGTGTATCGAGCGCCGCATAACGGCGGGCCTGCGCCTTCGCGTGCTCGATAACGGTGTTGTATGTGTCGTCGCGAACCTGAGCAGCCTCGGTGTGAAGCCCGCTTGTCATCTGCATGAAGTGTCCTCCGCGCTTGTTACCATCGAGAAGCATGTAGGCGCTCGCGATGGCCGTGCAACGGCGCCCGTGCGGCGAAATTCTTACAAATTATTCAAATCGTTGCTGATTTTTGCAACAGACCTCACGCGTGGTCGGTGAGTACGTCGCTGGTGGGCGCGTTGAAGACGCCATATTCTCCGGCGATGGGTCGTCGTCGAACAGAATGCGTTGAGCCTGGAATGCACAGATGGAAGTCGATTGCGCAAGCGGTCAAGTTGTGGACGTTGCTCCCGCTTTGGGGGATCGCCAGCCTCACCGCACACGCGGCCGACAAGCTCGCCATCGACGCGCCGGCATCGCTTCCTGCGAGTGAGATCGCGACGCCGCCCAACATGCCAGCGATGGGCAAGTGGATGTTCGACCGGAACGGGTCGATTGCGCATTGGCTCGGGCAGATGGTCGGCGGCAAGAAGCTTCATGAGCCGATCAACGTCATTCTGATCGATGCATCGTCCTCGAGCCCGGATCAGGCTCGTGCGCGGCTCACGGCCGCCGCCAAGGCTGCTGGATATCCCGTGCGCATGGGGCATTCGACCGGCTATCGCGGGTTCATCGGCGGGGATCTCTACAGCCAGCTCCCGCAGGGGCGGGACGACGCCTTCTCCAACCGCATTTTCGAGGAGACGAACAACCACGGGCGCATCTTCGGTCCGTATGCGTCGGGCAGCGGCTATGTGTTCATCGGCGCGTTCAGCCGGGAAAGCGTGGATCTCATTCGCGATCCGCCGCATCGGTATGCCTCGTTCAACATGGCGCGGGACGATTTCGCGCGGGCTCTTGCGGCCCGCGCCGGGTTTCAGCACTCTGGCATGGCGTTTCTCGACAACGCGATTTCCAACGACCCGCAGGTCACGACCGGAGATCACGACGGGCATGCCGTCGTTCTGACAGTGAAATGAAACCCATGCTCACCGGCTTCGAGCCGCGCCATCAAAAGATAATCTCGCGCACGGCGTTCGCGAAGCGGATGGCGCGGGCGCTTGGGTTGTGGGCGTTGCTCACGTTCGGTGGGCTTGTCATCGGCATGGCGGGGTACGCCGCGACCGAGGGCATGGGGCTCGCGGATGCGTTCGTCAACGCGGCGATGATCCTGTCGGGCATGGGGCCGGTCGATACGTTGCACACGACGGCGGGCAAGGTGTTCGCCGGGTTCTATGCGATCCTCTCGGGGCTCATCATCGTCATCGGCGCGGGCTTCGTGCTGGCGCCCATCGCGCACCGCGTGCTGCATCGCTTCCATGTCGAGAGCGGCAGGGGGGACTAGGTTGGCGCCGCGTGTCTATCTGGCAGGGCCGGAGGTGTTCTTTCCGAATGCGCGCGAACAGGGCGAAGAGAAGAAGCGTCTTTGCGCCGCGCTCGGCTTCGAGGGCATCTATCCGCTCGACAACGAAATCGCGGATGCCTCATCGCTTCATCCGGAAGGGCTCGCGCGCGCCATCAGCCACGGCAACGAGCGGCTGATGCGCGGGGCAGATCTTATCATCGCCAACTGCACGCCGTTCCGCTCCGTCAGCATGGATGCGGGCACCGCCTACGAGATCGGCTTCATGCGCGCGCTCGGCAAGCCCGTGTTCGGGTATTCGAATGTCGCTGCGCACTACGCGGCACGCGTGAAGGCGATGCCGGACGCGGCGCAGGAGGCGTGGTGCCGCGAGACGCGCCGCGCCGACGTGGAGGACTTCGGGCTCTCGGAGAACCTCATGATCGCCATCGCCGTGCTGGATACGGCCGGGCATTTCGTAGCACGCGACGTGGTGCCGGATCGCGTGCTGTCCGACCTTGCCGCGTTCCGCGATTGCCTGGCGCTGGCGCGGCGGGTGCTAGGGCACTAGTACCAGGGCGCCGGTCAGGTCGCCGCGGCGGAGGCGATCGAGGGCTTCGTTGGCCTCGCGCAGCGGCAGCGCGGTGGTGTGCGTCTTGACGGGAACGCGCGGCGCGAGCGCGACGAACTCCTCGGCATCCTTCCGGGTCAGGTTCGCGACCGAGCGCACGATGCGCTCCTCCCACAGAAGGCGGTACGGCATAGAGGGTATGTCGCTCATGTGGATGCCGCCCAGCACGACGACGCCGCCTTTCCTCACCGCCTGGAGCGCGAGGGGCACGAGGGCGCCGACGGGTGCGAACACCAGCGCCGCGTCGAGCAACTCGGGCGGCGGCTCGTCCGATCCGCCGGCCCACACACAGCCGAGCTCGCGCGCGAATGCCTGGGCCTGCAAATCGCCGGGGCGCGTGAAGGCGTGGGCCTCCATGCCTTCGTGGCGCGCGACCTGGGCCACGATGTGCGCCGCCGCGCCGAAGCCGTAGATGCCGAGGGTGCGGCACGGGCCGGCCATGCGCAGCGTGCGGTAGCCGATGAGCCCGGCGCAGAGCAGCGGGGCGGCTTCGACGTCGCCGAGCCCTTCGGGAATGGGGAAACAGTAGTCGGCGTCGGCGACCGCATACTCGGCGTAGCCGCCGTCGATCTGGTAGCCGGTGAAGCCGGGATCGTCGCACAGGTTCTCGTGCCCGGCGCGGCAGTATGGGCAGACGCCGCAGGTGTGGCCGAGCCACGGGATGCCGACGCGGTCGCCCAACGCGAAGCGTGTGACGCCCGCGCCGACCTTATCGACCCGCCCCACGATCTCGTGGCCCGGGATGATCGGGAGCTTGGGCTCAGTGAGATCGCCGTCCGTGACGTGCAGGTCCGTGCGGCAGACGCCGCAGGCAGCGACTTTGATGCGGACCTGCGATGGTCCCGGCTCCGGTAGCGGCACCTCGGCAAGACGCAGCGGCGTTTGGGGTGCGTCGAGGAGCATCGCTTTCATGGTGGCGGTCATCGGAGAATTCCTTCGCGGCACCTTGCCGGAACCATCGGATTGTCCACTATGGGGCCGTCCGGTGCTTTGATCGAGATCTGCGAGGTAGCGCAACCTCGCCTGCTATCATTTCGGAGGAGAGGATGACGCTCAAGCTTACGTCGACCGCTTTCAGCGATAACGGAGCCATCCCGGCCAAATATACCTGCGAAGGCGACGACATCTCGCCGCCGCTCGCTTGGAGCGGCGTTCCGGCCGGCACGCAGAGCCTGGTGCTGATCGTCGACGATCCCGATGCGCCGGACCCCGCGAAGCCGCAGCGCGTCTGGGTGCATTGGGTGCTCTACAATCTCCCTCCCGACACGGCCGCGCTTGCCGAAGCCGTGGCGGAGCGCAACCTGCCCAAGGGTAGCGAGGGCGGTCTCAACGACTGGGGCCGAACCGGATACGGAGGGCCCTGCCCTCCCATCGGCCGGCACCGCTACTTCCATAAACTCTATGCGCTCGACGTGCGTCTCAAGGGACTCGCATCGCCGAGAAAGTCACAGGTCGAAGCGGCGATGGAGGGCCACGTGCTGGCGCAAGCGACGCTGATGGGCACCTACATCAAAGCCGGCTAGCACTGTCCGCGCCGGTGGCTGCGCGGAGACGGTCGGCCTCATACTTATCCCAGCGCGCCTGCTCCTCGGGCGTGCACCATACGTTGCCGTAGAAGCCGTAGAAGCCGTTGTAGCGTGTGCAGTCCTTGATCGGCGTTTCGTCTGCGACGTCACCGGGCGTCGGCGTATGCGGCGTGGTCTCGTCTGCCGCGGCAAGGGTGGAGAGGGCGATCGCTGCGGCAGTTGCGATGCCGGCACCTGTCATCCATCGGCTCATTGGCGTCCTCGCGGGCTCGATCCCTGGAATCGAGTGTCGCAATTTTGCCGGCGGCTGTCGATGCGGAGACGTGAACGATCCGCAACCGCGTCGTTTGAAAGTGGTGAACAACCCCTTGTAGCAAGCCGCTGATTTTTACTGAGTTTGTTTGTCCTCTCTCAATGAGCGGCTCCTACGGTCCTCCCCTTGTTGCAGCGCAATCAAGGGGGCTGGGGAATGAGGGACGGCAGCGCTTCGGACGGGTTTACGCTCGCACGTTGGGTCGGGCTTGCCATGGTGCTGCCGGCGCTGATCGCCGTCACCCTCCTCGGAAAAGACACCCTCATGGTGGTCGAGCGCATCAATGATGCGGCGCTCGAGCGCGACGCGATGGCGATTGACCGCGGGCTCAAGATGCTCGGTGAGCTCAACGGCTCGGAGGTGCTCTCCCGCACCATGCAGGCGGCCGCCTTCCGCCATGTGGTGCTGGCCAAGCGGCCGGACTGGATCCGCGAAAACTTCGGCTCCCGCGCGCTGACGCCGGACGGCGTGCAGCAACTCGTCATCGTCGATCCCGATGGGCAGGTCAGCTTCTCGAGCGACAACGACGGCGCGCCGCAACATCAGCGCGTCGCCGGGCTGCTTGCTGCCTCTCAACATCTGATGGACCGCGCGCGCGAGCTTTACCGCTCGGTGCACACCTCCCTGGATGCCGTCAAACCCGGCAGCCTGAGCGAAGGCCTCTTTGCGACCGACATCGTCGAGGTCAGCGGCCTTCCCATAATGGTCACCGTGACGCCGTTCACGCCGGAGGCAAAAGGGTATGACGTGCCGGATCAGCCGACGCTGCTGCTCGGCGTGCAGCCACTGCCCGGCAAGCTGCTCGGCAAGCTCGAGGCGCTGTCTCATACGCAAGGGTTGAGACTCGTGTCCGACCCGCACGCGGCTCGTGCAGGTACCCCAGCGCATCCGATCCTGGATTCGCAGGGCAACACCGTGAGCTATGCCACCTGGAACTTCTCGCCGCCCGGATACGCGATCCTCAAGGCGGCACTGCCGGCGATTGCGCTCTCTCTTGCCGTGATCGCGCTTCTGACGCTGTTCGGCGCCTTCACCATGCGCCGGCTGACGCGGAAGCTCGCCGAGAGCGAGCAAGCGGCGGTCCAAAGTTCGCGCCACGACACGGCGACCGGACTGGCCAACCGAGGCTGGTTCATGCGTGTGTTCGAGGACGTGCTCGCGGCCGAGAATAGTAAGAGCGCGACCTATGCCGTGCTGCTGGTCGACTGCGACCACTTCAAGACCATCAACGACACCTTGGGCCATGCAGCCGGTGATGCGGTTCTTTTGTCCATCGCGAACCGGCTGAAAGGCTTCGGCGCGCAGTTCACGATTGCGGCTCGGCTCGGCGGCGACGAGTTTGCGATCGTCACGGCGCCGCTCGCCGATGTCGCGGACGCCGTTCGGCAGGTGCAGGATATCCAGGACGCGCTGACGGCGTCGGTGCTGTTCGAGAGCTATGTCGTTCTGGTCGGCGTCAGCATCGGGGCTGCGGTGTTCGATGCTCCTTCGACGCTCACGATCGATACGTGGCTCGCGCGCGCCGATATGGCGCTCTACCGCGCAAAACGCGATGGGCGCGGCTGCGCTCGGATCTACGATGCGGCGATCGACACGGGCAACCTGCCACTGATCCCGAGCACGCGTCACCCCGCCAACGACCGCATCAAGAAGCCCGAGCGCGCGGCGTAAGGTTCAGCGGTCGATGCGCGAGATCTTCGAACCTTCGAGGGTGAGGTTGTACATCAGCCCCTTCTGGTCGAGGATGAAACCGATGACCGGCTTCTTGATCTGGTTGGTGTCAATGGAGCCGCCGACCCCGACCGTCACCAGCGCCACCGATCCGTCGACGCCCACCTTCCAGCCGTGCTTGCGCTGGAAGCTTGCGAGCGCGCTATCGGTCATGAAGAGGATGATCACCGTGCGCGCCTGTACGCCGAGCTGGAAGCCCACGGACGCGGAGACGGTGTTGTAGTAGCCTTCGGTGTAGCCACCCCGGCGCAGGGCGCCTTCTCCGTACTCGCCGCCGAAGCCCATGCCGGCCTTCACCACGGAGGGAAACACGAGCACGGCGGCGGCATCCTGCACGAGGCCGCGCGCGCCGGGCACGGTGCGATAGAACCTCTGCAACGCCACATCCACGTCGGCGTCGATCTCGTAAGCCGAGCCCGCGTTCGTCGCGCGCGGCGCACCCACCATGAGCGCGAGCGCAACTAGCACGCTGAGCAGAATCGTTTTCGACGACATTGGACATCCCCCAGAGCGAATTCTGTGCGACTCGCTCCCAAACGAGTCGAAGGTTTCGCATCATCTATCGAAAACAATGGAGCGAATGTGGCGCTGCGGTCGCAGCTCCCGTTTATTCGGTAGCTGAACGGACGATATGGCGGGCTCAGCAGAATATGCAGGCGTCGCACATGGAGCGCGCCTCGGCGATGTGGGCGTCGAGAATGCGCGTGTATTCGGCCATTTTCGGCTTCTGGCTGTCGCAGAGGGTTTTCTTCTTCTCAGGCTCGGCGAAAGCCGTCTCCCAGGCCTTCACGTACTCCGCCTTCTTGGCGCGGAACACCGAGGCAACCTTCCGCAGGGAGGTGACCTCCACGCACGGACTGACGGCCGCCCATGTGCGCTTTTGCAAGCTCAACTTGCGGCCGCAGAACTCGAGGAGCGCATCGACGGTCGCGTACTCGTCGACGCGGCGCCACAAATCGGCGCGTTGCTCCTTCGTAATGCTTTCCAGCCCCATTTTGACCTGCAGATACGCGGTCCTGGTCTCGGTCGCCCGTGCAAGGCTGAACGCGGCCAGGACGACCATCGCGGCGAGCCACCCGGCCGCAAGCCACTGCATCACTCGACTGTTCACGCCCGGCATACGCCCCCGCACCTCTTTTTCGCCTGCCGGGACTCTAATTCCGGCCCTGGCGGTTCGGCAAGCGCTCCTCTATGGGCGCCTCGGGGCTATTCGATGGCGAGAATTTCGGCCTCGCCCCCGCCCACGCGGACGGTGTCGCCCACGGCACTGCCGAGAAGGGCGCGGGCAAGCGGGGACACATAGGAGAGCATGCCCTTTGCCGGATCGGCCTCGTCCTCGCCCACGATGCGGTAAGTCTGGCGACGGCCGTCCTCACGTTCGAGCGTGACGCGAGCGCCGAAGCGCACCTCGTCCGCGGCGGCAGGCGCCGGAACAAGCTCTGCGGTTGCGCGCCGCTGGGTCCAGTAGCGCAAATCGCGCGCGGCGACGTTGAGTGCTGCGCGATCGCCCGATGCCTGCGCGTCCGCATAGGCGCGCGAGAGGCGCGCGACCTCATCCTCGATCTGCTTCAGCCCCTCCTCGGTGACGAGGTTGGGGTTGTCGGAGATCAGCCGTTCGGGAAGCTCATCGAAAGCTTCGAGGCCGTCCGGCTCTTTGACGAATGCTCTGCTCATGGTGGTTAATGCGCTCCAGTACCGACACCCAATATAGGCGATCGCGGGAAAATAACGAGGAGTGCGCTAATGCGGCAGGATCAGAAGGAAATCACGGTCGCGACCTCGGGACAGGGGCTCTACGAGATCAGCGACGACGCGCGCGCCTTCATTGCCGAGACCGGCATGGAGTCGGGACTTCTCACGGCTTACTGCCGGCACACATCGGCGTCGCTCGTCATTCAGGAGAACGCCGATCCCGATGTGCAGCGCGACCTTCTCGCTTTCTTTCGACGCCTCGTGCCCGATGGAGACGCTCTCTTCGTGCACACGATCGAAGGACCCGACGACATGCCCGCGCATGTGAAGAGCGCACTCACACAGACATCGATCGTCATACCAATCGTGCGATCGGCACTTGCGCTCGGGACGTGGCAAGGTCTTTATCTCTTTGAGCACCGGCGAAATCCGCATGCGCGCAAGATCGTGTTGCATGCGGTGGGTGAATGATCCACACCGGCGCTCTCTATGAATTCGCCTTTCGACAAGGAGATCCAGATGGCGAGGAACAAGGAAGTGGGCGACAATCGCCGCGTCGGCGCGGTGAAGAAGCGCTCGCAGATCCCCAACGAACTGACCGGCACCTGGACCAAGCGTGACGACACGACCGGCAAGTTCATGGACGTGAAGGAAGACAGCAAACCGTTCAAAGGTGTGCGCAAGAAAGGAAAGAAGACAATGGCCAAGAAAGTTGCCGTCAAGAAGAAGGCCGTGAAGAAGAAGGCGACCGCGAAGAAGCCGGCGAAGAAGGTTGCCAGGAAGGCCACCAAGCGGGTCGTCAAGAAGGCCCCGGCAGCAAAGAAGAAAGCCGCCAAGCGCCGCTAGTGTGATGATCGAGAAATTCGCCGCATCAAGCAGCCAGGCTCGGAGCGAATTCTCGATCTGAATCACACTAGCAAGTCTATGATTTCCAGTGTCCTTCAAGATTCCGAAGTTCGCTCCCACATTCGCTGAGAGCACGGGCGAACTTCGGAATCAGGACACTAGCGCCGAGCGGGGTCGTTAACGATTCCTTCGGCCCAGACCAACGGGCGGGCCATCGCACCGCGATGCTCTTTGTCGCGCAGCGATGGCCCGCCGCCCCTTTGAGAGGGTCCCGCAACCTGCTAAGGAGGCCTCCAAATTCAATCCTGGGAGCCCCCTCATGAGTGACACCGAAAGCCAGACCCGCATCGCGACCGCCAAGCTGATCCGCAGCTACTACGACGCCTTCAACGCGGGCGACAGCGAGGGCATGCTGGCGCACCTCACCGACGACGTGATCCACGATGTCAATCAAGGCGAGCGCCGCGTGGGCAAGGACAAGTTCCGCGCCTTCAATGCGCGCATGACCCATCACTACAAAGAGACGCTGACGGAGATCGTCGTGCTGGTCTCGAAGGACGGCACGCGCGCGGCCGCCGAGTTCAACGTCAACGGCACCTACCTCAACACGGACAGCGAGCTGCCCCCGGCCACGGGCCAGACCTACGTGCTGCCGGCCGGCACCTTCTTCGCCATCCGCGACGGGAAAATCGCCCGCGTCACCACTTACTACAATCTGACCGACTGGATCGCGCAGGTGGCGTAACGCTTCGCTCATGCCGTCATTCCGGGCGTCATGGCGGAGCCATGCTTCGCATGG
>CAZDUD010000130.1:0-9265 GCA_964508485.1 uncultured Hyphomicrobium sp. | reverse complement strand
GGCCGGCATCGGGTTCACGCTCGGCAACATCGCGCTCATCATCACGGGCGCGCTGGTCGGCTCGTCGGGTGCGATCCTCAGCTACATCATGTGCAAGGGCATGAACCGCAGCTTCATCTCGGTGATCGCGGGCGGTTTCGGCGGCGAGACGGCGGGGCCCGGCGGTGGCGGCGGCGAGCAGAAGCCGGTCAAG
Source organism: uncultured Hyphomicrobium sp. (assembly GCA_964508485.1). Lineage (GTDB taxonomy): Bacteria > Pseudomonadota > Alphaproteobacteria > Rhizobiales > Hyphomicrobiaceae > Hyphomicrobium_C. The sequence goes on along the minus strand of CAZDUD010000130.1, from coordinate 9,072 downwards.
CTCGGGTCTGCCGAGGATGCGGCCTATGTGCTCAAGAATGCGTCCAAGGTCATCATCGTGCCGGGTTACGGCATGGCCGTCGCCCAGGCGCAGCACGCGCTGCGCGAGATGGCCGACGCGATGAAGAAGGAGGGCGTCGAGGTGAAGTATGCGATCCACCCCGTGGCGGGTCGCATGCCGGGGCACATGAACGTTCTGCTCGCGGAAGCCAACGTTCCCTACGACGAGGTGTTCGAGCTCGAGGACATCAACTCGGAGTTCTCGCAGGCGGATGCCGTCTACGTCATCGGCGCCAACGACGTCGTGAACCCGGCCGCCGAGGACGACAAGACCTCGCCCATCTACGGCATGCCGGTGCTGCAGGTGTGGAAGGCGGCGACCGTGTTCTTCAACAAGCGGTCGCTCGCCTCGGGCTATGCCGGCATCGACAACCCGGTCTTCTATCGCGACAACACGGTCATGGTGCTCGGCGACGCCAAGAAGATGACCGAGGAGATCGCCAAGGCCATGGCGCACTGATCCCCGGGGGGCCGAATCGGACTTACGACGGCTCCTGCCTCGCGGCGGGAGCCGTTTTGCCGTCTCAAGCGTTATGCTTTCGATTTGGTGCGGGGCCACAAGGGCTTGGCGGCCTGTCGTCCCCTGTCGCCAGCCTGCGGCAAACTTATCCCCTTGCGGGAAAGATCGGGGACACTCTAGCCTTCGTACTGGACTTGAGATTTGAGGGACCGCTTCAACTCGAAAGGATCTGCGCATATGAGGGCTTCGGCACTCCTCATCGCCGCCTTGATGCTTGTCGCGCTGCCCGGGAACCGTCCGGCGGCGGCGCAGGGGCTCGAGCTTGAGCCAGTCATCGGCGGCAACCCCATGCGCTGCTACGACTACCGCGGCGCGGTGGTGCGTACGCTGATCACAACCGAGCTCGGCGACGTGGGCCGCGCTTCAATCATCGCGCGCATGCCGATCATCTCGCTCGATTCGGACCGGCTGCGGTCCTTGCCGCCGAAGATGCAGGTCTTCTTCTTCATGCACGAGTGCGCGCACCATATTCTGGGGCACGTGATCCGGCCGACGCTCGAAAGCGAGCGGGAGGCGGACTGCTGGTCGATCAACTACGGGCGCTGGGCCGGGCTGTTCGAGCGGAAGGATGTCGAGGCGTTTGCGCCGTACTTCGCGCGCAGCAACGGCTCGCGGTTCGGGCACCTGCCGGGGCCTGAGCGACAGGCCTATCTCCTCACCTGCTTCGACGAGCCCGAAAGCGAGCCGGTTGCGTTCATGCTCAGAGACGGCAACGCGGCTCCCACTCAGCGGTAGCGTGTCGGAATGACGAGGCGCTGGCCGATGGCGATGCGGTCGCTCGGCAGCCTGTTGGCGGCGGCGATCTCGTTCATCGGAACGTTGAAGCGGCGCGACAGGGAGTAGAGCGTGTCGCCCTCGCGTACCTCGATGACGTGCGGCGCGCCCGGGCGGTAGGGCTCACGATAGCCGTATCCGTTCGTGCTCGGGCCCGTGGAACCGGTCGTGATGCCGGAAGAGGGCTGCTGCCAGCGCGCGTTGGGATCGTAGGGGCCCGCACTCGGTCCGATGCTCGCGGTCTCGATGTTGCGCGGCGGCGCGCCGTAGCGGCCGTGACCGCTGTCGTAGGCGGCGATCTCGCGCGGCGTCGGCTGGCCGGGGTCGACGTAGCGGCGCGGTGCCTCGGCGTAGGGGCGTCCGTAGGTTCCGCCCGACATCGATCCGTCCGGATAGCGGCGCGGCTCGTCGCGCGTCATACCCTCGCGCGGTCTGAGGCTCGATGTGGTGAAGGCTTCCTGGGATCCGCCGGAGCTGCAGCCGGCAAGGATCGCGGGTAACGAGGAGAGGATCAGCGCGGGGACGCCGATCGCGCGGTGACGGGGACGCATGACAAACACTCCGCTTACGCTTCGATCTCTACAAAGCGCAGCTTTTTGTTAATGCCTCGTTAAGCACGACGGCGCTGTGGTACGGTCGGCGGACGAGGCGTGGGCGTGGCGGAGCGCAACACTTGAGGCTGATCCTCAAACTGGCGGTGGGAGCGGCGTTGGCCATGGGACTGCTGGCACTGATCGTTCCCGTTCTGCAGCGCCATCTCATGTATTTTCCGGACACGACGCATTTCACGCCGGCCGAGGCTGGCCTCTCCGGAGTCGTCGAGCGCGTGCTCGAGACACCGGACGGCGCGCGTGTGATCGCCTGGTACGGCAAGGCCAGGCCGGGGCAGCCGACCATTCTCTACTTTCACGGCAACGCGGGCTCGCTCGAGACGCGCAGCGAGCGCATACGGAAGTACATGGCGCGCGGCCTCGGCGTGTTCATGATGACCTATCGCGGGTTCGGCGGCAGCAGCGGTGAGCCCTCGGAGGCCGCCAATGTTGCGGACGCGATGCTGGCCTACACCACGCTCACGGGCTCAGGCGTGGATCCGGCCGATGTCATCATCTATGGCGAGTCGCTCGGCACAGGTGTCGCGGTTCAGGTGGCGGGCGAGAAGCGTGCGGCCGGCCTCGTGCTCGATGCGCCGTATACGTCGATGGTGGATCTCGCGGCTCTGCATCACCCCTTCATTCCGGGCCGCTGGTTCATGACGGACCGTTACGAGACGCGCCGGCACATCGGCAAGATCACGGCACCGCTGCTGGTGCTGCACGGGGAGAAGGACACAATCGTGCCGGTCGAGATGGGGCGGGAGATTTTTTCGAGGGCGCCGGAGCCGAAGACGCTCGAGACGTTCCCTGACGCGGGGCACGACGATCACTACAAGTTCGGCTCGTACGATGCGCTCTACGCGTGGATTGCCGCGCTGCGCGCGGAAGGCCGGAGGCGGCAAGGGTAGAGAGCGACCGACTATCACGCTCCGGACCGAGCGGGTCAGAATTGATGATGCCATAGGACGTGTACTCATAAACGCGGAGCCGGTGAGGGCGAGTTGGTGTCTGGTTTCCGGTCCAAAAGCGAACATTGCTGCGAGGATGGGCGACCTCCCAATTTGACCCGGAGCAAACGTGGCTCGCTGGCGGATTCGGATTGCTCGAGGTTGTCACCCGGATGGCGCGCCCACTTCTCGCGGTTATTGAAGACAGGACCGCGATCGACTGCAGCCCCAGCTGAGCGTTAGAACTTAACTTTCACGCCGCCATAGGCTGCAAACGGCATAGACGGCGAGATCGTGCGCGGGTCCTCGAAGCCTGGGTCGCCCGGCCCGAAAAGATTCGCTACATCGTCGGCCTCGAAGTAGGTGCCGTAGAGGCCATAACGCTGATCGAACAGGTTCTTGATCAGGCCGTAGACCTGGATTTTTTCCGTGATGTCGTAGGAGGTGTGAAGGTCGACGCGAGTATAGCCTGCGAGCAACGATGAAATGCCGTCATCATCTGCCTCTTCCTTCGCCTCGTTGGGAAACAGCGGCGAGTTGCTGGCTGCCACGAGGTCCGCGCCGAATTTCCATTTCGGCGTCAGCCAATATTCGAAACCAGCCTTGAAGCGGTGACGGGGAATGCCCGGCAGACGGTCGCCGGCCTCGAGGAACGCGCACTCGCCGCTCGGATCATTGCATGTGTCGAGCGTTGCATCCACGAAGGCATAGGACGTGTAGACGTTCCACTTGCGGGTCTCATAGGTTGCGGCAAGCTCGACGCCCTGGCGGAGCGTATCGCCAGAGTTTACGAAAAAGGTTCGGCCGGAGGTGTCTGTAACGGGCAGGATGTCGTCCGAAGCCAGCGTGCGGAAAAGGCCTGCTCCCCACGTGTAGCGCCCACCGTCGTAGTAGCCCTGGCCGCGAAGGCCCAACTCGGCTGTACGCCCAACCACTTGATCCAGAGGCGGGTCATCGGTGAGGAAACTCTCGATAAGGCAGGGATTGTCGGGCTCCGCGCAGCCAAGTTCCGCTGGCGTCGGCGCGCGGTTTGATTCCGAGTAGCCGCCATAGATCGAAAGGCCCGGCAACAGCTTGTAGTTGGCGCCAGCCATCGGATTGAAACGTTCGTACTTGTTCGTTGCGTTGAGGTCCGGAAATTCACCCGTATTGTCGGTCAACTTGATCGTGGCGTGGTTATAGCGTCCGCCGACCGTCACAGTGAGGCGGTCCGTAACATCCAGCGCGTTGGAGAAGTAGAGACCCCAATAGGTATTCTCTGAGTCCAGGTCGCGCGGGGCAAGCTCATCCCCCTCATCGGGATCGTTGTCGACACCGCCGACGATGATGCCCGACCCATCGACAACGAAATTCTCTCCGATGGTGCCGAGTTCGCTTGATGTTCGGTAATTGGAGCGGCCGTGATCATAGGAAACGCCGGCGATGAGCAAGTTCGGCCGTCCAAACAGGGGCGTCTTCTCCTGGCCCTCGAGCGCGCCGCCCCAGCTCCTGCTATCGGTCTCAAGCCGCTCGATCGAACCAAGCGGATCAAGTGCGGGGTCGACTGGAATCGGATTGCCGGCCAAATCCTCGACGACTTCCTCATCTGCGCCCGGCTCGAGGCAATACTGCAGCGGATTGCCCGTGCACACGCCGATTTCAGTGAGGTTCCCATCCACCACGCTGTTCTTGTAGCGCCGAAAGTAACCGACGCCAGACACAGTCAGCGTATCGGTCGCCTTCACCGACCCAGAGATGGTCGGCATGAAGACCTCGAGGTCTGTCGTCTGCGGCGACGTGAAGGTGTTGCTCCAGTCTTCAGCGAGAAGCTCCACGGGCGCAGCAGTCGTAACGCCAAACTTGTTCTTGGCTGCAGTCAGGCTGAAATGCACCTCCGCCAAACTGCCCCTGAGGCCGACATCGCCGTAGAATCGCTTGATCTCGCTCTCGGAGAAGTCGCGGAATCCGTCGTCTTTGATCCCCTCGGCCGCAACATAGATACCGGCGTTGTCGCTCTGTCCGCCGGCCTGCACGCCGATCTGGCGCCGCCCAAACGAGCCGCCCATGACGTCGACCTCTGCACCCTCGTAGCTGAAGGCGTCTTTCATCAGGATGCTGACCGCACCGCCCAAAGCGTTCAAGCCGAACGACGGGTTATTGCTGACGACGGACATGGAGGCGATGGCGTTGCTCGGAATAACGTCCCAGTTCACCGTATCGCCGAAGGCTTCGTTGATACGCACACCGTTCTGATAGACGGCGAGGCCTTGCGAGCGCCCGCTGACCGGAGATGCGTCGAAGCCACGAAACGAAACCTCGGCACGCAGCGGATTGCCTGCGGCATCGGAGATGATGACGCCGGGCACTTGCTGCTGCAGCGCCTGTTGCACCGACCCCGTGCCTTCACGATTAATCTCGGTATCGGACACCGTCGTTACCGCGCTCGGCACCGTCACGGGAGGTGTTTCCGCAGGCGTAGCGGGAGCAGGTGTCGACGGCGCACTCGAGAGCGGCGACACGGCGACGGCCTTCTTCTTGGCGCGGGCGGCCTTTTGAACCGGGGTCTCCTGGACGACGTCGATCGCCGGCAACTGTTCATCCGCCGCTGGGGAGGGGGGTGGCTGCGCGGCGCTCGACGAAGCTTCACCGTTTTGCTGCGCCCGCCCAGGTCCGCTGCAAATAATAACAGCGCAGGTAATCACCGCACAAATGACGGCCTTTTTCATTGTTATCCCCGTCCAGAATCCGCCCGGGCCACTATGAGGAGAGGGGCGCGCCAGCATCAACGCGAGACTGGGAAGAAATCCCGTATTTTTCGGGAACTGTTACCCTGTAGCGACTGAGTTCGGGAATTTTTCCCATTATTATTGGGAAAAATATCCTAGGAGGCGCGGCGATGCAGGTACAGGAAAAGGGGGCGCGCAAGAAGTTGGCCCGTAGCCGAAAGGCGCGAACATTGCTCACCATTGGGCCCAATGACCCGAACTTCGACTCTCTCGTGCTCGGCATTATGAAGCGCGAGAAGGCACGCGCGAAGCGTCGGGCCAAAACGGTACCAAGCGCATCTGCCTAAGCGCTTAGAAGCACGTGCCACCGTGTAGAAATCACGTGAGGTCCGCTTCTGGCCCTTAGCGAACTCGGTCGGCTGCCGGCTGCGCGTTATGAGTACGCGGCCTAGGTGAAAAGGTAGATGAGGCCGGCGACGAGGGCGAAGAACACGGCTGTGCCGAGGCCGGCGAAGTAGGGGTAGGCGCGGATGCGTCCCGCCGGCGTGTCGAGCTCCTTCATGATGACGACGCCGCCCATGCTGCGGCGGAACCAGCCCGTCACCTGACCCTTCTGTCCGATGTGCGGCTTGATGCGCTGCCAGCCGGTCCAGGCATCGCCGAGCGGTCCGAGCTGAGAGCGGAAATCGACGGTCATGCGTCCGGTGCCGTCGGCAAAGATCGTGTCCTCGCCAACGATGGAGCCGGCGTCCGCGCGGCCGATCACCTCGCCTTGGAGGCGCACGGGACGGCCGATGACGGGGGATGCGGCGACGTCGCCCATGAGGCTGACGACGGTCTCGTCGGCGGGCGCATAGGACGGGTACGTCACCGGAATGAACGCGAGCCAGGCGAGGATGCCGGCCGGGATCGCGAAGAGCGCCAGCTCGGGGGTGCCGCTCGTGATGCCCCAGAGCCCGACAATCGCGGCGACGGCAACCGGCAGGACGACAACGCCGACCTCGCGCCAGAACTTGGTCCAGAGCGCGGACGGGTCGACCTTCGCGCGTTTGGCTGCGGCTTCCACATCGATGTCGGGGAACGCCTGGCCCTTCGCTTTCGCGATGCCGGCCAGTGCCTGGATGCGCTTGCCCGTGAGCGGATGCGTCGAGTTGAGCTCAACGAGCTTGGCCCATGGATTGTAGATATCGAACAGCATGGCTTCGGCGGTTGCCTCGGGACGCCCCTTGGAGGACTCGACGACAAGCCCAAGGTGCCGCGCGCCCTTGAAGTCCATGACACCCATGTGGCGCGTGGATGCCAGAAGCTCGCGTGTCTCCTCCGTGTCGGCGGCTTCGGCGATGCCGTAGGCAATCTTGACCAGCGCATTGGCGAGATGGCGTGCCTCGACGCGCTCGGCGGCGAAGCTGTCGGCCAGATATTCGCGCGTGCGGGAGAGATAGAGCAGGAGATAGGTGCCGATGATGTACATGACGTAGGCGACCAGGCCGACCGCGGCCGCGCCTTCCTTCTTCCGGGAGGAGCCGGAATTGCGCGTCAGGGCCGAATAGATGACGTAGAGCATCTGCACGAGGGTGCCGGCCACCGTCATGACGAGGAAGTCCATGTGGACGATGTGGCCAAGCTCGTGGGCGACGACGGCGCGCGTCTCCTCCTCGTTCAGGAACTCGAAGACGCCGTCGGTCAGCACGATGCGCGCATTGGACCGGAACAGGCCGTAGGTGAAGGCGGTCGGGTTGCGGTCCGGGATGATGCCGACGGACGGGGCCTTGAAGCCATACTGTTTCGCAACGTCGTGGATGATGGCGTGGACGTGGGGATGGCGCTCCTTGAGCGTCGCGTCGTCGAGATAGGTGACCTTATTCACCCACCGCAGCATGAGGTCCGTGAGCCAGGGGCTCAAGACGAAGATCAGCGTGTTGATGATGAGCACGAGCGTGAGGGCCGGTGCGAGGTCGAGGCTTCCCATGGCGACGAACGCGGCGATGACCACGCCTGCGAGCATGGCGGTCAGCAGAGACAGCGTTACGAGGGATGCGAAGAAGAGCTTGCCCATCCGGCAAGGATAGTCGAATGCCGGGGGGCGTGATGAGTTCCGTGCGTAACACGCTCACAAAAAATTCGCCGCCGGACTGTCAGCCGGCGGCGAATGAAAATCCGATCTCGCGAAGCGAGGCTTAGCGCGCGCCGAAACCGCCGCCGCTGCCGTTGCTGCCACCACCGCCGAAGCCGCCGCCCGAGGAACGGCCTCCGGGGCCGCCACGGCCAGGGCCCTTGGCGCCACGGGGCGCTGCGGGCTTGCCGGGCAGAAGACCCTCGCGCTGCAGCTTCTTGCGCGCGAGCTTACGGGCGCGGCGCACGGCCTCGGCCTTCTCGCGGGCTTTCTTCTCGGAGGGCTTCTCGAAATAGTTCCGCAGCTTCATCTCGCGGAAAATGCCCTCGCGCTGCATCTTCTTCTTGAGCGCCTTGAGGGCCTGGTCGACGTTGTTGTCGCGAACGAGTACCTGCAAGCGGTGACCTCTGGGTTCTTGAATTAGCTGAAAAAAGTACACCCCGAAGCTCCGGCGGCTGGCCACCGGCGCTTCGAGCGCTCTGGATTTGGCTGGCTTCTATCAAACGTCGCGGGGCTTGTCCACGGGGCGAGCTGCCGGAATTCGCGCTTTTTTGGCCTCATGACGGCTTTTTGAGGCGATTGACGTGGCCCATCTTGCGGCCCGGACGGGCTTCGGGCTTGCCGTAGAGGTGCAGCGCGGCGTTCGGCTCGGCGGCGATGGCTGGCCATTGATCCACGTCGGCGCCGATGAGGTTGGTCATGACCACGTCCGAATGGCGGTCGGTGGGACCCAGGGGCCAGCCGGCGACGGCGCGGATATGGTTCTCGAACTGGCTCACGAGGCAGGCGTCCATGGTCCAGTGGCCGGAATTGTGCACGCGGGGCGCGATCTCGTTGACCACCAGCGGCTCGGCCGCGTTCGCCACATAGAACATCTCGACACCCAGCACGCCGACATAGCCGAGCGCGGTTGCGATGGCGCCGGCAATCTCTCGCGCGCGGGCTGCGTGTGCGGGGGGCAGAGGCGAGGGGACGGTCGAGGTGTCGAGGATGCCGTCCTTATGCGTGTTGAGCGGGATGTCGTAGAAACGCATCTCGCCCGCGAGCCCGCGCACGACGAGGACCGAGACCTCGTAGGCGAAGGGCACGAGGCCTTCGAGGACGGAGGGTGCGCGCTGCAGTTGCTCGAAGGCATACGCAAGCTCTGCGCCGCTTTTGATGCGGACCTGGCCCTTGCCGTCGTAGCCGAGGCGGCGGGTTTTAAGGATGCCGGCGTCGCCGATGGTGCGCAGCGCGGCTTCAAGCGACGCGCCGTCCTGCACAGGGGCGAAGGGCGCGACCGGGATGCCGAGCGCGCTGATGAAGGTCTTTTCCTCAAGGCGGTCCTGCGCGACGGCGAGCGCCTTGGGGCCGGGGCGGAC
>CAZDUD010000129.1:0-9391 GCA_964508485.1 uncultured Hyphomicrobium sp. | reverse complement strand
GGCTCTGCCATCGCCAGCCCAGGTGATGCGCCGATCAGCGGCGAATCCCGAGCTTGTCGATGATCTTCTGGTAGCGCGCTTCGTCCTTGCGCTTCACATAGTCCAGAAGCTGGCGGCGCTGGCTGACCATCTTTAGCAAGCCCCGGCGCGAGTGGTTGTCCTTCTTGTGCGTCTTGAAGTGCTCGGTGAGGCCGTTGATGCGCTCCGTGAGGATCGCAACCTGCACCTCGGGCGAGCCGGTATCGTTCGCCTTGGTGGCATTGTCCTTGATGAGCTTGGACTTAGCTTCCGTCGAAAGCGACATCGGGGTCTCCTTTGAGGTTGGAGGGCCGCCGCACCTTCCTCACCAAAGGAGAGAGCGGGCCGGCCGGGAAACGGCCATAGCCGGGATGTCGTCCAGCCAGGTCGCATGAAACCTCATCCTGAGCCTAAGGCCCGGACGAGGATGGCGCTTTATACACATTCGGAACGGCGGAGCGAGGGAAAATTGGCGCGACACCGGAACCGAGTATCTATACCATTCATATTATTGGCTTTTTTGCCAACCGCCAGAGTGACAGATGCCGTTTCAGCTCGTTCATCGCCTGCCCGGGCGGCGCGATCCCGATGATCGGATAGGTCCCCTGGAGCATCGCTGCATCGCTCGCCCGAGAGGCGAGGAGCAGACACGGCTTCGAAAGAGCGCTCGCAACGCCGATCTCGAAGAAAACGTTGGGATTGCACCCCGTGACCACGGCAACCAACGCCGAGCAGTTGGCAATCATCCCGCGCAGGACACTGGCCACGTCGTCGCCAGCACTGGCTGCGTGCTCCCGTCCCGTGACACATTGCACCCCCTGCTCGTCCAGAACCGGCCGAATGATCTCGTCCACGACGGCTTGCCCCTCGGAGCGAAAGGAATAGGCAATGAACAGCTTGGCGGTGGAGGTCACCGGCCTGACGGCATCAATGGCTGAGGTCATCGATCGCGGCCCTAGGAGACGAGCCGCTCGGAGACGGCATCCACCGAAACCATGCCAAGGGCTACAGGATCGAGGCCGCCGGGAAACTTCGTTCTCGCGTCGTACGTGGCACCCGCGAACTTGGCGCCGGCCCAATGGGTCGCGCGAGCAGGACCTTTCTCGTCCGCGTCCTGGTCGCGAAGATCGGCACCGCAAAGGTTGGCGCTTCTGAAATCGGCTTCGCGCAGATCGGCTCCCAGCAGCTTGGCTCCCTTCAAGCTCGCGTCGTAGAACACGGCCTTCCTGAGGTCGGCGCGCCTGAAGCTCGCACCGTCGAACGTTGCCCCGTAGAAATCCAGCTCGCGCAAAACAGCGCTCGCCCAATAGGCGCCGGGAAACCGCACGCGCTGCCAGTAGTAGCGGACCAGCGGCGACTGCTCGGACCCGTAGCCCTTGGCCTTCTTGAGCACCTCCAGCACCGAATCCGCCACATACTTGCAGAACTCAGGCGAAGCTTTCGGCTGGCTGTCGTCCGAGCGGTCATCGATCGTTGAGGCCAGCAGCGCCTGTATGATTGCACCTTGCTCACGCTCTGAGTTCTTGTGGTGAAGCTGCTCGAGCAGCAGCGCAGCAGCGGCCATCTGCAGTCGCGGGCTCGGATCGCTCAAGGCCCGGCAAAGACTGAAGATGTGTGTATCGCTCTGAAATTGCTGGTTCTGGACGAAGCTCCGTTTTTGCAGGCGGCGCCAGAAGAAGGTCGTAAAGCCGGCCAGCGTGGTGACGACACCGGCAATCATCGCCGTGAAAAGTTGCCAGGAGCTCCAATCAAAGCTGAACATCCCTCACCCCCCAATGGGCGCCCGGCACGGGTCCATTCCGGTGCCGGACAGAACACACCGTGTTCTAGCATGGGATTTATCTCACATCGAACAAACAGGCCGCGGTTAGCCCCGGCTCCCCTCGCTCAAGACGTCCACCGCCTTATCGAGTTGCGGATCGCGACCGCCCGCATAGGGGAGGTCGAACGGAACCTCGACCGTCGGCTCGACGCCCCTGCCTTCGAGCCGCTCGCCGTCCACCGCAACGTCGGTGACAGCGACCATGAGGAAGCTGCCGTCCGAGAGCAGGAAGCCGCGGCCCGCGAGCAGCGCGCCAGCGGTGCGCGTGCCGATCACCTCGCCGTAGCCGAACTTCTTGAAGCCGTAGGCGAGCACTTCCTTGCCGCTGCGCGTGCCGCCGTTGACGAGCATGGCGACCGGCTTGCGCCACTTGAAGCTCGCATACTCCGTCTCGCCCGAGCGCTCGGTGAACGTCATATCCGGCCCGCGCGCATTGAAGAGGTCCAGATAGCGCGGCTGCGCACCGCCCCAGCCATCGCGCAGGTCCCAGATCAGCGCGTCTGCATCCTTGAGCTTCCCAGTGCTGAGTTCGTCCACCAGATCATCCTGATAGCGCTCGCCGGCATAGGACCACACGTGGATGTAGCCGATGCGCTTGCCATCCGTCTCGATGACCCGCGCGCTGTCGCGCAAGGCCGCGCGAAAGGCCTTGCCGGGCTCGATACGCTCGGGCCGAACCTCGACCACGGAGACCTGCCCGTCGCGCTCGCGGCGCAACGAGAGCTTCACAACCGACCCGACCTTGCCGCGAAACGACTCCACCGGCTCGAAAGGCTTGTCGTCGGCGGCGACGATCTCATCTCCAACCGCGATGCCCGCCTTCGCCGCTGGAAGTCCGGCGAGCACGCCTGTTATGAACGTCTTGCCGTCGATCTCGCGCGTGAAGACGCCGATGCCGGAATAGGAAACGCCATAGGGCAGATGCTTGCGAAGGCTGTCCCTGAGGCCGTAACGGAAGATATCGACGAGCTGGAAATAGCGAGGATCGATGTCCGCCACATGCATCGTGTGCGAGGCATCGAGCTCGGCCAGCATGGCGTTGATCGCGTTCGACCGCGCCTTGGCATCCTCGGACGCGAGATACTGCGGCCTGTGGCGCGCAACGATCGCGTCCCAGTCCTTGCCCTTCATCTTGGGATCGTAGAAATTCTCGCGCACGACCCGCGCCGCCTCGTCGAAGACGGCAGCATCGGCGCCCTCGCGCGCCGCGCTCCGCACCGTCGTGAGCGCCAAAGCGGCCGCCAGCACGACGAGCGCAAAGACCAGCCGAGCTGGCGGAATGACCGCAACCGAATGCGAAGTACGCATGAAGCCTCCACTGCCGCAACGCGGCCCAAATCGGACGCAGCGAGGCATATGGGGGCTTGTCGCGCGAAATCGAGATGCGGGCTTTGCCGGAGTGGCAGCCTTGAGCGGTGATCAGCCGCCGAAATTAAACACACGCGTCGGGTGCAGTGCGCCCTTCTCGATTTCTCCGAGCGCCACGATCTGGCCCTTTAACATGGCGTAGGCGACCCCGCCGAGGACGGGCGCATCACGCCCTCGGATCAGGATGCTGCGCCCCTGCACCAGGTTGGCGGCGTCCGACGGGCTGACGTTGACCTCGAGAATATCGCCGAGCGCCATCTCGACCGGCAGCAGGAACGACGAGAGATCCTCCCCCGCTTCGGCCGCATCCTCGATCTCGTCGAGCGAGACGGCATTCTCCTCGTGGAACGGCCCGACGCGCGTGCGCCGGAGCGCAATCACATGCCCCCGGCAGCCGAGCGCACGGCCCATGTCGCGTGCAATCGCCCGCACATAGGTGCCCTTGCCGCAGCGCGCCTCGAACACCGCCGTATCGCCGTCCGGCACATCGATCAGCCGCAGCTCGTCGATGACCACCGGCCGCGCCTCTAGCACAACCTCCTCACCGTCACGGGCGATCGCATAGGCTCGCTCGCCGTCGACCTTGACCGCCGAGTACTGCGGCGGCACCTGCATGATCTCGCCGATGAACTGCGGCAGCAGGGATTCGATATCCTCGACCGTCGGCCGGCCCTCTCCGGTCGCCACGACCTCGCCTTCGGCATCGTCGGTCGCCGTCTCCGCGCCCCAGCGCACCGTGAAGCGATAGACCTTCTCGCCGTCGACCGCGAACGGCACGGTCTTCGTCGCCTCACCAAAAGCGATCGGCAGGATCCCGGTCGCGAGCGGATCGAGCGTGCCGGCATGACCGACCTTCTGCGCGAAGTAGAGCCGCTTCAGGATGCCGACCGCGCGCGTCGAGGTCATCTCGAACGGCTTGTCGAGCACCAGCCAACCATGAACCGGATTGCCTTTTTTGCGTCGTGCCATTGTAACTCTTTGAGTGGTCGGAATGCAAAGACGACTAGTGGTACCAGGAGCTAGTCCTTCTCCACGTCGCGGCGCACTTTCTCGCTGTGGAGCAGCCGGTCGATGCGCGAGACCTCCTCGAAGGTCTCATCCTCGCGAAAGCGGATCTCCGGCGCAGAGCGGAGATCGACCGCATGCGAAACCTCGCCACGAATGAACTTGCTGTTTCGCGTCAAAGCCTCGAGGACGATCTTCGTATCCTTGCCGCCAAGCGGCATGACATAAGCCGTCGCCAGCCGGAGGTCCGGCGACATGCGCACTTCCGTAATCGTCACGACATGCGAGGCGAGCACATCATCGTAGATCTCGCCGCGCGCCAGCATCTCCGCCAGCTTGTGACGGATCAACTCGCCGACGCGCAGCTGCCGCTGCGAAGGCCCCTTCGCCTGATGGGATTTCTGTCTGGACATATCATCTTCCTACCGGGATCGAACCGGCACGAGGCCAACGCCTCTGCATATTTGTATGAGCTAACTTCGGCTGCGAAGCAGCCGGGGAGCGTCTTGGCGAAGCCAAGCTCCGCTTGGACGCGACCCGGGCCTTGTGGCCCGCCCCCGCGGAGGCTGCCCGCTCGCGAAGCGAGCGGAACAGCAGCCGTGAGCGAACTAGAGACTTCTCTTCACCGTCTCCACCTGGAAGCACTCGATCTCGTCGCCCTCGCGGATGTCCTGGTAGTTGGCGAAGGCCATGCCGCATTCCTGGCCGGCCGGCACTTCCTTCACCTCATCCTTGAAGCGCTTGAGGATCGACAGCGTGCCCTCGTGAATGACAACCTTGTCGCGCAGCAGGCGCACCTTGGCGCCGCGCTCGACCTTGCCTTCGGTCACGAGGCAGCCTGCCACCTTGCCGACCTTCGAGATGTTGAACACCTGCTTGATGGTCGCGTAGCCGAGGAAGACCTCGCGCTTGGTCGGCGCGAGCAGGCCCGACATGGCCGCCTTCACATCATCTACCAGATCGTAGATGATGTTGTAGTAGCGGATCTCGATGCCCTGGCTGTCGGCAGACTGCTTCGCCTGCGCGTTGGCGCGCACGTTGAAGCCGATGACGACCGCCTTCGAAGCGGACGCAAGCGCGATGTCCGACTCCGTGATGCCGCCCACCGCCGAGTGCACGATACGCGCCGCAACCTCGCTGGTGCCGAGCTTCTCGAGCGCGCCCGCGATGGCCTCGACGGAGCCCTGCACGTCGCCCTTGACGACCAGCGGGAACTCCTTCTTTCCGGCCTCCTTGAGCTGCTGCATCATCTGCTCGAGCGTGCGCGCGGTGCCGGCCGCGCCCAGCGTCTCGCGACGCTTGCGGATGCGGTAGTCGGTGATCTCACGCGCACGCGCCTCGCTCTCGACGACGGCGATCTGATCGCCCGCCTCGGGTGCCGAGTTGAAGCCCAGCACCTCTGCCGGAACCGATGGGCCCGCGGTCTCGACGTTCTCGCCCTTGTCGTCGACAAGCGCCCGCACGCGGCCCCAGGCCGTGCCGGCGACGACGATGTCGCCCACATGCAGCGTGCCGCGCTGAACGAGCACGGTGCCGACGGGACCGCGTCCGCGCTCGAGCTTGGCTTCGATAACGATGCCTTCGGCCGAGCGGTCCGGATTGGCCTTGAGCTCGAGGATTTCCGCCTGAAGCTGGATGCCCTCGAGCAGCTTGTCGAGGTTGGTGCGCTTCAAGGCCGAGACCGGAACCTCGAGCGTCTCGCCGCCCATGCTCTCGACCACGATCTCGTGCTGGAGCAGCTCGGTCTGGACACGCTTCGGATCGGCCTGCGGCTTGTCGATCTTGTTGATGGCAACGATGATCGGCACGTTGGCAGCCTTGGCGTGGTTGATAGCCTCCACCGTCTGCGGCATGACGCCGTCGTCGGCCGCCACCACAAGCACCACGATGTCCGTCACCTTGGCGCCGCGCGCCCGCATGGCAGTGAACGCGGCGTGGCCGGGCGTATCGATGAACGTCACCTTCGCGCCCGCCGGCGTCGTCACCTGATAGGCGCCGATGTGCTGCGTGATACCGCCCGCCTCGCCCGAGACGACGTTGGTCTGGCGGATAGCATCAAGAAGCGACGTCTTGCCGTGGTCGACGTGGCCCATGATGGTGACTACGGGTGCACGCGGCTGCAAGTGCTCGTCGACATCCTTCTCGCCGATGAAGCCGGTCTCGACGTCGGCTTCCGACACGCGCTTCGGCGTGTGGCCGAACTCGGTGACGATCAGCTCCGCCGTATCCGCATCGATCACGTCCGTGATCTTGTGCATGGCGCCTTCCTTCATCAGGAACCTGATGACGTCGACGCCGCGCTCCGTCATGCGGTTGGAAAGCTCCTGAATGGTAATCGCCTCGGGGATGACCACTTCGCGCACGATCTTGTCCCTGGGCTGCTGGATGCCCATTGCCTTGAGCTTCTCGCGCTCGCGCTTGCGCTTGAGCGAGGCCAGCGACCGCTCGCGCTGCTGCTCGTCGAGCGCATTGTTGATGGTGAGCTTGCCGCGTTCGCGGCGATCCTCGACGGTCGGCGCCTTGACCGGGACGCGAACGAGCTTGCCGCCGCGCTTGATGGCCCGGCTCTCCTCGTCCTCCGTCTCCACGGCCGCTGGCCGTGGACGCACATCCTTCGAGATCTTTGTAACCTCGCCGACACCGCGCTCGGCAACGGGCGGCGCTCCGGCTGGACGCGGCAGCTCGATCTGCTTCGGACGCCCGCCCTCGCGAGGAGCGAAACGCGTATCGAGCGTCGCGGGACGCGGACGCGCCGTCGGCGCGGGACGCGCGCCATCGGCGGGACGCGGCTGAGGACGCTCTGCGACCGGCGCGGCGCGCTGCGGCGCGGCTTCCTGAGGCGACGGCTGGGGACGGACGGCTTCCACGGTCGGCGGCGGGGGAGGTGGAGGAGCAGTGGCTGCGGCCTCGGAAGCCTGCACGGCTTCGGCCGCACGCTGCTGCTCGGCACGCTGCGCGTCTTCGACAGCCTGCTTGCGTGCTTCCGCCAGAGCACGCGCACGGGCATCGCGCTCCTCCGGCCGCAACAGATCTCCCTTGCCGGCATCCGAGCGCGCGGGTCTGGGCACAACCTTCGCCTCGACATTCGGCGCGGCCGGAGCGGCGGGCTGAGGCGCCTCCGCTGCCGGGGCTCCGGGAGCCGTCAGCTTGCGGGTCTTGCGCTTTTCCACAACCACCGACTTCGAGCGTCCATGGCTGAAGCTCTGCCGGACGTGGCCCGATTCAACGGTGCGCTGGAGCGAAAGCGGCTTGCGCCCGCCCGTCGTCTTGTCGGCAGTGTCCTTGGTTTCGCTCATTCGATACCCGTTTAAACCTCTAGTTCCTGGGCATTTTTCGGCCCACTGGATGCAGCAGAGCCCGACCGGAAGCGGTTGAGCCGCTCGGCCTCTTCCAATAACCGCACGGCGGCTCCGCCTTGTATGAGGGCAGCATGTACCACATTTGACCGCCCCATGGCCAAGCTCAATTGTTCTGTAGATAGACTGGTTACCAGAGCCGCCTCGCGGCCCTTCGCACGCGCAACGGCAACGAACTTGCGGGCGAGCTTCTCCCGGCCGCCCTCGGCAGCATCTGCACCCTGAAGAAGGGCCACGGCCGCACCGGATTCGACCAGCTCGTCGACCTGCTGGAAGCCGGTCGTCACCAGGCCCGCCTTGTTGGCAAGCGCAAGAGCTTCGAGCAGTCGCTTCTCGAGCAGCCTTTCGACGCGCTCGGGCAAAGCCGGATCGGCTTTCACGGACCGCTTGAGGCTGCGGGCGAACACGTTGGCGCGCACCGCCTGAGCGACGGTTGCCTTGTCCGCCTTGACCCAGACCCCGCGACCCGGCAGCCGCCGCGCGAGATCGGGAACGATGTCGCCGTTGGGATCGGCGACGAAGCGAATCAGCTCGGCGGGATCGAGCGCCTCCCGCGTCGCCGCGCAGAGACGCTTCCCGCCGTCCTCATGGACGGCAGGCTCAGCGTCATCAAGCTGGCGGCGGCGGTCGGCCAATGCCCCAAAACCTCCAAAGCGTGTACGGGCCGTGTCACGGTCTTAAGCGTCCGAAGCAGGTGTGGAGGCATCAGCCTCCTCGCCCGCGTCCGCAGTTTCGTCCTCAGCCGGTTGCAAATCCTCGGGCGTGATCCAGCCCGCGAGCACGCGCGCCGACATGATCAGGTCCTCGGCTTCCTTGCGGCCGATCTCGAAGCCGTCGAGCACACCCTTGTGGCGCACCGGCTCCACGTCCTTTTCCTTCGAGCGCTCGGTCCATCCGATGAGATCGTCGGTTGCGCAATCCGCCAGATCCTCGAGCGTCTTGACGCCGTTCTCGCCGAACGCGACCAGCATCGCCGTCGTGACGCCCTCGACCTTGGCGAGATCGTCCGACACGCCAAGCTCGCGGCGGCGTGCATCGCGCTCGGCTTCGAGCTTCTCGAGATATTCGCGGGCGCGCGTCTGGATCTCGCTCGCCGTGTTCTCGTCGAAGCCTTCGATATGGGCGATTTCCGAAAGATCGACGTAAGCCACCTCCTCGACGGAGGCGAAGCCTTCCGTCACGAGCAGCTGCGCGATCACCTCGTCCACGTCGAGCGAATCCATGAAGATCTGCGAGCGCTCGGCGAACTCCTTCTGGCGCCGCTCGCTCTCCTCCTGCTCGGTCAGGATGTCGATGTCCCAGCCCGTGAGCTGCGAGGCAAGCCGCACGTTCTGGCCGCGCCGGCCGATGGCGAGCGAAAGCTGGCTCTCGGGCACCACGACCTCGATGCGGTTGCTATCCTCGTCGAGCACGACCTTCGACACTTCCGCGGGCGCGAGCGCGTTGACGATGAAGCTCGCAGCATCCGGGTTCCACTGGATGATATCGACCTTCTCGCCCTGCAGCTCGTTGACGACCGCCTGCACGCGAGCGCCGCGCATACCGACGCACGCGCCGACGGGATCGATCGAGCTGTCGCGGCTGATGACCGCGATCTTAGCACGCGAGCCCGGATCGCGGGCGACCGACTTGATTTCGACCACGCCGTCGTAGATCTCCGGCACTTCCTGCGCGAAGAGCTTGCTCATGAACTCGGGCCGGGCGCGTGACAGGAAGATCTGCGGCCCGCGCTGCTCGCGACGCACGTCGTAGATGTAAGCGCGGATGCGGTCGCCGTAGCGCACGTTCTCGCGCGGGATCATCTCGTCGCGCCGGATGATGC
>CAZDUD010000128.1:0-9509 GCA_964508485.1 uncultured Hyphomicrobium sp. | reverse complement strand
CGCTGGCAGATGTTCATGAGCTGCTGGTTGTCGGCGAAGCGCACGCCCGTCTTCTGCACCTTGCCGTTGACCTCGATGAACGTCGTCGAGGCGCCGTTGACCATGATGTCGGCGATATCGTCGCGCGCCAGAAGCGGCTCCAGCGGTCCGTATCCCAGGACGTCGTTGCATATGTCCTCGAGCAGCTCCTCCTGCTCGGCGATCGACATGACGACGTTCTTGACCTGGATGATCTCGCTTACGATATCGCGGATCTCCTCGCGCGCCGCCGCGCTGTCGAGCTTGGCGAGCTGCGTTAGGTCGATGGTGTCGATCAGCGCATTGAAGACGGTCGTCTTGACGTCGTAGTACTCTTCCGAGTGATGGCGCTGCGGCGGCTCGACGGGCTCTGCGCGTGCAGGCGGCGGTGCCGGGGGTGGCGCGACGCTTGCGGGTGCCTGCACGGGCTGTGCAGCAGCAGCGGCGGCCGCTGGTGGCGGCATCCGCTTCTGCTGTCCAGGTTCATTCGTACGCCTGCCGAACATGGATCACCCTCAACGCATGCGTTTCAGCTTGTCGAGGATCGGCGCCAGCGGCGACCTCTTCTCGACCTTCACTTCCTTGCGGTGGGCGAGTGCGAGCGCGATGTCGCGGAACGCCTGGATCGATTTCGCCTTGGCGTTGTACTCCTCGAGCATCTGGCCGTTGTTGGCGGCCTGACCGAAGTTCTCGCAATCGAAGTCGATCACGGCGAGCGTTTCGATGCCGAGCGCGGCTTCGAACTCCTTCTGCGTGATCTCGGGGCGCTTCTGCATGTTCGCCATGTTGAGGACGAGGTGCGGCGCGGCGTCATTCTTCCTCGCCGCGCGGGTGAGATCGACGATGTTCTTGGCGTTGCGCAGGTTTGCCAGGTCCGGCATGGCGGTGATGACGATCTCGTCGGCCTGCAGCAGCAACTGCTTGGTCCATGGCGCCCAGGTGTGCGGGAGATCGACGGCGACGAACGGCACGTTCTGGCGCACGACGTCAATGACCGTCTCACATCCTTCCGGCGTCATCTCATAGTCGCGGTCGAGGACGACGGGTGCGGCGAAGATCGATAAGTGCTTCGAGCATGTGGTCAGGAGGCGGTCCATCAGGACCTCGTCCAGGCGATCCGGGTTCTGCAGGGCGTCGGCAATGCCCTGGACCGGGTCCTGGTTGAAATCGAGACCGGTCGTGCCGAAGGCTAGGTCCATGTCGGCAATGACGATGTCGGTGGCGAGCGCCTCCGACAGGGTCCAGGCCACGTTGTGGCAGATCGTGGACGAGCCGACGCCGCCCTTGGCGCCGATGAAGGCGAACACCTGGCCGACGGGATCGGACGCCGGGTTGTTGTAGAGATTGGACAGGCATTCCATGAGATCGAGCGCCGAGACCGGTGCGACAAGATACTCGGAGATGCCGCGCTTCATGAGATCCCGGTAAAGCACGACGTCATTGGCGGCGCCTACGATGACGACCTTGGTGCCGGCATCGCAGCTCTGTGCGAGCTCCTCGAGCTCGGCCACGAGGGTAGCGTGCGGAGCATGCGTCTCGATGATGATCAGGTTCGGCGTTGGGCTTTCTTGATAGTGGGCGATGGCGGCAGCCGTGCCGCCCATCTGAATCGTGACGTGCGCTTTGCTCAGGCGCCGGTCCTCGGACGCCGCGTGCACGGCCTCGGCCAAGTCGGGCGTTTCGCAAAAGGCTTGAATGGAGATGCGCGGCAGCGGGCGCGCCCGGTCGCTCAGGGCGGCCGCTTGCGCGGGTTGAGGGTCCAGCTCGTACGGCGACTGCGCCTCGAACGGCTCGGATGCGGAGCTCTGCAAAGATTTTGACATGGCGGGATACCGTTACTTTGCGACCTTCACTTTTTCGTCTTCGCTCTTTTTCGAGCCCGTCGTCTCGCCCTTCACGTACTTGTCCCAGACGACGTCCCTGCGCTCGCTCGGGCGATCGCTCTCCGTTCGCGGCCCGAGAAGGTCCGCGGGGTTGGCGACCTGGACGGCAAGGTTGTGCTGGTTGGCACAGCCGAAGTTCGGATAGTTTGTGTTGTCGCGCTGCTCGGCGAGATTGGTCGGCCAGTAGCCGCACACCGGGGCCTCGGCGACATAGCGGAGATAGGAGACGCGCACGGGAGCGTCGCGGTGTCCTTCGGCGTGGTAGGCTTCGACGGCAATCGAGGAGTCGGCGAAGCCGATGTCGCCCAGGATACGGCGGATCTCGCTCACAGCGTGCATGGCCGAGATCTCGTTCTCGCCGCCGCCCGGCGCCTGAATGACCAGCCGGCTGTTGCCCGCGTCGCTGGCGCGCGCCCGATCGGCAAACTCGAGGACATCGGAGCGCTGACGCGGTGACAGGCCGCCTGCCGACGCGGGAATGCGGAGCTGCATGGTCTGCGGCTCCTGCGACACGATGATGGGATGACGCTGGGTGGCATCCACCATGGCCCATCCCGCAACCTGCGGCGCGCCGAGATCGTGTCTGCAGCCGCCGGTCGCGGCCGCGAGAACGGCCAACGCCATTATGCCTCCGCGCGCGGCGAGGCGGGGCCGAGCCTCTCGAGCCAGGGTGGAAGCAAGTCCGTATTTCATGATTGCGTCTCCAGCCTGCGCGTCATTCGACAATGAATCCGTAGTCGCCCTTGAGGTCGCCCACGGGCGCGACGCTCTCGACGCCGTAGATGCGGTTGAGGTGGCCCATGAAGTTCGCCTTACGGTCCGTTGCCTCGGCGAGGCCGTCGAGAGGCTTGGCGAGCGCCTTGGGCGCGACGGGCTTCACGAGATAGGGCGTGACGATGACGACGAGCTCGGTCTCGCGCTTGATGAAGTCGCGGCTGCGGAAGAGCGTGCCGAGCACCGGAACGTCCTTGAGGCCGGGGAAGCC
Source organism: uncultured Hyphomicrobium sp. (assembly GCA_964508485.1). GTDB lineage: Bacteria > Pseudomonadota > Alphaproteobacteria > Rhizobiales > Hyphomicrobiaceae > Hyphomicrobium_C. The sequence continues at coordinate 6,623 of CAZDUD010000128.1, read as the reverse complement.
GTCGATGTTCTGGCGGACGTCGTCGGAGATCAGGCCCGCGAGCGCGATCGACCCGCCGGACGGCAGCTCGACGGTGGAGTTCGCCTGGCGCTTCTTCAAGGCGGGGATCGAGGTCGAATCGAGCACGACAGCGCCGACGTTCGTCAGCTCGCTCACCTCGCTTTCGATCTTGAGGCTGATGCGGCCCTCGGACAGGACGATCGGCGTGAACGAGACGCCGACGCCGAACTCCTTGTAGGTCACGGACGTCTGGCCGTTCGAATCCTTGACCGGGATCGGGTATTCACCGCCGGCCAGGAACTTGGCGGGCTCTCCGGAGATGGCCGTCAGGTTGGGCTCGGCCAAGAGGCGGATCAGGCCGTCGCGCTCGAGCGCGCGCATTGCCTTGCCGACACGGTAGTCGCCGTTGCTGCTGGTCCAGGTGCCGGCTGTGCCCGAGTTGCCGAACGTGCCGTCCGGTCCGTCATTGTAGAAGCACGACATGCCGGCACAGGTGCCGCTGTCGGCAATGCCGGGGACAGGCAATGCTCCGAGGCCTGCGGCCGTTGTCAGCGGCAGGGCGTTGGCGGTCAACAGGCTCCAGGTGAAGTTTCCGGCGTTGATGTCGGCTGCGAGGTTGACGCCGAACTGCTTCAGCAACTCGCGCTGGACCTCTGCCACCACGACGCGGAGCATGACCTGCTCCTCGCCTTCGACGCCCAGGAGATTGATGACCGGCTTGGCGTCATTACTTGCCTGGCCGGATTTCATTGCGTCGCTCGCGTTGATGATCGTCGTACCGCCCGACGATGCCGCTGTCTGTTGGATCTGGCCCACGTCGGACAGGAAGCCGTCCTTGTTGGCGGCGGCGAAGGCGCGCGCGATGTCGGTGGCGCGGTTCGAATCAATCGGCGTGCGCACCGTGCCGATCAGAACGATGGACTTGCCGGCCATCTCGACCCGGATGTTCGAGCCCGGGATCAGGCGGGAGAGCAGAGTCTCGAGACCGCGCACGTCGGCACCGACGGTGATTTCGAGGGTCAGGACCTGGCGACCGTGGGAATCGAAGAAGAAGGCGTTGGTCTGTCCGGGTCTCTTTGCGATCAGGAAAACGCGGTTCGACGTTTGCACGACGGCATCGATGCTCTTCGGATCGGAGACCAGCACATCGCGAAGATCGAAGTCGAACTCGACGAGCATGGACTTACCCGCTCCGAGCGCGATCGACCGCGACTGAGTTCCGTATCCCGCTCCGCTGATGCGCAGGACCGATGCGCCATCGGGTTCTGCGGCGGCTGCAGAGCTCAAGGCCAGGGCGGCGGCCATTGCGCCGCAAACGACCGGCAAGACCCAAGTCCAAATCTTTTGCATTATCTACAGGCCTTCTGACGGGCTAACTCGAGACTGTTCAGTTGACGCCGTACGCACGCGAAGCCGTGCCATAACGCAGAACGCGAATTGCGGTGCTCGCCTTGGTCGTCGGATCGACGCCGGCTGTCGGTCCCTGGCTCGGGTCGAGGTCGGCGATCGATCGCAGAGTGAGGCTGATATCCCCCATGGAATTGGCGAGCGCGAGCAGCTCGGCCTGGTGCGCGGTGAGCTCGAGCGTTGCCGTGCTCGCCTTGTTATCCGCGCTCTTCTTGCCTTCCTTGGTCTCGATCTGCTGGCCGATCGCGAGGACGCGAACGTTGCCGAACAGGAGGTCGCTCACATGCTCGTCCTGGTTGTTGCGGCCCCGCATGCGGCGGATCAGGATGACGTCGACCCGATCGTTGGGCAGGATGAGGTTGGCAACGGCCGTCTCGTCCTTGATCCGCGTCGCGATGGCGCGCATGCCGGCCGGCAGGATGGCGGCGAGGACGCCGCCCTGACCTGCGCGCACAAGCTTTACCTGCGTGATCGGCTCGCCGGCCATGATGGGTGCGCGCGCTATGGACCCTGCGAACTGGGTCATCGCATCGGGCTGCTCGGCGCGCGTGATGTAGCCCGCCGTCACCGTCTCCGTCGGCCAAGACTGCCAGCGGAAGAGGCTGTCGTTCGTGATCTGGCCGAGGCCGATGTCTGTCCGCGCCACGAGGACGTCGCTCGACTTGACCTTAACCTCGATCTTCTTCTCGACAGGCGGCTTGTTGACCATGCCGCGGACCATGACGAACGCCATGACGCCGGCCGTGGCCGCAATTGCCAATCCAATCAGTTGAGGGCGTTTCATCGCACGCGTTGTCCCATACGGCCTTTGTGGCCGAACACTTATGCTCGGCTCCAAAGATTGAAGGACAAACGTCAATGCGCCGTTAATTCGTGTATCGAAACGGCTAACCGGCGGTCGCTACGACCCAGGGTGTGACCGGAAGGACAAGGAGGCCCGACGCGGCGATGGCAATGCCGTAGGGAATGCCCGAGCCCGGCTTGTGGAGGTCAATCGCCCAACCCGGCGTGTAGCTGCCAAGTATCATCGGGCGTGTTCTGTATCTGAGAATGGCGAGGGCAAGGATGCCGCCCATGATGGTGGTCAAGACCAGGAAGGGCAGGAGTTGATCAAGGCCAACCCACAGGGCGCCCGCTGCGAGCAGTTTGGCGTCTCCGCCGCCGAAGCCGCCCACTGCGAACAGCACGATGCCGAGGGCCAGCACGAGGGCGCCCGCTGCGACGTGCATCAGGATCTGGCCGGGAGGGAGCCCCATCAGGGGCGCGGCGACCACGAAGGCCCCGACCAATGCGAGCGAGACCTTGTTTGGAATCCTCATCGTCAGCAGGTCCATCGCGGCCGCGAAGGCCATGATGGCTGCAAACGTCATCAGTACGGTGGACGCAATCACGATACGAACCTTGGGTAGGCGCCAGCTCACTTGCAGCGCGACTTATCGGCTAAGATTCGCGCATGCCGGTAAACAGCGCGTTATTCGCGATCTGGGTTCAATCCGGCACATGATCTGAGACGACCGAAAACAGCCCGGCGAGGCCGATCTGCAGATTGGTCAGGCTGTAAATGAGACCCATTCCAAGGATGGCAGCCAAAAGACCGTATTCGATTGCAGAGGCGCCACTCTCGTTGTTCAAGAATGCTCTGAGACCGGGCATATACGTTCCTCCGCCATGTTTCTCGTCAAGGTGGCAGAGTGATATTAATTTCCCGTGCAGGCGGCAAAGAAGCGAATAGGCCACCTGGACGGGAGATCCAGGTGGCCTTGGTCGTCCTATCCGCTTAAGCGGTCAGGCGATGGATCAGCCGCCGGCACCTTCGCCGCCGCCGCCGCCCTCGCCGCCTTCGCCGGAGTAGCTGTTGAGCGTGTTGCCGACGCTCGTGAAGATGCCGTCGAGGCCCTCCTGCAGGAGGTTGAGGCTTGCGATGATGCCGACGCCGACGATGGCTGCGATAAGGCCGTACTCGATCGCCGTGGCGCCCGACTCGTCCTTCGCAAAGCGCGAGAGAATGTTCGTCATGACTCAAAAACTCCCATGTGACTCTTTTCAGTTCCCCGCGCCGGATGCTCCGCCCGCGTCTGAACTGGAAGGCAGACTACGCGCCATTCGTTAAATCGATGTAAAAGCGATGGAGGTCTAGATGAACAAGTCTTGTTAACAGGTTAAATTCGCAGATAAATTTTGATATCTCTCGCTTCATCCGAAGTATAATTTGTGTATTTCCTTGGTTTATCTCTTTTTAACTCTCGATTTTTCACTGAAATCGTCGTTCAGAAAGTGATTAATATTCTGTTTATCCGATTTTATACTTTAATTTTTCGAAGAACGTCTTCCTGCGTCGATCGCTCATCGCGCGCCGCCAGCGCTGTCGCAATGCGGGCTCTCGGTTTGATCCGAGATCGTCATAAGGGGACGCCGCGCATGAGGTCATGCGCGGCGTCGTTATGGGCGATCCGGACGTTGTGTGCGCGAGCGCAGGCCTACTCGTACTTGCCGTGGCAGTGCTTGTACTTCTTGCCGGAGCCGCACGGGCAGGGCGCGTTGCGGGAAACCTTGCCCCAGGTGGCCGGCTCGCTCGGATCGAAAGCGCCTGCGGCCTTGCGCGTCTGGAGGGGTGCGCGCTTCTCCTGCACGGGGCTCCCCCGGCCGCGGGCTGCAATCGCGGCGTCGACCATGGCCAGCTCTTCATCGAACTCGTCGCGGCCGGTTGTCGGATCGACGTGGTGCGCATGCATTTCCGGCAGCTCGGGCTCGTCCAGCTCCGGCGGCCGCTCGCCCGGAGGGGCGAGCTCGACGTGCATCAACTGTCCTGTGGTCGCCTCGCGCAGGCGGGACAGCAGGCCCTCGAACAGGACAAACGCTTCACTCTTATACTCATTGAGCGGGTCGCGCTGGCCATAGGCCCGGAACCCGATCACCTGGCGCAGGTGCTCGAGGGTGACGAGATGCTCGCGCCAGAGGTGGTCCAGGGTCTGCAGCAGGACCATCTTCTCGATCTGACGGTAGGTGTCGGGGCCGATGTCTGCGGCTTTCTGGGCGGCCCTCTCGTCGGTCGCCGTCTTCAGGCGCTCGAGGATCTCCTCGTCGGCGATTCCTTCCTCCGCGCCCCACTCCTCAAGCGGCAGGTTGAGGCCGAAGATCGCGTCCACGGCCTCCTTGAGGCCCGCCATGTTCCATTGCTCGGCGTAGGCGCGCTCGGGAATGTATCGGCTGACGAGGTCGCTCAAGACCTGGTGGCGCAGCTCGGTGACGGTTTCCGAGACGTCGTCCTCGGCCATGATGTCCTTGCGCTGGTCGAAGATGACCTTGCGCTGGTCGTTCATGACGTCGTCGTACTTCAGGATGTGCTTTCTGATGTCGAAGTTGCGCGCTTCGACCTTCTTCTGAGCCATCTCGAGGCTCTTGTTCATCCACGGATGGGTGATCGCCTCGCCCTCCTGCAGGCCGAGCGTCTTCAGGACGCTGTCCATGCGATCGGAGCCGAAGATCCGCATCAGGTCGTCGTCGAGCGCGAGGTAGAACTTGGAGCGGCCAGGGTCGCCCTGGCGGCCCGAGCGGCCGCGGAGCTGATTGTCGATGCGCCGGCTCTCGTGGCGCTCGGTGGCGAGAACGTAGAGGCCGCCCATCTCGAGGGCCGTCTTCTTCTGCGCCTCAACGGTTGCCTGGATCTCGGCGCGCTTTTTGGCGACGTCGTCCTCAGACGGCGCGCGGCCCGCAGCCGTCTCCTCGGCGATCCAGTCGCGAAGCTGATACTCGGTGTTGCCGCCGAGCTGGATGTCGGTGCCGCGGCCGGCCATGTTGGTTGCGATGGTGACAGCGCCCGTCTTGCCGGCCTGGGCGATGATGCCGGCCTCCTGCTCGTGATAGCGGGCGTTCAGAACCTGATGCGGGATGGCATCATCCTTGCCTTTCGCCGAGCCGATCTTGATCAGGTAGGCGCCGATGTCGTTGAAATAGGCCTTGAGCTCGCTTTCCGCAGTCGTCTTGCCTTCCTTGGCGTCCTTCATCTTCTCGGCTTGTGCCAGCAGGGATTTGCCGAGGGTCTCGATGTACTTCTTGTCCTTCAACAGCTCGGAGAGCTGCTCGGACTTTTCGATCGACGTGGTGCCGACGAGAATCGGCTGCCCGCGGCGGTGGCAGTCCGCGATCGTCGTGACGATGGCGGCCAGCTTCTCCTTCTGCGTGCGGTAGATCTCGTCGTCCTCGTCGATGCGCGCGACCTTGAGGTTGGTCGGGATCTCGATGACGTCGAGACCGTAGATGTCCATGAACTCGGAGGCTTCGGTCAGCGCCGTGCCGGTCATGCCGGCGAGCTTCTTGTAGAGGCGGAAGTAGTTCTGGAACGTGATCGAGGCCAGCGTCTGGTTCTCGGGCTGGATCTCGACGTGCTCCTTGGCTTCGAGGGCCTGATGGAGGCCTTCCGAATAGCGACGGCCCGGCATCATGCGGCCGGTGAACTCGTCGATGATGATCACCTCGCCAGCCTTGACGATGTAGTCCTTGTCGCGCTGGAACAGCTTGTGGGCCTTCAGCGCCTGATTGACGTGGTGGACGAGGGAGACGTTCTCGATGTCGTAGAGCGAGCCGGTCAGCAGCTTCGCGTCGGCAAGCATCTGCTCCATGCGCTCGTTGCCGAGATCGTTCAGAGCAACCTGGCGCTGCTTCTCGTCAAGGTCGATGTAGCCCTGCGTCTTGAGCTCTTCCTTCAGCTCCTCCTTAGAGAGCGACTTGGCGAGCTCTGCCTCGATCTTGTCGTGCTCGGCGACGAGCTGCTTCACGAGCCCGTCGACGGCGACGTAGAGGTCGGCGCGGTCCTCGAGGGGGCCGGAAATGATGAGCGGCGTGCGCGCTTCGTCGATCAGGATCGAGTCCACCTCGTCGACGATGGCGAAGGCGTGGCCGCGCTGGACCATCTCGTCCTTCCTGAGCTTCATGTTGTCGCGCAGGTAGTCGAAGCCCAGCTCGTTGTTGGTAGCATAGGTCACGTCGGCGGCGTAGGCGGCCTTGCGCTGCTCGTCGTCGAGGCCGTGCACGATGGTGTCGACGGTGAGGCCGAGGAAGCGGTAGACCTTGCCCATCCATTCGGCGTCGCGCTTGGCGAGGTAGTCGTTGACGGTGACGACGTGGACGCCTTCGCCCGCGATGGCATTGAGGTAGACCGCCAGCGTCGCGACAAGCGTCTTGCCTTCGCCGGTCTTCATCTCGGCGATGTTGCCCTC
>CAZDUD010000127.1:0-9656 GCA_964508485.1 uncultured Hyphomicrobium sp. | reverse complement strand
CCTCGACGACGTCGAGCTCGGTCTCGAGGCTCTTGGCTTCCTCGACTGTGATCACGCCTTCGTTGCCGACCTTCTGCATCGCTTCGGCGATCATTTCACCGATGGCACGCTCGCCGTTGGCGGAGATGGTGCCGACCTGGGCGATCTCGGACGAGTTCTTGACCTTCTTCGCCTTCTTGCCGATCTCCTCGACGACCTGGGCGACGGCCTGCTCGATGCCGCGCTTGAGATCCATCGGGTTCATGCCGGCAGCAACCGACTTGAGGCCCTCGCGCACGATGGCCTGGGTCAGGACGCATGCGGTCGTGGTGCCGTCGCCGGCCAGATCGTTGGTCTTCTGGGCGGCTTCGCGCACCATCTGCGCGCCCAGGTTCTCGAGCTTGTCCTCAAGCTCGATCTCCTTGGCGACGGACACGCCGTCCTTCGTGGTGCGCGGCGCGCCGAAGCTCTTCTCGATGACGACGTTGCGGCCCTTGGGCCCAAGCGTGACCTTGACGGCGTTGGCGAGAATATCGACGCCGCGCAGGATCTTGTCGCGGGCATCGGCGGAAAAGCGAACGTCTTTGGCGGCCATTAGGCGAGGCTCCGATTGAATTGAGCAGGGGTTGCAGGCGGCCTCGTGGGATCGAGGCAGCGTCGGTCAAGGACGACCATGGAGATCAAGGTCGAGATGGGTGTGCGGGGAGGGCGGTGCTACTTCTCGATCACGCCCATGATGTCGCTCTCTTTCATGATGAGGAGATCTTCGCCATCGATCTTCACTTCCGTGCCGCTCCATTTGCCGAACAGCACTTTGTCGCCCTTCTTGATGTCGAGGGGAACGAGCTTGCCCGCCTCGTCGCGCGTGCCCGGTCCCACGGCGAGCACCTCGCCCTGCTGGGGCTTCTCGGCGGCGGTATCGGGAATGATGATGCCGCCGGAGGTCTTGGTTTCGCTGTCCACGCGGCGGACGACGACGCGATCGTGCAGGGGTCGAAACTTCATGGAATTTCTGAACTCCAAATGGACTTTGTGGGCGCGTTCCCGCGCAGGCACCGTTTGGCACTCCGATTATTTGAGTGCCAACCGTGCGGCGGTTCTAAGAGGCAGGCCGGATGAGGTCAAGCCAAACAGGGAGCGCAAAATTCAATCTTAGGAAGCATGAATTCACCATTGCAACCATTATGTGTTATGATTAACCTTCGTTGGGCTTCGAAAACAAATCGTGCAATCATTAAACTAGATTTGCGCAAAATGGGGGGTCTGTCAGTGTGGAAGAAGGATGACGCCCAAGATAAGTTCGACACGTCGGAGCTGCTGCAATCCAAACGAGAGCAGCTCGAGTACGTCTCCGATCTTTTGCTTGAGTTGAAGCAGATGGCGCATCGCCAGAACCTATCCACCCTCGAAGGGATTCTCGACTTGGCTCGCACAGAGGCGCGCCTGCGATCGAGAGATCTTGGCTAATACATTACCGGATGGCCCGCGAAACGAGCTGGGAGCCATGCCGGACGATCTCACCTGCAAGATCAAGCTCCATCAGAAGTATGCGCACGTCCCGCGCCCCTAGCGCCGTCGCCCGCACGATCTCGTCGACGTCGATGGGATGCGGCCCGAGCAGCGAAAGTACGCGCTGACGCTCCGGCTCCCCAGGATCGGTTCGGGGCGACGATATATCTGCCGGTGGGACACTGACAAATCCAATATCCACCTCCTTTAGTCCGGCGGCGCTGCGCGCGAGCTGCGGCGCAAGGGCATCCAGCACATCCCGCGGTTCGGTTGCGAGTGTCGCGCCCGACTTCAAGAGCTGATTGGTCCCCTCCGCGCGCGGATCCAAGGGATGCCCCGGCACGGCGAAGACCTCCCGTCCCTGCTCGCCTGCGAAGCGCGCGGTCACAAGCGTTCCTGACCGGCGCGCGGCTTCGACGACAAGAACGCCGAGCGCAATCCCAGAGATGAGGCGGTTCCGCCGCGGAAAGTCCTTGGCGCGCGGAGCAAACCCGGGCGGCTGCTCCGTCACGAGGCAGCCGATCTCGCCGATGCGGTCCTGCAGCGCCGCGTGCTCCGGCGGATAAACCACATCGGCGCCGCCTGCGAGCACGGCGACCGTCCCGTGATCCAGGCTGGCTTCGTGAGCGGCCGCATCGATGCCGCGCGCGAGCCCAGACACGATCACAAGCCCCGCCTCGGCAAGAGCGCGCGCAAACGTACGGGATAGTTTGAGCCCCGCCGCCGATGCATGGCGCGACCCCACGATAGCAACGGACGCCCGGCTCAGAAGCTCCGCACGTCCCTTGACGTAGAGCATCGGCGGCGGGGCATCGATCGCCGCGAGCGCGGTCGGATAGCCAGGCTCGATTGTGAACACCGGGTCCGCACCCGCTTTGCGGGCGGCAAGGAGTTCCGCCTCCGCGTCCGCTTCGGAACAGATACGGACCGTGCGCCCACCCGCGCGCCGTGCAAGCGACGGCAGCGCCGCGAGCGCTTCTTTCGCGCCTCCGCAATGGTTGATCAACTCGCGGAATGTGGCCGGGCCGACCTGTGCCGACCGGATCAGGCGCAGGCACGCAAGACGCTCTCCGTCATCAAGGACGGAGACGGGCAGCGGTGCAGCCGTGAACAGAGAAGGCGCTTCACGCTTTGGCACCGATCCTGGGCTCCTCCCCCTTGAGCAGCCGCCGGATGTTGCCCTCGTGTTTCCAGAGCAGGAGCAGCGTCATCAGAAGCGAGAGAAGCGCCTCCGGGACGTAGCCAAGCGCGAACAGCGCGAGAGGCGTGATGACACTGGCGGCAAGGGCGGATGCAGACGAATAGCGCGTGAGAGCCGCCGCTGCGAGCCAAACGGCGCAGAAGATTGCCGCGCCCGGCCAGGCGAGGCCGCCGATGACACCGATGTAGGTCGCAACGCCCTTTCCACCTTTGAAGCCGAGCCAGGCCGGAAAAATGTGACCCAGAAATGCAGCGAGCCCTGCGATCAGGCTGCCGTCGATCGCGAGTCCATAGCGTGCCCCGATGGCATAGCCGAGGAGAACGGCAAGCGTGCCCTTAAGCGCATCCAGCAGCAGCGTCAGCGCGGCAAGCCCCTTGTGCCCGGTACGCAGGACGTTCGTGGCGCCGATGTTGCCCGAGCCGACGTTACGGATGTCGCCGAGTCCTGCAAGATGCGTGAGCAGGAGGCCGAAGGGGATCGAGCCGAGCAGGTAGCCGACCACGGCCGGCACGACGAGCGCGAGCACCGTGTCGAGCGGGGAAAGCGGCGCCGGGGTAAGAACCGTCTCCCCGGACGCGCCAAGCAGAACCGCCGGCGCCGCAAAGGCGCAGTCGGCGAGAAGCACGCCGGTTAGGATGAGAATGCCGCGAACCTTGGTCATGACCGATGCCGCCTGTCAGCCTGCAACGGGCACAGGCTAGTGGCTGGCTTGAAATCCGGCAACGGGAAGATCAGACAACGGGAGACACCGCGTGGCAGCGACCGCATGCCGAGCGTCGTAGATCTGAAAAATCGAAGGTCTGAAAAAATGTGTGAAAAGAGCTGGCCGTCGACAGCCGCTTCGATCTATGCCCTGTCCGTGATCGGTCCAGGGTTGAAAGGCGCCCGGTCCTGTGATGTGCGCAGCGCCCGATCGCTGGCACAATCCGCGGGCAAGGGGACCTAGTCTCGTCCGCTCCGCGCGATCCCCTCCGGCTCGACCGTCATGACGATGCGCGAAAGCGAGCGCAGAAACGCATCGCGCTGCGTCGGTGCGAGTGCGGCAAGGATCTTTTCGTCTGTGGAACGAGCGGCCGGCTCCGCAAGGCGAAGCGCGCTCTCGCCTCTGTCGGTCAAACGCACCGCATAGCGACGCGCATCACGCCGCGTACGGCGGCGCTGGACCAGTCCTCGCGAGGTCAATCGCCGCACGATGTCGGCCATCGTCGAGCGATCGATTCCAGTCCGTTCCACGAGCGTGGTCTGGCTTGGCTCGTCGCTGTTGGCGATCGCCATCATGACGGCGAACTGCCGGGGTGTGAGCCCCGCCTCGCCGACGCTGACCGCAAACATCTCGTCTGCACATTGCCCGGCTCTGTGCAGCAGATGAAGCGCCGACGACATCCTGTCGTCTCCGTTGTCATGTTTCATTCGTCATCACGTCCTCTTGCTCGCGTTGTTGTTCCCCGACGGTTCAGTACTCGACGAAGGCGGTCTCCACGATCCCCGCCTAACGTGCTCAAAAACGCGTCAACTATGCATGAGCTTTACGCGCCCTTGAATTGGACGAAAGATAAGGCAGCACACGGCAGGTCTGCCTATTGATCATAGCTACCGTGCCCCCATATTGCGGAGGAATTTCGTTTGGACGGGCGCGGAGTAGGTGTTCACGCATTGTCCGCATGCCTCGAGGGTATGCGCTCTATTGAGTGAGTTTGAGACTTAGTCCCCCCGGCGGGTTGCCATCTCGCGAGTTTTCTCACGTAAACAGCCAAGACGTAATGCCGGCGCGCCGCGCGAGTTCCCCGATTCCGTTGTCGAGCATCAAAAAATGTTCGCGGGTGGGGCGCTCGGGAATCCACGGCGCCCCGTCTTTCCGCGCGCGATAGGTTGCCATGAGCGCGGACCATGTCTCCGAGTCGAGCGCACGCTCCACGGGAGCGCCGGTGTTCATCCGTTTGAGGTCTTTCTGTCCACCCATCCATGTATGGGCCGCTTGCCAAGCCTCTGCGCTCGCGGGCAGATTGTGGCGTGCCTTGAGCTGGGAGATGGCGAGCACGCCGGCTTCGCGGGGATGGGGGCCGATTTCGAGCGTCGCCACCCGGACGCCTCGCCGCCGGATCGAGAACAGCCGGCATTTGTCGCGCGCCAGCCTTTCGGCATACTGATCGGCGCAATTCTGCATCGCATGCGCTTCCGCCAGGATCGTCTCATGGTCGAGCAGCGGGACGAACGAGAAGCCGCGCGCTTCGCCAGGCTCGAGCCAGGGATCCGCCAGCACGCCGCGGCGGAGCTGCAGCACGAGCCGCATCCGGTTGAGCCAGCTCTTGGCCGCGCAGACCGCCGTGTCGAGCGCCATCTCGGGGCGCCACGGCACGACGATGAGGCCGCGGGCGCGCGTAAGGTCCACATTCGAGAACCAGGCGTAGGCGGCGAGCAGGCCGAACAGCTTCTCCGGGTCTCCAGACTCCATGAAGATGGCCTGCTGCGCGAGCCAGAGCGCGAAGTAGTCGTCGCAGGCGCGGGCGCCGAAGATGACCGAGTTGAGCCAGAAGGCGCTGTTCTCGGCCGATGTCGGCAGATGATTGGCAATGCGCCGCGCGAAGATGTCGGACTTGGGCAGCATCTGAAGCGAGCAGTTGAAGGCCTCCGGCGGCAGCCGCCGCAACCACAGCGGCAAGTCGAGCGTAGTTGCGACCTCCTTCAGCGGCGCGCCTTGGGTGACGAGCTCGATGGCCCTGTGTCGCCGCCGTGGGGGCCCCTGCCGTCCCGCAAGCACGTAAAGCGCACCCGGAAACGCGACCGAGAGATCGAGAAGTCGCGGAGAGAGAGCGACGAGCCGTCGGACTCCGGCGCGCCGCGAGATGTCGAACCGGCTGACAAGCTCGTCGACGTCGCGCTCGCATGCATCGCGAATAGCGACCGGCGCCGGATCAGAGATGTTGGTTCTCCTACGCATCTTCGGCATCCCGCCGGAACGCGACAACGTCAACCCTACGTCCGCGAGTAATACGGCGCGCATGCGACCCGAGTTTGACCAACATGAGATATGCACGCTGCCCGCAGCATCAAGCAGCAAGGAAGATCAGCGCGGGAAACTCCGCAACCTGTCGAGCGCGCCCTGCAGGATCAGCGTCGCCGCGAGCTTGTCGATTACGTCGGCCCGCCGCTTGCGGCTGGCGTCGGCCGCGATCAGCATGCGCTCGGCTTCCGCCGTGGTGAGCCGTTCGTCCCAGAGCAGGATCGGGAGCGGCGAAAGCGCGTTGAGGTTGCGCGCGAAGGCTCGCGTTGCCTGCGCCCGCGGCCCTTCGCTGCCGTCGAGGTTGGCCGGAAAGCCGAGCACGAAGCCCTGAACCGCGTGCTCCCGCGCGAGATCGAGCAGACGCTTCGCATCGTCCTTGAACTTGGTGCGTCGGATCGTCTCGAGCGCCGAGGCGATCGAGCGTGTGACGTCGCTGAGCGCGAGCCCCAGCGTCTTGGTACCCGCGTCGATGCCGATCAGACGGCCGGGCGCCAGGAGTGCCGCAAAATCGGCCGCGTCTCCGACGGTGATGCCGCGTGGGCCGGTCGTCGCATTGTCGGTCATGAGTGGAGGTGCCTCGGAATCGATGAGCGGCCACTATACGGCGCCCTGCGCTGATGGCGAGCCGACACGGCCGGATTGACACGTCGTTCCGTCTTGGCCTTAGGAACGAAGTCCCTGACATCGCACATATTCCCGTCTATGGTCCCGCGGCAACGAGATCCGGCCGGCCCGTTCCGGCGTGAACCGGACCGAGACCTGGAGGAAACGTGATAACGCCCACCCAGACGGATGAGGTGGACGCCGGACCCGTCGGCGGCCTGGAGCAACCGCTCCGGTCGGCGGCGGCAGGCGTGCTGTGGCTGTTCACGGCGACGACGTTCGTCTCGTCCTTTCTCCTGTTCTTCATCCAGCCGATGTTCGCCAAGATGGTGCTGCCCCTGCTCGGCGGCGCTCCCTCGGTATGGGCCGTGGCGCTGCTGTTTTTTCAGGGCGCCCTGCTGATCGGTTACGCCTACGCGCATCTGTTGGTCCGTTACGCACCGGCAGCTCAAGCCGGCTACATCCACCTTGCCGTCTCGGCGCTGGCGTTTCTGAGCCTGCCGATTGCAATCCCCGCCGGCTGGCAGGAGCCGCCGCTGCAGGACCCTTATCTCTGGCAGCTCGGGCTCTTTGCCGTCGCCATCGGCCTGCCGTTCGTCGCCGTTTCGGCCAACGCGCCGCTACTGCAGGCGTGGTTCGCGAGAACCGGCCACAAGGACAGCGCGGACCCTTATTTTCTTTATGCCGCTTCCAACGTCGGCAGCCTGCTGGCGCTGCTCGGCTACCCGTTCCTGTTCGAGCCCGCACTGGGGTTGAAGGCGTTGGCGGCTTGGTGGACAGCCGGTTTCGCCGTGATGGTCGTTGCGATCGGCGCATGTTTCCTGGCGGTGAGACAGGCCGCCGTGTCGCGAGCAGCGACGCCGGTAGAACCGGTACCCGGCGTGATGCCGCGGCCCGAGCCCGATTGGCGCGCGCGGGCCGGATGGGTGGGACTCGCCTTCGTCCCGTCGGCCCTGCTGACGGCCTTCACGACGCACGTCGCAACCGACGTCGCGTCCGCGCCGCTGATCTGGGTGATCCCCCTCGCGCTCTACCTCGCGACGTTTGTCGTCGTGTTCCGCGAGCGCGCCTTGATCCCGCGTCCGGTCCTGCTCACGCTGCACGCCGTCGCCGTGATCCTGGCGCTCCTGCAGCTTGCGCAGACGGAGAAGGAAACCTGGTTCTACGCGGCAGGCTTCGGCGTCGCGGCCTTTGTCACCGCCACCCTCGTTGCACACCGCACGCTCTATGAAGCACGTCCCGACGCGCGCCACCTGACCGAGTTCTACTTGTGGATGTCGGTGGGCGGCGTCCTGGGCGGCATCTTCGCCGCGCTGATCGCACCTCGCATCTTTGCCGAGGTCTTCGAGTATCCGCTGCTGCTCGCGTTGAGCTTCGCTTGCCGCCCCGGCGCGCTCGACCTGCGCGGCGAAAGCCAGAGATCGCTTGTGATCCTGATCGCGCTGGTGCTCGGCGCCGCTGCGCTGATCCACTGGGGACCGTCGCTCGCCTCCGCGTATCAGATCGATTTCCGCGGCTGGGGCTCGACGGCCGGCATTGCGGCCGGATTCGCGCTTGCTACGTTCGCCGCATGGCGTCACCCGCCGCACATGCTCATAGCGGCAATGGCGCTCTACATGGTGGTGGTGATCCTGCCGTCCGGCGTGCACAGGGGCAACGCGCAGCGCAGCTACTTCGGCGTCTATCGCGTGATCCAGTCCGGAGACGGCCAGTTCAACGTGCTCCAGCACGGCACGACGCTCCATGGCGCGCAGCGCATCCGCGACAAGCGCGGGAACCTCGTGGCGGACATCCAGCCTGTCACGTATTACCACGCTTACGGCCCCATGGCCTCCGCCGTGCGCCTGACCAGCATGATGGCCGCAGCCACGCGGGCCGAGCCGAGCTTCGGTGTCGTCGGGCTCGGCGCGGGCTCGCTCGCCTGTCATTCGTCGGCCGGCGAGAACTGGCGCTTCTTCGAGATCGATCCGGTCGTCGTATCGATCGCCAACTCGAGGAAGTTCACGTTCCTCGCCAACTGCCAGCCCGACGCGCACATCGTGCTGGGAGACGCGCGTCTCACGCTGGCGAATGAGCCGAACGAGCTGTACGACCTCTTGATCGTCGATGCTTTCTCGTCCGACGCCATCCCCGTCCACCTGCTGACGGCCGAGGCGCTCCGGCTCTATGCGTCGAAGATAAAGCCCGAGGGCGCGGTCGTGCTCCACATCTCGAACCGGTACCTGGATCTCGAGCAGGTCCTGGCCGCGACATTCCCGGCCATCGGCGGGCTTCACGCGCTGACCATCGAGGACCAGTCGGAGGACGACGGCTATGCCGTCACGAGCTCGACCGTGGTCGTCTTCGGCAAGAGCTGGCAGGCCATCGACAGGTTCCGGATCATCCCCGGCGCCCGCAACCTGCCCGAGCCCAAGCTCAAGCCGTGGACCGATGATTTCTCCGACGTCCTGGGGCCCTTCCTCTCCCAGTACCGCAAACGGCGCTGAGGACCGGGCCTGGATGAACCGTCAGCCCGGAAACGGGCCGCTGTTGCATGGCCTTGGCGAGCCCGCTATGAGGAACACGGCTGCGTTCGGCCGCCGTCTCTCTTTGTTCTGAGCAGGACCCATGCAGGTTGACGAGAAAACCGTGCGGCGCATCGCGCGCCTGGCGCGTATCAAGATCACGGACGAGGAGGCCAAGAGTCTCGAGTCCGAGCTGTCTCAAATCCTGAACTGGGTCGAGCAGTTGAGCGAGGTCGACACGTCGAACGTGGAGCCCATGACGCGCGTCGTGGCGCAGAAGCTGAGGAAGCGTGACGACAAGGTCACCGATGGCGAGATTGCGGACGACGTCGTGAAGAATGCGCCGGTGGTGGACGACCACTATTTTGTCGTCCCGAAGGTGGTGGAGTAGTTTTGAGGGCTAACGGAGCGGAGGCTCGGAGATGTCCAAGATATTCGCGTTGCTCGCTATCGCGCTGATCGCGACCGGCGCACTCGTTCTCGCCGTGCCGAAGGAGGAGGGGGTCCCTGGCGCGCGCTCGCTCTCGCCGCAAGCGGTGAGCGACACGCCGGCCTACCTGCTGCGCGCTCGCGAGCTTGCCGAGCAGGTGAACGCGCCCCTCTCGATCCTGTTCGGATTGGTGAGCCTCTACTACTCGCGCCGCAGCTACCACATCAACAAGGCGCGCGCCGAAGCCGAGAGGGCCCGCTCGGTGTGAGCGATGCCTGAGGAGATCCGATGCGCTTCTTCCTGATCGCCCTTGCAATGGCGGCCGCTACGGCCGCTTCCGCGAAGGAGCGCGCCACGTTTCTCGCCGGTCAGTACGCGACCGCGGAGCAGTGCGAGAAGCTGCGCAAGGTCGAAGCTGGCGGCCCGAAG
>CAZDUD010000126.1:0-9714 GCA_964508485.1 uncultured Hyphomicrobium sp. | reverse complement strand
CCGATCCCGGTGCTGCCGACGGTGCATTACAACATGGGCGGCATCCCGACGAACTATCACGGCGAGGTGCTGACGCTCAAAGGCGGCGACCCGGACCACGTGGTGCCGGGCCTGATGGCGATCGGCGAAGCGGCCTGCGTCTCGGTGCACGGCGCGAACCGGCTAGGCTCGAACTCGCTCATCGATCTCGTCGTGTTCGGGCGCGCTGCAGCGCTCAGGTGCGCGTCCGCCATCGAGAAGGGTGCCGCTCAGCCCGACTTCTCCAGCGCGGCTACGGACAAGGCGCTGGCGCGGCTCGACCGCTATCGCTACGCCAAGGGCTCCGAGCCCACGGCGGCACTCAGGCTGCGCATGCAGAAGACGATGCAATCGAACTGCGCGGTGTTCCGCGACGGGCCGGTGCTCGACGAGGGCGTGAAGAAGATCCTTGAGATCTGGCGTGCGACGGCCGACATCCGCGTGACCGACCGCTCGCTGATCTGGAACTCGGACCTCGTCGAGACGCTCGAATACGACAACCTCATCTCGCAAGCGGCGGTGACGGTGACGGGCGCAGCCAACCGCAAGGAAAGCCGCGGGGCGCACGCGCGCGAGGACTATCCGAACCGCGACGACGCGACGTGGATGAAGCACACGCTTTCGTTCGCAGACTACGACAAGAAGTCGGTCGCGCTCGACTTCCGCCCGGTGCACACCCATACGCTCACGAACGAAATCAAGTACATCGAGCCGAAAGCGCGCGTGTACTGAGTTCCTCGCCCCCCGGAGCGGGAGAGGGGGGGGGGGAAACCGTCGCGGTATTGCCAGAGTGGCGTGCTCAAAGCTCTCCGGGCGCCGCGATTCTCCCCTTGCCAGCAGCAACGGCAGCCTTGCATCTTTGGGCCGTTTTCCGGCGGCTTCCGTTCTTCCGCCGCCATCCGAGGGCATGCGCGCTTTGGCCAAAAATCCCGAACCCACCGTGCCGGACGAAGCCGATTCGCGGATCGCACCCGATCCGTTTGCGGCCGTGCTGCCGGCCATCGCCGCGCTCGGGACAATTTCCTCCATCGCGACCATCAACTGGGCGGCGCGGGAACGCGCCTCCGACCGTTTGCGGCCGAAACGGAAAGCTGTCACGGCGCTGCGCGAGCTCGAGACCTGCTGCCTGCACTTGAGCGAGATCTTCCGGCGCTTCCAGCGCAATCCTAAACTGTTCGCGGGCGAAGGCGCGCAAGGTGCGTCGCCCCTCAAGTTCGGCGTGCACGGGCCGCGCGTAAGCACGGATGCGGCAAGGCTCTACCAGCAGGTGATCAACGACGTCGCGTCGATGCTGGTGCTGTCCTCGCAGAGCGCGTTCGAGGTGATGTGCGCCATCGAGGACGGCACGGTGGAGGCGCCCGAGGACATCTTCTTCGGCTTCGGCGACTGCCAGGACCGCCTCAATAAGCTCATCCAGCAGCGGGCGACGCTCAAGGTCTCGGTCGACACCGGAGCCGAGGTCGCGGAACGCCTGGTCGCTCTCGTGCGCGAGCTCAAGAAATACCGGACGGACTGACGGCAGCTGGATTTAGCTCAGAATGAGCTGCCTCTGATCGTAGTCACTCGCTCATCTTGTTGTTGCGCATGGCTTCGCTGAGGCGCTTCTCGTCCTCAGATGAAAGTTTCGGCCGGTCGACCTTGATCGAGAGCTTGTTGAGCTTGCCGCTGAAGGCGAAGGGCGGCTTGTAGTCGGCATCGTTGACACCAGTCAGCGTGTCAGAGCCGATGTCGAAGCTCTCATCCCACTGCAGGATCATCGGCAGGGTCTTGGGCATCGTCTTGGTGTCGACCACCTTGCCGTCGATCTTGAGCGCGCCGATGCCGGGGCGGCCGACGCCGCTGAAGTCATTGAAGGCAAGGGTGCCCGGGCCCAGGCCGTCGTACTTGAAGTCGAATTCGACCGTGTGCTTGCCGGGGGGCAGCGCGTCAGGACCTTCCCACTTGATGCGTTCGAGATCGACGAGGTTCCAGAGCCATACGGGCTTCCCCTTTAGCAAGTAGAAGCCGTAACCGGCGAACCGCCCGCCCGAAGTCAACAACATGCCCTCAGCACCGCCCTCCGGTACCTCGATGTCCGCCGTGACCGTGAAGGACGTATTGAGCAACAATGGAGAATCGCCCTGCGGCAGGCCGACCATGGGTCGCGTGTAGACGAACTCGGTGCGGCCTGCGGTGATGTTCGGGCGCGGCGCGACGATGCGGGCCGCTACCGAGGCGTCCATTGGAAAGACGTGGTACTTCCTGGCTTCCGCAATGAACGATGCCTTCATCTCCTCGACCTTTTCGGGGTGTTTGGCGGCGATGTCGTTGGACTGCGTAAAATCCGTCCCTAGATCGTAGAGCTGGAACACCTGGTTGTTCAGAGGATCCGGGTTGGCCGGCCCGAAGCCTTCCCAAGGCGCACGATTGACCTTGGTGCTGAGCAGCCAGCCGTCCTCATAGAGCGCCCACTGGCCCATCATCTCGAAATACTGGGTCGTGTGGCGTGACGGCGCCTTGGCGTTCTCGGCATCGAAGGTGTAGGCGAAGCTCGTGCCCTCGATCGGCGCCTGCTTGATGCCGTCGACCATCTCAGGCGCCGGGATGCCTGATGCCTCGAGGATCGTCGGCACGATGTCGATCATGTGGATGAACTGCTCGCGCAGGGTACCCTTGTCCTTGATGCGAGCCGGCCACGACACAACCATGTTCTGGTTGATGCCGCCGAGCCTCGAAGCATTCTGCTTGAACCAGTCGAATGGCGTGTCGAAAGCCCACGACCATCCTGCCGACATGTGGTTGTACGTTTGCTCGGTGCCCCAGACGTCGTACCACTTCATTTGCTCCGCCACCGGCATTTCGCTGATGCCGTTGAACCAAGCAACCTCGTTCGGCGTGCCCACCGGCCCGCCCTCGGCGCTGGTTCCGTTGTCACCGTTGATATAGATGACGAGCGTGTTGTCGAGCTTGCCGAGATCCTCGAAGGCCTGGATCACACGGCCGATTTCGTGGTCGCTGTAGGCGGCATAGGCGGCAAAGATCTCAACCTGGCGGATGAAGAGCTTCTTTTCGTCCGCGCTGAGCAGGTCCCACGGCTTCAGCTTGTCGCTGGGCCAAGGCGCCAGCTGCGCCTCTTTCGGGATCACGCCGAGCCGCTTCTGGTTCTCGAAGATGCGGTCGCGCACTTTGTTGTAGCCCTCGTCGAAGAGGTGCATCGCGCTGATCTTGTAGACCCATTCCTTGGTCGGGTGGTGCGGCGCGTGCGTGGCACCGGGGGCGTACTTGATGAACAGCGGCTTCGAGGGATCGGTCTGGTGCATCCGCGTCATCCAATCTATGGCGTCATCGGCCATGCCGGTGACGAGGTTCCAGCCCGGCTTACCGTCGAAGGGATATATCTGCGTCGTGTTGCGGAAGAGGTTTGGCTGCCACTGGTTGGCGTCGCCGCCGACGAATCCGTAGAAGTATTCGAAGCCCATGCCGATCGGCCATTGGTCGAAGGGCCCCACTTGGCTCGCAGAGAAGGCCGGCGTGTTGTGATTCTTGCCGAACCATGATGTGGCATAACCGTTATCGAGCAGGATTCGTCCGATCGTCGCCTTGTCCCTAGCAATGATGCTGTTGTAGCCGGGAAAGCCGGTCGACTGTTCGGAGACTACGCCGAAGCCTGCCGAGTGATGGTTGCGACCAGTGATGAGGCAGGCGCGTGTCGGCGAGCACAGTGCGGTGGAGAATACACGATTGTAGCGCAAGCCATCGTTGGCGATGCGGTCCATGGTCGGCGTCGGGATGACGCCGCCAAAGGTGCTCGGCACGCCGAAACCGGCGTCATCGGTGATGATCAGCAGAACGTTGGGTGCACCCTTCGGGGGTTCGACACGCGGCGCCCACCACGGTCTGGATTGCAGGGCCTGGTCCTTGATCACGCCGCCGAACTTCGGATCGGGCGGTGGAAGCTGCTTTCTGGTGGTGGTGACCGCCGGCGAGCCTGGCTCTCCAGTGACCTGTTGGGCTCGTGCCGGGGCGTCGGTGAGAACGGACAGAGCGAAAATGGAGACGGATAAAGCCCGTGCGGTCGTTTTCATGACGCGATCTCCCGCGCTTAATTTATTTCGACCTTCGCTCCCTCATGTCCCCCAAATGCCGTGCAGATCTCCGAAGTCTAGCGTCAAAGACTTTACGCTTGCGCTTATGCCAGGCCAATCACAACTACGGTCGGATCGTTAACCAGGCAATTTTCTGGATGGCCGCACCGGGCCAGAAGTCGCGTGATTGGAGTTAGGTGCGTGGGCCGCCGAGCTCGTCGAAGAGGATCGAGAAGGTCGAGCCTTTGCCGACGACGCTCGAGATCCGAAGCTCGCCGCGATGGCGGATCACGATGTGCTTGACGATGGCGAGGCCGAGCCCGGTGCCACCCTTCTCGCGGCTTGCGGTGACGTTGGCGCGGTAGAACCGCTCCGTGAGGCGCGGCAGATGCTCGGGGGCGATGCCCGGGCCATCGTCGGCGACGGCGATCAGGGCGCGCTGCTGCGGCGGCGAACCGTCGAGCACGCGCGACACGGCGATCTCGATATGCCCGCCCTCACGGCCATACTTGATGGCGTTGTGCACGAGGTTCTGCAGCACCTGCACGATCTCGTCGCGATCGCCGCGAATGCGGATCGGGCTGTCGCCCTTGGTGACGGCGATATCGATCTTAGAAGCTGCCGCGACCGGATCGAGGGCCTGGGCGACATAGGACGCCACCTCGTTCAGGTCGACGATGCCTCGCGGGGGAAGATGCACGCGCGTCTCTACACGGCTCAACGACAGCATGTCGTCGATCAGGCGCGTCATGCGCGTCGCCTGGCTCGACATGATGCTGAGGAACCGCGCCCGTGCCTCGGGGTCGTCGCGCGCCGGTCCCTGTAACGTCTCGACGAATCCGCGCAGGGAGGCGAGCGGCGTCCTCAGCTCGTGGCTGGCGTTGGCGATGAAGTCGGCGCGCATCTGCGCCAGCCGGTCCTGCTCGGTCAAGTCGCGGAACGAGACTATGAGAAACGGCAGGCCGCGGCGGATCTCGCGTCCGCCAAGGCGAGACACGGTCGCCGAGATGCGGCGCTCCACCGGCACGCGCTCGAAGAGATCGACGACGACCTCGCCGTTCGAGGTCACGGTCTTCTCCACCGCGTCGTTGAGCTCCGGGTTGCGCGAGAGCTGACTTAACGGCTGGCCAACGCGAACCTTGGGAAACAGCTCCTCGAGCCGCGCATTGAAGTGCATGATGTTGAAGTTGTGATCGAGCGCGACGGCTGCGTCGGGCACGGCGTCGAGCAGCATGCGCCAGCTCTCGGCATCGCGCTCCGCTCCCAGGCCACGGCGCATGCGGTCCGGCTCGCGTGTGCCGGATTGCTCGTCGTCGCCGTCGGCATCCGCCGGGCCGCCGGCCACGACGATCATGGCCATGATCAGAAAGCCCGCCAAGGCGAGCCATCCCGGCAGACCTCCGGCGAGCGACAACGTCGCGAACAGAACTGCAACCAAGGCTAGCGCGCGGGCGCGGAGGCTCAGCCGACGTCCCACCGTCCGGAGGGCCGCCAGACCACGCTCGTAAAGCGATCGGTTCGCAGACAGAGAGCGGGCCAGCCGCTGGGGATCCGTCATGGGTCCCCATATTGCCTCGATCTGCATCATACCCTCAACTCTCACGGTGCACCGCACCAGCCGTTTCGAACGTCATGGTTTTCAAGGTGGCCCTCCCTCGGCTCATGCCGGCCGGATCAGGCTTCCTGATAAACAACACTTGTGTGACAGTTCGTCGGGGATCGGTGCCGGGAAACGAACGACAATCGAGGACACGGATGGGCAAAGGAAAGACCGAAAAAGCCGAAAAAAACGCCAAGGGGGAGCCGCCAAAGGGCAGTCCCGCCTATCCGAATTTCGATCTCGACAACCCAGTGCTTCCAGCCGAGATCGCGGCGCGCGCGCTCGCCTCGGGCGGCTACCCCTATGACAAGAAGCTCAAGCGCGAGCCCTACGATGAGCAGCTTCAGCTGCTACAACTCGAGCTGATCAAGTTGCAGGACCATGCGCAAACGGCCGGAGAGCGGGTCGTCGTGCTTTTCGAGGGGCGCGATACGTCGGGCAAGGGCGGCTGCATCTCGCGGATTCTCGAACGCATCAACCCGCGCCATTCGCGCTCCGTCGCGCTTTCCAAACCGACCGAGGCCGAGCGCGGACAGTGGTATTTCCAGCGCTACATCGCCCATCTGCCGACCAAGGGCGATATCGTTCTGTTCGACCGCAGCTGGTACAATCGCGCCGGCGTCGAGCGCGTCATGGGCTTCTGCACCGAGGACGAGACGGCGCGCTTCCTGGGCGATGCGCCCGAGTTCGAGGCGCTGCTCGTGCGCGACAACATCCGTTTCTTCAAAATCTACCTGACGGTCGGCCGCGAGATGCAGCTCATGCGCTTCCACGAGCGCCGCCATGACCCGTTCAAACGGTGGAAGGTCACCGACGTCGATATTGCCGCCATCGGCAAGTACGACGACTACTCGCGCGCCGAAGCGAACATGCTGCGTTTCACGCATACGGCCACGAGCCCGTGGACCGTGATCAACGCCAACGATCAGCGCCGTGCGCGTCTGGAGGCGATGCGCGTTATCCTTTCCGGGCTCGACTATGCCGGCAAAGACAAGAAGGCGATCGGCGCCATCGATCCCGCGCTCACGATGTCGGGTGCGGAGTACCTCGGCCGACTCAACGGCAAGAGCTGACAAGACAAAACGCGAAGGCGCCGGTCGCACTGCGCGTGCAATGCGACCGGCGGATCCGATTCACGTGAGACACACGGGGCTCTCGGCGCGTCAGGGCAGCCGGCAGCCTGATGTGAGGAAGCCGTAGAGCCACGCGGCGGCGGCACCGAAGACGGTTCCGAGCAGCAGCACCGGCCAGACCGCATTGACGTCGATTGCCGCGAACGGCTGCTCGCCGCGGATCAGCGGGAGTGCGATCAGTGTGCCGACAACGGCCGTACCGACCAAGCCGAGAACCGCGCCGCGCGCCGTCATGGATCCCTCCGGCACGCTGCCCAGGATGAGCCCGAAAATCGCGCCCCAGAGGCCGCCCCAGGCAGCGTCCACGACGATCTGCGGCGAGCCGGTGATCAGCGACGGCTCCATGGACCACGGCACGCGGGTTGTGTAGCCGCTGTTGAGCAGCCAGAGGCTCAGGGCCTCATGCACCAGCAAGTACGCGATGGCGCCGGCAATGAATCCCAGCACCAAACTCTTGAGCAGATTTCCCATCTTGTCGTCTCCCCTTCCCTACCAAAGTGCGGCGTTAGCCCGTTTTTGAGGCAGTATTGCCCGGATCTTAGCAACTTGGAAAGGGTGCGCGGGACCCGCGTTCGCGCGCAATCCGTTCTGCGGGTATTTCTACGATTATTCAATCTTTGGTTGTCATCCTGCAACGTACGAAGCGTTGAGAGAGCCTGCCTATGCCATCAGTCAGCGTGGAAAGACTGCCGGTGCAACTCTTTGGCCTGGGGCGTCTTGGGTTCGATCACCTGCAAATCGTTTTCCGAAATCTCACGGCAGGCGAGGATCGACAGGACGATTGGTTCGTCATCGAGGGCGTTCGCGAGCCGCAGGGCACCGAGGCCCGTCTTGCCGTCGAAGGCTGGCAGGGCGGGACGACCTTGTCGGATGCCAATGGCGGTCTCGTCGGCGCGGACCTCGAAGGGAGGATCGGCACGCGGGAGAGCCGCGGCGCGCACGACATCGCCGACGGCAGCGAGGCGATCTCGCTCTGGGCCACGCTCGTCTCGTTTGCCGCCGACATCGACGCGCAGGCATTCCCCTATATCCCGGCCTCGCTCTCCAGCTCGCCACTGCCGACGATCAACTCGTCATCGCTCGTCGCCTCGCTACTACATCATGCAGGCCTCTCTATCGCGGACGCGCTGCCCGCCGGCTTGCGCCTTTCACCCGGACTCGCGACGCTGCTCGGAACGTCCGGCGACGACACGCTCGAGACCACGCACGGCTTCACGACCCTTGTCGGCGGGACGGGCAACGACGTTCTTTCGGGAAGCAGGGAAGCCCCGCCCGTCAGCAAGCTCTACGGAGGGCCGGGCGACGATACGCTGCGGCGGTCGCGCGGCGTCAACGTGCTGCATGGCGGACAGCCCGGCCTCGCCTACGCGGACGACGGAACCGACACGGCCGACTATTCGGGCGCAGGCGACATCCGGATCGACGCGCTGCGGCCCGGCATCCCGCACCTTCAACCCGATTTCGTCGTCACCCATGACGGCGGCCGGGACTATCTCTTCTCGATCGAGGAGATCCTGTGGGATGCGGCACGCGACCGAATCACGCTCGGCGACGGCGTCGGGCTTCTCGCACCCGTCGATATCCATCCCGCGCTGGTGCCTCATTATTCGAGCCTGCGCCGGCTCTCGACCTCCGAGATTGCGAACGATCCTTCGTTGCACGAGCTCCCGCACTCCGGGCCTTTCGATCTCGGCGTTCCTTCGGAGCTTTTCGGGAGCGATCCTTTCGGAAGCGCCGCACTCTCACCCTTCGAGTTCATGGCGGGCGGTTAGCTGGTGACCCCATCCACGCCGCGTGCCATGCTTCCGCAGCATGAGCAGAGCACGGGCCATAGTTGCGCGACTTCTCGGTGCTGCGGCTCTTTGCGGGCAGCTCGCAACGGCAACTGCGGCGGCGGCGTGTGCGCTAGAGAAAGGCCCGTCGCATGCGGTGGCGCGCATCATCGACAGCGAGACGTTGCTGCTCGACGACGGGCAGGAGGTACGCCTCATCGGCGCGCTCGCGCCGAAGCCGGACGTGCTCGATGCGGACGTCCGCGACTGGCCACCGGCGCGCGAGGCTTTGCGTGCGCTCGAAGCGCTCGCTCAGGCGCGCACGGTCACGCTGCGCACCGAGGGGCGGCAGCGCGACCGGTACGGGCGCCTCCTGGCGCAGGTTTTCGTTGGCGACGGCGACTCCTTGGTCTGGCTTCAGCAACGAATGATCCTCGAGGGCCAGGCGCGCGCGTACACGCTGCCGGGCAACACGGCCTGTCTCGATGCGCTGCTTGCCGCTGAAGAGACGGCACGAACCGCAGGGCGCGGCCTGTGGCAGCATGCGCCCTATCGCGTGCGATCCGCCGACGAGGTCGATGCGCTGCTCAAGCTCACGGGGCGGTTCGTCGTCGTGGAAGGGCACGTAGTCGGCGTCACGCGGGCGCAGACGACGACGTACATCAATTTCGGGCCGGACTGGCGCCGCGACTTCACGGCGAGCCTTGCGACGGCCACCATCACACAAAGCAGCGAGGGCACGGCGCGTGTCGATGCTCTTTCCGGAAAGCGGGTTCGTGTGCGCGGCTGGATCGAGCGGCGCAACGGGCCGATGATCGTGCTCGGATCGCTTGATGAGATCGAGGTGCTGGATCAGGGGACCGCAGCCGCGAGTTCTGAAGCACCCTCAGAAACGAAAACACCCCGCTGAGCGATCAGCGGGGTGTTCGATTTCGTTTCTCAGCTTGCGCGTTTAGGCGGCGCGCATGTCGGCCGAGTCGGCACCTTCGGCGAGGCGACGGCCGCGTGCGCTCTTCGACAGCACATCGGTGATGCGCTGAACGGCGCCGCGCTCATCGAGCTTCTCGACTGCCGCGATCTCGCGTGCCATGCGGTCCAGCGCGTCCTCGTAGAGCTGACGCTCGGAG
>CAZDUD010000125.1:0-9769 GCA_964508485.1 uncultured Hyphomicrobium sp. | reverse complement strand
GTCTTCGGTAACGTCTCGCGCAGCGCCGAGGTGCCGAGCTTCGGCGAGGGCGATTCCACGACCGCGTTCACCGACATCAAGGCCCAGCGCGCCACGACCTATGAAATCGGCACACGTGGCCGTCGTCCGGGCTTCGAGTGGGATCTGGCAGCTTACCGGGCTGAAATCGATAACGAGCTGATCTGCTATTCGTCGGCGTTCGGGAACTGCAACGTCACGAACGCCGACAAGACCGTGCATCAAGGGCTTGAGATCGGCTTAGGAGTCGCCGTCATGAAGTCGATATTCGAGACCGGCCCGGCGGCGGACGAGCTATGGCTGCACGGAGCCTATACGCTCAACGATTTCCGCTACGACGGGGACGCGACATTCGGAGACAACGAACTCCCAGGCGCGCCGCGACACTTCCTCCGCGCCGAGCTTCTCTACAGACATCCGAGCGGCGTCTATTTCGGTCCCAATGTCGAGTGGGTGCCGGAGGCATACTATGTCGACAGCGCGAACACGCTTGATACAGAGGCCTACGCAATCTGGGGGGCCAAGGTCGGGTTCGATAACGGCGGGCCCGTCACTGCGTATATCGAGGGTCGCAATCTTGCGGACGAGGCATACATCGCGAGCACAAGCATCACGAGTCAGTTCGATCCGGTGTTCGACCACCTGTTCGAGCCCGGCACCGGACGCGCCGTCTACGGCGGCATTCAGGTGAAGTGGTGAGAGACATGCGCTTTCGGCGTCTCGCTCCCTGCTCCCGATCGATCGCGGCGCTGATCGCGTGTGCGTGGATGGCGCTCTCAAGCGCCATCCACTTGTCTGCTGCCGTAGCTGCCGATGATGCCGCTCAGATCCGCGCGCTCATCGGCGCGACCTGGGACAAGCCCGACAGCAAAGTCGAAACCGGGCCGGTCGTCGTTTCGGGAGACTACGCCGTCGCAAGCTGGACACAGGGCGCGCACGGCGGACGTGCGCTCTTGCGGCGCGGCGACAAAGGCTGGGCGGTCGTGCTTTGCAGCGGGGATCCGCTCAAGGACGCCCGATGGCTCACGGAGGCAGGCGTTTCCAAGGCCGACGCCGAGCGCATCGCAAAGGATCTCGCGGTCGCAGAGGGGAAGCTTTCAGCGGAACGGCGAGCCATGTTCTCACGGTTCGAAGGTGTCGTCTCCGGGGACAGCGGCGACCATAGCACCGCACCGCATCACGATCAATCGCATCCATGATTACTCAAGCTCGGAAGGCTTACTCATGACCCTCAAAGCGAACCTCCCGGCCTGGACGGCGCTGCTCCTTCTCGCGAGCCTGCCGGCTCATGCGCACGTCAGTCTTGAACAGCGCGAAGCGTCGCGCGGAAGCTCCTACAAGGCAGTGCTCAAGATTCCGCACGGCTGCGACGGGACGGCGACGCATACGGTGCGCGTCGAGATCCCGGAGGGCTACATCGGCGTCAAGCCGATGCCGAAGCCCGGCTGGACCATCAAGACCACGCGCGGGGCTTATGCGCAGAGCTACGGCTACTATCACGGTCCCATCAGCGACGGCGTGAAACAGATCGAGTGGTCGGGCGGCGATCTGCCGGACGACCACTATGACGAGTTCGTGGCGAACGGCTTCATCGCGCGTGAGCTCGCGGATTCCGCGCTCTACTTCAAGGTCGTGCAGGTGTGCGACAAGGGCGAGGAACGCTGGGTTGAGGTGCCGGCTGCCGGCCAGGACCCGCATGACCTCAAGGCGCCGGCTGCCGTGCTCAAGATTGCGGGCGCGCATGATCACGGCCACGATCACAGCGGTCACAGTCACGGCGACGCCAAGGCAACGACCGCGGAAGACGGGACCGCAAAGATTGGTTCGCTCGTCGTCGAAGGCGCCTTCTCGCGCGCGACGGCCGAAGGGGCCAAGGTCGGCGCGGGCTATCTCACGATCCGCAACACCGGCAGCGTGGCCGACACGCTCGTCTCCGTCGAGACATCGGTCGCGGGACGCGGCGAAATCCACGACATGACGATGACCGACGGCGTCATGCGTATGCGCCGCCTCGCCGACGGAATCGAGATCCCGGCTGGCGGCAGCGTTGCGCTCAAGCCGGGCGGCATGCACCTCATGTTCATGGATCTCAAGCAGCGCCTTGTCGAAGGCGAGAAGATCGTCGTGAAGCTCACGTTCAAGAGCGGCGCGTCCGGCGACGTCGTGCTGCCCGTGCAGCCCCTCGGTGCCAAGAAAGGCGACGACCATAGCGGCCACAGCCACCATTGAGGCGGCTGTGGCGTGTGCGTGAGCATCTTCGTGTTTCGAAGATCTTGGACACGCGCCGCTCTATTCGCGCATCATTGTCTCTTTGAGGCCGGAGTCGTTCCCTCTCCAGCGGGCGACGGCTTTGCGGCGGTGCTCGAGCTCTTCCGTCCAGGGCTTACGGATCGATGACTGCTCGGCCGCGCGGTCGCGGTCCTTGAAATGGAGGTAGGTGACGGTCGACGTTGGCTTGGCCGACATATTGGAAGGAGCTGCTGAGTTATTCATGAGGCGACTCTCCGTTACGCTTCATTCCTGGCTCAGTTGCCCGGCTTGAACCCTCAAGTCCTTCACCGGTTCCCCCTCGTCTCTTTCAGCGATCTTACGCGTTCCAACCTTTCGCTTCTGCGCCCCCCAATCGAGGTGAGTAGACACCGCGTGGCGCGGCAGGCAAAGTGAAATTCGATGATATAATTTTCACATCTCAATGACGCACTGCGGAATCTCGTCGTCAAGAAAACGACATAGTTCGCTTCATCTGCGCGTGCATCTCCATCGGGATCTCATCCATGACTGACTTCGTGCGTCTCTCGGCACTCGGAACGGGACAACTCGAGGACTGGGGTCCCATGCCAAGCGACGATCTCATCGCGGGCGTAGGGCAACAGTACGGCCATCTCTGGCTCGACGATGCGACCAACGGGCTCATGGTCGGCGTGTGGGCATGTTCTCCGATGACGGGTCGCATGGGACCGTGGTCGACCAACGAGGTGATGATCCTGCTTGAAGGCGCTGTGACCATCGATCACGCAGACGGCAGCCAGCTCGACGTCACAGCGGGTGAGGCCTTCTTCATCCCGAAAGGCACCGTCTGCTCCTGGCGGCAGGAGGGCGATCTTAAGAAATTCTTTGTCATACACAGCGACAGCTCGGGGCATGTGCCGGAGAACGCCGGGGCGCTCCGCGCTCGCAAGATCGATCCCGCTTCGCCGCTCCTGCCCGCGGACGGTCCGGACGAGGCTCTGCTCGAGAGCGTGGCACCGACGTGCCACGAGGCGATCGCGTTCACCTACCTCACGGGGCAACTCACAGCCGGCGTCTGGTCGGCCACGCCCTACCGGCGCGCGGCGCATCCTTTCCCGCGCCACGAAATGATGCACATTCTCGAGGGGTCCGTGACGCTCTCGGATGGTGCCGGGCGTACGGAGACATTCGTTGAGGGCGAGACGTGCTTCGTGCCCAGGGGTGCCGTTGTGGGGTGGAGCAGCGTGACGCCGGTCCGGAAGCTCTTCTGCAGCTTCACACCGAGCGCATAGGCCCAAAACAAAGCGGCGGCCGCTTCGCGACCGCCGCACAATTCATGCAGAGCGTGAGACGACTTAGATCAGGTCGATCTCAGCCGGCAGATACGAGGTCACCTCGAGGCCGACTTCCTGCTCGCGAACCGAGGGCTTCATCCAGGTCTTCATAGGTCTTCTCCTTGGGTTGGCGGCGGATTGTTTCGGATCCGCCTGTCTTATGTTGGAAAATGTAACCCAAGGCTTCCGGTCCCGGCCAATCGTATTTTCCGTAACGGCCTATAAGTGGCACTGATGCTATGGTGTAACATTGGAATGCTACAGTGTAACACTTGTCGCGCGGCGCTCATGCTGCAAGGGGACGGCGCGGAACGACGAGGCGCGCCGTCATGATCTGAACCACCTCGCCGTTCTGGTTCAGCGTCTCGGTGCGCACGGTCACCATTCCGCGGTCAGGCCGCGAGCCCGAGGGCTTCGCCGCGATCACCTCGCAGACGGCAGTCAGCGTGTCGCCCGGGTAGGTGGGGCGCGGCCACTGCACCTCGCCGCTGGCCCCGATGACGCCACCGGCAATCGGCAGCCCGCTGGTCACCAGGAGGCGCATGGTGAGTGCTGCCGTGTGCCAGCCGCTCGCGACCAGCCCGCCGAAAAAGCTCGTCCTGGCCGCCTCATCGTCGAGATGGAAGGGTTGCGGATCGAATTGTGCTGCGAACGCCTTGATCGCGTCCGCATCGATCGAGACAGACCCGGTGGTCATGCGCCGGCCGACGACGAGATCCTCGAAGTAGAGACGGGAGGCGGCCGTTTCGCTGCTCATGATCCTGCATCCTGCGTTCATCGCTTGGCGACGAGTTCAAGCGTGACGGGGCGTCTTTGTGAAGGGACATAGCGCCGCGCGGGAGGGAGGACCGCTTACTTCTCGTAGCCCGGTGGAAGCTTCTTCCACGGGTAGCCATCGAGGCCCTTGCGGTATCCGTAGTCGAACAGGGTGTTCATGTAGCCCTTGTCGAACGGCCCCTTGTAGGGGACATCGAACTCGTCATCGAGGTACGCGAGATTGTAATCGATGCCGTCGCGCTGCGCCGTGAGGTAGATGCGATAGAGATCGTTCATGCCGGCAGAGGCCGTCATGGTGGAGATGGCCTGGCCCGCAATGGCGAGCGTCTGACGCTTGACCGAGGTCTCGGCGCGGAACAGCCGGCCGTTGCGGATGATGAAGGCGATGTCCTTGTGCTTCGGACGCATGCGATCGACCGTCTTAAGTCTCAACGACGGCGGATAGAGGAACACCTGGGCCATGGCGCCGCCGTCGACATGCATCTCCTCGTAGCGTGTGCCCCCAACGGTGACATCCAGCATGACGGGCGGGAAGGCGCCCGGTATCGATGCGGAGGCCCGCAGCACCTCGATGATCAGCTCGCGCGCCCGTGGGTCCGAGCTTTTGGCGATGGCGCCGATGTTCCAGATGATGGAGCGGGCCTGATCGAGGTTGGTGGTCGCAATCAAGAGCAGACGACCTTTGTCGTGCTCCTCGGCAATGCGCCTGACCATCGTGTCGTCGACAAACTTCGCGATGAGCCGCTTGAGCGGCGTCGTATCGAGGGCCGCATCTCCCGACAGGATGCCGAGAATGGGCTCCTTGCTGAAGATGTCGTCGGCGCTGGTCTCGGTGTAGACGCTCTTCAACTCATCATCGTAGTCGGGGCCTAGGAACGCGAACGGCGCAGACAGGGCGCCCGTGCTGATGCCGGTCACGACGGCGAACTTGGGGCGATCGCCGCGCGCCGTCCATCCGACGAGAAGGCCGGCGCCGAACGCGCCATCATCGCCGCCACCCGAGATGGCAAGGAACGCGGTCGGCGGCATCTTGTCCGGTTTGATGCCGGCCGCCTCGCGGTGGGCGTTCGCCTTGGCGACCGTCTCGTAGGCCAGCGCACGAAATACAGCCGGGTCGCCGTCGGCATAAAAGCGCGCATACGGGATATCGAGCGGCTTGATCTCAGAGGCGAGCGCGAGAGGTACGGCCGGCAGGCGATCGATGGTTGCGCAGGCCGACAGCAGCAGCGG
This sequence comes from uncultured Hyphomicrobium sp., assembly GCA_964508485.1. Classification (GTDB taxonomy): domain Bacteria; phylum Pseudomonadota; class Alphaproteobacteria; order Rhizobiales; family Hyphomicrobiaceae; genus Hyphomicrobium_C. The sequence goes on along the minus strand of CAZDUD010000125.1, from coordinate 4,181 downwards.
CAGCAGAAGGCTGGTGATGGCCGCAGCTAAGTGCGCAAGCCGCGGCGCGACGCAGCGTCGCCCGGCGGCGCCGAACTGTCCCTCGCTCGTACTCTTTACCACGCGCAACATTGCCGGCGTCGATGCTTTCCCGTCGCTCGACGAGCCATTCTGCGTACCTTATGTCAATGTTATGGCTAGGGAGAGCTTAAGGTTAGCGGGACGCGGCCGGCTTCTGCCCACGAGGCGAGGATCTTTCATGTGGGCTCACGGTGAGGCCCGGGTTTTTGCGGTGTCCAGCGTTGTCCTTCGCGTCACGGACGGTGCGTGGGCCTTTGCCGACCGTCACGCCGGCGATATCGAAGCCCATTGGGCACGCCGCGTGCAGGAGACCCCCGGCTTTTTCAACGGTTCCGTCGTGATCATGACGGCGTACGCTGTTTCGGCGGACGGCCATCTCTCGGCAGAGTTCGTCCGCACGGACTTCCGGAGCTTTCTCTACTGGCGCGAGACCGGCTGGCGCGACGAAAGCGTCATGGACGGGTTCGGCTCGGCGCTCATCCTCTCAGCCAACGGACAGGTTCTGCTCGGCCGGCAGAGCGACGGGAACCTCAACAGCGGGCTCTGCTATCCGCCCAGCGGTTTCATCGACGCGTGCGATATCGGGGCGGACGGTCTCATCGACATCGACAAGAGCATCTTTCGCGAGGTCGACGAGGAAACGGGGCTTTCCGCTCCCGTCGTCTCGCGCGGCGACGGCTACATCGTCACGATTGCCGGTCCGACGCTGTCGATTGCGGTTCCGTTCCGTTCGCCGCTCGCGGGCGATGCGCTTCTGCGCGAGGCCAACCGTCACATTTCATCGCACGAGGGCAGCGAGCTTGCCCAGTTCGTACTCGTCGCGCCAGGTGAGCTTGCCGCCGGGTTGCCTATGCCCGACTATGCCCGGGCGTTACTCACCAACCTTCCGCGTTTGAGAATCACCGTGTAAGGCATTCGCACCGCTTGGAGCCGCACGGCGGATAGGGCAGAGTGCGGCCGCTTTCAGACCGGCCATCGGACTATCGGACCTCTTCATGGCTCTCAAGTTTCATACGCTCGACGTGTTCACCGACCAACGTTTCGGCGGCAATCCGTTGGCGGTCGTGCTCGACGCCGATGGCCTCACGGACGAGCATATGCAGGCCATCGCGCGGGAGTTCAATCTCTCGGAGACGGTGTTCGTCCTGACGTCCGCGCGCCCCGCTCATTCGGCCAAGATGCGCATCTTCACGCCCAGGAGCGAGATCCCTTTCGCCGGCCATCCGACCATCGGCACGGCGATCTTGCTCGCGGAGCTCAATGCGCCGGCCCACAACGGCGAGAAGGATGCACTCGTCATTCTCGAGCAGACCGTCGGCACGGTGCGCGTCGGCGCGCGACTCCGGGCGGGTGCGGCCGCCTTCGCCGAGTTCGATGCTCCGAAGCTTCCGGCGGAAGCCGGCGTTCTGCCGCCGGACGACATACTCGCCGCAGGGCTCGGCCTGATCCCGAGCGAGGTCGGCTTCGAGAACCATGCACCGATCTGCTACGCGGCCGGCAACACCTTTGCCTTCGTGCCAGTCGCCTCGCTGGATGCGATCCGGCGCGCGCTCGTCAACGGCAGCCATTGGGAGAAGGCCTTCGAGCAGCAGGGCGTCTCGGGCGTCTATGTCTACACGCGCCAGTGCGAGCATACGAACGGCGCGTTCCACGTGCGCATGTTCGCGCCGCAGGTCGGGATCTCAGAAGATCCAGCGACGGGCTCGGCGGCGGTCGGGCTTGCCGGGCTCGTGCACCAGTTCGACCGCCTGCCCGACGGCACGCACAAGCGCGTGGTCGAGCAAGGCTACGAGATGGGCCGGCCGAGCCAGATCGTGCTGACGCTCATCGTGGCAGGCGGCAAGCTCACGACGGTGCGCATCGGCGGCTCGGCGGTGCGCGTGTCGGAAGGCACAATCGAGGTCTAAGGCCCTCGGTTTCCCGGGAGCGCAAGCTCCGACCTATTTCTTCTCAGCCTCGCCCCCGCATTCGGACATGTTGGGCATCGCGGCCCTGATCTCCTCGACCGTCATATCCTTGACGTGGGTCGCCACCGACCACTTGTGACCGAAGGGGTCCTGGATGATGCCGTAGCGGTCGCCCCAGAAGGCGTCGCCGACAGGCATCAGCACCGTCGCGCCCGCCTTGACCGCCCGCTCAACCAATCCGTCGGCATCCGGCACATTCAGGTGGATGGTGACCGGCGTGCCCTTGAGCGCCTTGGGACCGACCGATCCCATGCCGGGGAACTCATCGACGAGCATGACGGGCGAGCCGCCGATCAGGACGCTCGCGTGCCACATGGTGCCATCCGGCCCCTCGAGACGCATCATCTCCTCGGCCCCGAAGGCCTTCTTGTAGAACTCGATGGCCTTTGCGGCGCCGGCGACGACAAGATGCGGCGTGACGGTCGGCATCTTGCGGGAATCCCATTTCCCTTTCTCAAGCTTCATCCCGGAGCTTTGGCTTGCCTTCTCCACCGACTTCGCTTTGGTCGCTGCCTTGGCCATTTCGATCTCCTTCCCTGAGCTCATAACCCATTGATCATGAGAGCTAGTGCGCCTTCGTGCGCCCTGCTCCCGCGCCTTGAAGACGACTGGGAGGGGTCCAATCCGACATCGCAAGCGCGCCGGAATGAGGGCGTCGGATTGTGTTGCATTTACCGGGGCGCGGCTCTTCCGCCCGCCCCTCTTGCGCTCCTGGGGTGGTTTCGCGTAAGTGTCACCAGGATAGACATGATTTTTGGCCGAGATTGCTCGCGATGAGCCCGACGCTCACCAGCTCCGACACGCCCCGGACCGGCGCTTCCGCGCGCGGCTTCGCCGGGCTGTCCGCTGCCGGCCTCCTGACCCTCCTCCTTATCAGCCCCTGAGGACCGGGGGCCCGGCGCGTGCCGGGCAGGTGCTCAGGGGACCCGAGACACCGACCGCTGATAGGATCTCTGCCGGCCCGTGCCCTTGGCCAGCCGGCCACCGAGGAAGGACCCGTTTCATGACCACCCCAGGCACCGACGGCGACCGCGTCGTCATTTTCGACACCACCTTGCGCGACGGCGAGCAATGCCCCGGCGCGACGATGACGTTCGAGGAAAAGCTCGAGGTCGCAGACTGCCTCGACCAGATGGGCGTCGACATCATCGAAGCGGGCTTCCCGATCGCCTCCGAGGGCGACTTCGAGGCCGTCTCGGCCATCGCCAAGCGCGTCAAGCGGGCGACGGTCGCCGGGCTCGCGCGTGCCATCAACGCCGACATCGACCGGGCGGGCGAAGCCGTGCGCCATGCCCAGCGCGGGCGCATCCACACGTTCGTCTCGACCTCCCCGATCCATCTCGCACACCAGATGCGCAAGAGCGAGGCCGAGGTGCTCGAGATCATCACGGCGACGGTGACGCGCGCGCGCAATCTCGTCGAGGATGTCGAGTGGAGCGCCATGGATGCGACCCGCACCGGCATCGACTACCTCTGCCAGTGCGTGGACGCCGCCATCAAGGCCGGCGCGACGACGATCAACCTGCCCGACACCGTCGGCTATGCCACGCCCGAGGAATATTACGAGATGTTCCGCGCCGTGCGCGAGCGCGTGCCGAACGCCGACAAGGCGGTGTTCTCGACGCATTGCCACAACGACCTCGGTCTGGCCGTCGCCAACTCGCTGGCCGCTTTGAAAGCCGGTGCGCGGCAGATCGAAAGCACGATCAACGGCATCGGCGAGCGGGCCGGCAACGCGGCGCTCGAGGAGGTCGTGATGGCGATCCGCACACGCGGCGATGTGCTGCCCTATCGCACCGGCATCGAGACGACGATGCTGGCGCGGGCCTCCAAGCTGGTCTCGGCGGTGACGAACTTCCCCGTTCAGTACAACAAGGCCATCGTCGGGCGGAACGCCTTCGCGCACGAGAGCGGCATCCACCAGGACGGCATCCTCAAGCACCAGCAGACCTACGAGATCATGACGCCGGAATCGGTCGGCGTCGGCAAGACGTCGCTGGTCATGGGCAAGCACTCGGGGCGTAACGCGTTCCGCACCAAGCTCGCCGAACTCGGCTATGTGCTCGGCGAGAATGCGTTCGAGGATGCGTTCAACCGCTTCAAGGCGCTCGCTGACCGCAAGAAGCACGTCTACGACGAGGACATCGAGGCGCT
>CAZDUD010000124.1:0-9776 GCA_964508485.1 uncultured Hyphomicrobium sp. | reverse complement strand
GGCAAGCGGTGCGTCCTGATCGACGACATCGTGGACAGCGGCGGCACGATTGTGAACGCTGCCGACGCGCTGCTCGAGAAGGGCGCGACCGAGGTCATGTGCTACGTCACGCACGGCGTGCTCTCGGGCGGCGCCGTCTCGCGCATCCAGAACTCCCGGCTCAAGCATCTCGTCATCACGGATTCGATCCTGCCGACGGCAGCCGTGGAGGCCGCGCGCAACATCCGCGTGCTTTCGATCGCGCCGCTGCTTGGCGAAGCGATCCTGCGCACCTCGCGCGAGGAAAGCGTGTCGAGCTTGTTCTACTGAGCTTCTCGTCCCCTGCCGCCGCGTTCCGCCAAAATCAGGAGCCGGACACCCAAGCGACGGCCGATCTTCTTTGCGGATATTCACTTCTCGGAACACTTGGCGCAGCGGCAGCTTCCTGCCAGATGCATCTCGAAATATTCCTCGCCGTAATCGTAGGAAAGCTCCTCGCCAGGCTCGATGTTGCGGAGCGCGAAGATATATACGCGACGCTTGCGGATATCGATCTCGCAATTCGGCGCGCAGGAGTGGTTGATAAAGCGGGCGGTATTCGTCGGTATGTTCCCGTCGATCATGCTCGTGTCGCCCGTCCAGAAGAGGTACTTCCCGCGGTTCTCCTTCATCTGCCTGGCTGTGGCGGGGCGTCCGACGTATTCGATGACGCATGAACCCACAGGTATGCGGTCTTGAGTGAAAAGACCCCTGCCACTGTGCGACCGACGGACGGTTAGGCGGAAGGGTGCAGGTGTGAAGCGTCGCTTCATCGGGGATGGATACCAATTTTCAGTGTATCGATCCGGCGTCCATATGGTGAGCATATGAGCAGCATCAAGTAAAAAATTGACGAGCCGCTTAGCCCTTTGCCTGCTGCGAACACCCAGGCGTAGCCTGCCCGGCGCCTTGCCATGCGCGACGCACGACCTCAGCCCCCACCCTCCCCGTCAAGGGGGAGTGTGGGGGAAGCGCATGCGTGTGATGGAATTTCGCTAGTTGAGCTTGATCGAACCGAAGAGGCGGACGCTCGCGCCGGGCGCGAGCACGTCCTCGCGGCGCTTGAAGGAGGCGTGGTTCAGGACCTCGTCGTCAGCCAGGTTCTCGCCCTTGAGGCCGATGGTCGCGACGGGCGTGATGCCGTCGACGGTCTCAGCCTGGAAGGTATAGCTCACCTCGGCCGAGACGAGCGTGTAGCCAGGCGTCTCGATCTCGTTCACACCGATCTCGTCCTGGTCGAAGGCATGCAGGACGCCCGCGCGGGCAAACCAGTTGGCGTCGCGGTAATAGAGGCCACCGCCAAGGCGATGCGGCGGGATGCGCGGTACGTTCTCGCCGTTCTCGAACTCGGCGCGCCGCACGAAGTCGTACTGACCATCGACACCCCACAGGCCGCGCCAGATCGGCGCCACGTCGAGCTGGAAAGCCAGCTCTGCACCGTAGAAGGTGGCGTCACGCTGTTGGAAGTAGGTGAGGTCGAACGCGTGATCGTGGCCACCGCCGCCACCTCCGCCAGCAACCTCGCAATGGAACTCGCCGCCGGCCTCGGCCTCCGGATCGCACTCCCGGTCCGTGAGCTGGCGATAAATGAAGCCATCGTACCATGTGTAATAGGCCGACGCGTCATAGCGGAAGGCACCCGTTGCCTTCTTCAGCCCGATCTCGGCGGTGGTCGCACGCTCGATGTCGAGGTTCGGATTGCCGACCTCGAACGTTCCCGTTGCCTCGTGCATGCCCTTGGAGAAAAGCTCGGCCGCGTCGGGCGCGCGCTCGACGTACTGTCCGGTCAGGCGGGCAACGGTCGCGTACGGCAACTGGTAGAGAAGCCCGAGGCTGGCGCTCGTCGGCGTGAAGCTCTTCTCGCCCGTGAACTCCGTCGGCAGGAAATGATCGGGGTCGCCGGGATCCTCAGTGAAACTATCCCAGCCGCTGCCATCGACCGTCGTGTGCTCGATGCGCGCGGCAGCCTGCAGGCGTAGGCTCCGCGTCAGCGCCAGCTCCTCGAACCAGAAGGCCGCAACGCTGTCCGTCTCGACAGGCTCGAGCAGCGACTCGCCCTCGAAAGACTGCCCGCGCGTCTTGCGGTGTCCCCAGTTGGCGCCGATCGCACCCGTCATCTCGCCGAGGACGGTGCCAACGGGCACGTGCTGGATCTCGACGCGCGCCTCCTGCTCCTTGTTGGTGAAGCGCGAACCGACCTCAAACTCGTCGTCAACACCCGGATCGTGGATCGCGAGCTCGTTGTGCCGGTAGTCGGAGGCGCCAAACCAGAAGCGGATCGCATCGATGCCGTGGTCCCGCACGCGCCATTCGCCCTTGGCCAGAACCTTGTCCTGGACCATGTCGATCCTCGGATCGACACCCTCCTCGGCCTCCTCGCCCGGGATGCCATAGAGGCTCTCAATGCGTGCGATGGAGACGCCGATGAAGCCGTCGCTGCCGATGAGCGAAGCGCCGAGCGCGCCGCCCTTGCTTTCGACGAAGCTGTTCACGACCGTACCGCGCGGGGAGTCGTAGTCGTCCGCGTCGCGCCAGAAGCCATCGGCGTGGACGGCGACGCCGCCCGAGCCGGCGGTCGCCTTGAACGATCCGTCCTTGCCTTCATCGACGGACGTGATGCCGCCGTTCAGTTCACCGCTGAAGCCGCCTTTCGGGATGAAGGTTGGGATGCGCTGGTTCTCGACCGAGACCACGCCGCCGATGGCCTGGGAGCCGTAACGCAGCGTCGCCGGGCCGCGCACTACCTCGATCTGGTCGGCCGCATTGGGATCGATGGGTACGGCGTGGTCCTCGGAGATGGCGGCGACGTCGTGGGTGCCGATGCCGTTCTCCTGCGTGCGCACGCGATAGCTGTCGAGGCCGCGGATGATCGGGCGGTTCGCGCCGGGCGCGAAGGTCGTGCCGGAGATGCCGGGCTTCGTCTGCAAGGTGTCGGTGATGGTCGGGCCGTTGGTGGCGGCGATCTCGCGCTCGGTCGCGACCGTCACGGCTACGAACGCATCGTCGGCGATGACCAGGGTTCCCGGCAGCGGCGCGGGCTCGGGCGCTGTCTCCTGGACGGGGCTTTGTGCGGCGGCGCCCTGTGTGGTTGCGCGGCGGGCCGGCTTCTTCACGGGGCTTGGCGTCACGACCTCGATGGTCGGCAGCTCGGTCGCCTGTGGGCTGCCGGCCGTCTCCTGCGCGGTCGCTTGAGACAGCGCAGCACCGGAAATCGCCGCCGCGGCCGTCACCCGGATAGCATGTCCGGCCCGCTTCGAACCCATGACCTTCACCACTCTTGACATGACGCCCCTCAAAATTGGATGTTATATTATCCGCTGTAGGGAAACTCGATCGCGGAGGCAAGCGCGGGGCGCACTCGACGCGCGGAAGACTGGTGAGCGTTGCGGCATGGGCACAGGCTCAAGCTGACGGATGCCGTGTGCCTTCACTTTAAGCGATTCATCGTGTTTCGGTGGCCGCCAAGTGCACGCCACGAGACCCGTCGCAGTCCCGCGGGACTAACAAAGCATGTCCAAGATCTGTCGGATTCCGATGCCCCGATACGTCTTCACCGTGATCGGAGCGGCGAAGGAGGACGGCCATGGCGGATCGAACAGAAGTGATCGCGTGGTTTCTCGACGGAGATCCCTCGATCCACTGGCAGGTGATGCGCGATCTCATGCACGCGCCGGATCACGCCGTTGCAACCGAACGCGCGCGTATCGCGTCGGAGGGCTGGGGCGCCGACCTGCTGGCGCTACAGACGCCCGAGGGCCGTTGGAACGATGAGACCGAGCACGGGTGGATGACCACCACCGACGTGCTTCAAGTCTTGCGGGAGATCGGCGGAGATCCTGCCGATGAGCGCGTCGCGCGAGCCGTCGATCTCGTCAAAGAGCGCGTCACCTGGTTTCAGCTCGACGGCAGGCCTTTCTTCGACGGTGAGACGGAGGCCTGCATCAACGGGCGCATCCTGGCGTCGGGCGCGTATTTCGGCGCTGACGTTACGCGGCTGCTCGCACGCCTGCTCAGCGAGCAACTGGAGGACGGCGGCTGGAACTGCGAGGCGCCGCCTAGCACGCGGTCCTCGTTCCACTCAACGATCTGCGTCCTGGAGGGGCTGCTTGCGTATGAAAAAGCACATGGCACAGACCCCGCCGTGACGCAGGCGCGGGCGCGCGCTCATGACTATCTCCTCAAGCGACGCCTCATGCGGTCGCTCACATCGGGTGACGTGATCGACGGCCGCTGGACCGAGTTCTCGTTTCCGGTCGTCTGGTACTATGACGTGCTTCGCGGCCTCGACTACCTGCGCAGCGCCGGCATTGAAGCGGACGACCGCGTCGCCGAGGCGGCGACCATCGTGAGCCAACGACAGTTGGCCGACGGGCGATGGCCGCTCGATACGCTGCGCCGGGACCAGAACCGGATTCCCATATCCTTTGAAACCGATGTCGGCGCACCGAGCCGCTGGAACACGCTGCGGGCGTTGCGTGTGCTGGAGTGGTACGAAAGCTAGCGTGCGCGAGGCGCACTGATCATTGAGTGCCGAGCTGATGTCGGTCAGACAATGTGTCGTGCCGATCACGCGCAATCAGGGCTTATGGCCGGGCCGAGACATATGACTTGATCTCAGTCTTGCGACCGGGATTATCCAGGCTAGGGTTTGTTTCCCCGAAGAGGATCAGGGCGTCGGGCGTGCGTCATACGTTTACCAGTCTGCTGCTGTTTGCCCTACTCCTGCGCCTAGCGGTGCCTGCCGGCTTCATGCTCGCGCCATCCGGCTCCGACGCCGACGGCCTTACCATCGTAATCTGTACTGCGAGCGGGCAGCAGGCGATGGCGCTGGATGAGGATGGTCATCCTATCCCGCCAGCCTCAAAGGCCGGACATGAGACTTGTCCCTTCGCAGCCTCCGCCCTGCCGGGGTTAGCGAGCGACGCGACGCAGCTTTCGACCAGTGTCCAATTCGCTGCGGTCACATATGCGCTGGCTAAGATTCAGTTCAGCCTGACGCCGCACCCCGGCGCCGCCTCTGCGCGCGGTCCTCCACGTTTGGCCTGATCGTTCTCACCGCGGGCCCTACGGGCTCAGTCACAGGTCATTCAGGACTATCATCATGCTTTGCTCGCTTCGCTGCGTGCAGGCGAAAGCGCTTTTGCTTTCGTCCGTCGCGCTTGTTTCTCATGCTCCATCATTCACAGTTGCAGCACAGGAAAACCTGCCGGACGTCACCGTCGTGCAGTCAAAACCTCCCAAGGCGAAAAAGCCGGTCAAGGCGGTTTCACAATCGCACGGTGGCGGAGAGCAACCTGCCGAGGCCGTGGAGCGCCCGGCCTACGAAGACGTCGGCGTCGGAACAAGTGGCCTCGCTGTTCCGCTTACGACGACGCGCATCCGCAGCCCGCAAATCCAGTCTCGCATTCCGCAAACGAGCGATACCGCCGAGCTCCTGCGCGATGCGCCGGGGGTCAGCATCTTCAAGGCGGGCGGCGTCTCGGGCCTCCCCGTCATCAACGGCCTCAATGACGATCGCGTCAAAGTACTGCTCAACGGCATGGTGGTGACGTCGGCGTGCGCCAATCATATGAACCCGCCGCTTTCTTATGCCGACCCGGCCCAGATCGAGCTCGTCGAGGTCGTCTCAGGCGTCACTCCCGTCTCGAAGGGCGGCGACAGCCTCGGCGGAACGGTTATCGTCGAGACGAAAGCTCCGCACTTCGCGGGCGCCAGCGAGGGTGTTCATACGGCGGGCAGCCTGTCGGCGTTCTATCGAAGCAACGGCGACGGCATCGGGACGTCTGCGACGGCTCATGCCGCCAGCAACAATGTCAGCGTGAACTATGCCGGAGCCTGGGTGCGCTCCAACAATTATGACGACGGCCGTGGGAATGAGGTTCTGTCGTCGGAATACGAGGCACAGAACCACTCCGTGCAGCTTGCCGTGCGGGACGGCAGCGACTTGTTCGTCGTGCAAGGCGGCGTCCAATACATCCCGTACCAGGGCTATGTGAACCAGTACATGGACATGGTCGAGAACAAGGCTTGGTTCCTGAACGCGCGCCATGTCGGGACGTTCGACTGGGGCAAGCTCGATGCGCGGGCGTTCTACCAGAACACCGAGCACGAGATGAACTTCCTCGACGACAAGAAGTATTCGTCCGCGCCGCCGAAGGACATGCCGATGCTGACGGAGGGCGAGGACGCCGGCTATTCGATCAAGGCCGAGGTTCCGCTTTCCGAGCTCGACCTCCTGCGTGTCGGCAGCGAGTTTCATCACCAGGGCCTCGACGATTGGTGGCCCCCGGTTGCCGGCAGCATGATGATGGGCCCGGATGCCTATTTGAACATCAACGACGGGACACGGGATCGGCTGGGGACGTTCGTCGAGTGGGAACGCCAGTGGGATCGCGCCTGGTCAACCTTGCTCGGCGTGCGCAACGACATGGTCTGGATGGATACGGGCGACGTGCAGCCGTACTGCACCATGGGCATGATGTGCATGGAGGATGCGGCTGCTGCCGCGGCTTTCAACGCCAGGGATCGCTCGCGGACCGATACCAACTTCGACGCGACGGCGCTGGCGCGGTATCAGCCTTCGTCCTCGGAAAGCTATGAGATCGGCTATGCGCGCAAGACCCGCTCGCCGAACCTCTATGAGCGTTACGCCTGGGGTCGAGGCTCCATGTCCATGAGCATGGTTGGCTGGTTCGGCGACCTCAACGGATACGTCGGCGATCCCGATCTCGATCCGGAGGTCGCGCACACCGTGAGCGTCACCACGGGCTGGAGCAACGGCGTCAGCAAGGACTGGGAGCTCAAGGTCACGCCGTACTATACGTACGTCGAGGACTATATCGGCGTGAAGAAGATCGGCGATGGCGGGATGATGTCGCCGGACGTCGTCTATCTGCAATTCGCCAATCACGACGCGGAACTCTACGGCGTGAATGTCTCCGGCACACTGCTGATCGCCGACTCGAGCCAGATCGGACGCTTCGCGCTTACCGGCACGGCCGGCTATGTGCACGGCGAAAATGCCGACACCGGCGTCAGCCTTTATCACATGATGCCCTGGCACGGGACGCTTGCGCTGACCCACACGTTCGGAGGCTGGACGAGCGCGGTCGAGCTCTATGCCGTCGCGGGGAAGCACAACGTCGATACGGTGCGCAACGAGTTGGAGACGGCCGGCTATGCGCTCGTCAATTTGAGCACCAGCTACGCCTGGGACAGATTCCGGCTCGATCTCGGCGTGAAGAATGTTTTCGACACGTACTACGAGGATCCTCTCGGCGGGCACTACTACTGGTCGTCTCCCCGGGACAACGTGCCGGGCGAGGGCCGATCGTTCAACGTCGGCCTGACGATGACGTTCTGAGCCGAGCACAGTAGATCGCGGCGGAACTCGAACGCCGGGTTCCGCCGCAACCACGTTGAAGCTTCTGTCCAATCTCCGCTGTGCGCACCATGCCTCAGCGAACGGCCTCGAGAATGAAGTCGACAAACGCGCGAACCTTGGCGGCCGGGTGATGGCGCGAGGGATAGTAGGCGTACAGCGGGAACCGTTCGTCCGCCCAATCCGGGAGAAGCTGGACCAGCTTGCGCCTTGCCAAGAGGTCCCGCACGACCACCGTGAAAACCTGCGCGATGCCGGAGCCCGATAGGCATTCGGTCAGCATCGTTCCCGCATCGCTGACCAGAAGGCGGCTTGCCGTCTTCACCGCGACAATCTTCCGTCCTTTGTGGAACTCCCACTCGTGGGCTCGGCGCGTCGCCGGATTGCGGAGATGGATGCAGGCGTGTTGCGCAAGGTCGCTCGGATGGGCCGGGCTTCCGTGGCGCTTCAGATACGCGGGCGCCGCAACAGTGATGACCTGCAGTTCGGCCAACTTGCGGACTATCATCGACGATGGGGCAGGCTCCCCGAAACGCACCGCGACGTCGACGCCGTCGGCGACCAGATCACTCATCTGCTCGCGCGTGATGCACTCGAGCGACAATTCCGGATACTGCTCAAGGAACCTGCCGAGCCGTCCCGGAAGGACAAGATTCGATACAACCGGGTCGATATCGACCCTCAGCCTGCCGCGAACGATGCTCGATGCCCCCGATGCGGCAATTGCGGCGTCCTCGATCGCCGCCAGGCTTGGCTTTACCTGCTCGTAAAAGCGGCGACCCTCGTCCGTCAGCGCGACCGAGCGCGTGGTGCGGTCCAAGAGACGCGCGCCGACGCGGGCTTCCAGCCGCGCCATGGCGCGGCTCACGCCTGACGTCGTGAGGCCGATGGCTTCGGCGGCCCGCGCAAAGCTGCCGCTTTCCACGATGGCCGCAAACACGGTCACGCCCGAAAGAAGCCGACCGTCGAAAGGCATCTGCGTCTCCTGCTGTTGATCTATGATCAACAGTGATTGGACAATTGTGAACTTAAATCAACGATACGGCAATGCGAGATTGTGCGTGCGGTGTTCGCTGCGCCGCGCCACCCGATGGAACAGGTCGATCAAGAGGTCAAGATGTATGCCATCACTGGAATAACCGGTCAGGTCGGCGGGGCGATGGCCCGTTCGCTGCTCGCTGCCAATGCGCCCGTCCGCGCCGTCGTCCGGAACCCTGATAAGGGGCGTCCTTGGGCTGCCAAGGGCTGCGAGATCGCCATCGCCGAGATGGAAGATGGGGCGTCGCTGGCCGCCGCGTTTCAGGGCACCGACGGCGTGTTCATCCTGCCGCCGTCGGAGTTCGATCCGTCACCCGGCTTCCCGGAGGCGCGGAAGGTCATCGCAGCGGTCAAAGAAGCGATCGAAGACGCGCAGCCGCGGAAGGTCGTCTGTCTTTCAACCATCGGCGCGCAGGCGACCGAGCCAAATCTGCTCACGCAGCGAACGTTACTGGAGCAGGCTCTGGGTACGCTGTCGGTCCCCGTGACCTTTCTGCGGCCAGCCTGGTTCATGGAGAATTTCGCGTGGGACCTTGCCTCCGCGCGCGACGCTGGTGTCATCGCGTCGTTCCTTCAGCCGCTCACGAGGCCTGTTTCCATGGTCGCCACTGAGGATATCGGACGATTGGCGGCAAAACTCATCCAAGAGGACTGGACCGGCAAGCGCATCGTCGAGCTCGACTCTGCGCGTCGCTATTCACCACAAGACGTGGCGGCCACTTTTTCCAAAGTCCTCGGGCGGCCGGTGCGGGCCGAAGCCGTTCCGCGCGAAACGTGGAGGAGCCTGTTCCAATCACAGGGCATGGCTCATCCTGATCCTCGGATCCGCATGCTCGACGGGTTCAACGATGGCTGGATCACGTTCGAGGGTGACGACAGCGCGGTCATCAAAGGCGCCACGGATCTCGAAACCGTCCTGGGCGGCCTCGCTGCGGCCGCGCAGCCCAAGCAGGCCGCCTGAAAAACGCCTGGCTGTCTACGCCGATACGGGCGGCGGATTGCGCTCGGCGAAGAAGCGCTGATGCCAATAGGGATAGGGCAACGTGACGGTGCTCGCCGCGTCGAGCTTCGCCACCTGCTCCGGCGTCAGGTTCCAACCGACGGCGCCGAGGTTCTGGCGGAGCTGCTCCTCGTTGCGCGCGCCGATGACGACGGTCGAGACGGTCGGACGCTGCAGGAGCCAGTTGAGCGCGATCTGCGGCACCGTCTTGCCGGTCTCGGCGGCGATCTCGTCCAATGCGTCGACCACCTTGTAGACATGCTCGTCGGCGACCGGAGGTCCGCTGTCGGCCGTCTCGTGCAGGCGGCTCTTCTCCGGCAGCGGCTGGCCGCGGCGGAT
>CAZDUD010000123.1:0-9795 GCA_964508485.1 uncultured Hyphomicrobium sp. | reverse complement strand
ATAGCGTCCGTCCTTGGGACGGCGCGACGGCTGCACGTAGCACGCACTCCACGGTTTGGGGCCGAGCGCGCGCAGCGTCGTCGCCGGATGGAACGTCCCGGCGCCGACCTCCATGTCGTAGGGCTGCAGCACGACGCACCCCTGCGCGCCCCAGAACTGCTGAAGCGTCAGGATGAGATCCTGGAAGCTCTCCTTGGGCCGGAGCGCTGGAAGACCTGCTGCGGGCTTGGCTTCGGAAGTCCGGGTCGAGGATTTGGGCATGAGGCCGTCGAGAATTGCTTGAAGCGGCGCACTATACGCATTCGCAGCGCACTGTCACCCGGCCTCATCCAAGCGCCTATTTGGCGCGCGGACGGTAGACACCGGTCGCCGGATCGAGTTCGAGGGCCCCGAGATCCTTGGGCTCGCCGCGGGCCCGCGCCATGGCCTCGCGCAGCTCCCTCTCCCGTACGCGTGCCGTCTTCTGCACCTCGGCCAGCGTACGCGAAACCCATTTGTAGCCGGCGTAAAGACCGGCACCTGCGGCGATCAGAGCAAGAACCTGCGGCATGACCTTTCGGCTCCAGGACAACCAGAAACGCCCTTATAGCCCGAAACGCGACCAGAGGGCCCGAATTTCGACAGCCGACACAAGATCGTCAGCGAAAGCAAAGCCTTGACCGGAGGGTCCTTCGTATCCTCCAAACAGGGAGGATACCCGCCGCAACCGCGAGGTAAGCCATCCGCGCTCGATTGGCACCACGCGCAGGCGCACTTTCTCTCCGTGCACCTCGCGCATTTTCGTGCGCACGTCCGAGATGCCGTCGATGAGTCCCAGCTCGAGCGCATCGGCGGCCGACCAGAACGCGCCCGAGAATAGCTCCGAGTCGAGGCCCTTGAGGCGTCCCAGCCGTCGGTCCTTGACGACGCCGATGAAGACGTCGTGCACGCTGCGCTGGATGGACTTCAATCGCTCGATGTCATCGGGCTTTTCGGGCTGAAACGGGTCGAGCGCGCCCTTGTTGGTGCCGGCCGTGTAGACGCGCCGCTCGATACCGAGCTTGCCGATCGCCTTGTCGAGACCGAAGCTCGCCGAAATGACGCCGATCGAGCCTATGATCGACGAGGCATCGGCATAGATCTCGTCGCCCGCAACCGCGATGTAATAGCCGCCCGACGCGGCCACGTCCTCGCAGAACACATAGAGCGTCTTGCCCTTCTCGTCGGCAAGCTGGCGCAGACGCTTGAACAGCAGGCTGGACTGAACGGGGCTGCCGCCCGGCGAGTTGATGACGACCGCAACCGACTTCGCCTTCGACATCGAGAAGGCTTTCTCGATCGGCCCGGCAAACGTCGCGATGGAAAGCCCGGGCCGGAGCGGTGCCGCCATGCCGATGGCGCCGGAGAGCCGCAACACGGGAACAACGGGACCACGGTTGAACCAACCCATTCCGTCACATCCTTTCGCAACCCGAACGAGACCAACTAGGGCAAGGCATCCGCCTGCCACGCTTCCCCATAGGCCACGGCGAGCGACTGGCCAAGCCGCAGCACACCTTCCGCGCCGGCCGTGAACCGGTTTTCCGCTTCGTGCAGCACGAGCCCTGCTTCAAGCCGGAACGGCGCCCTCGATCCCTTGATACCGGACAGCAATATGCGTCCGGCAGGCTCCCTGGCAAAGGAATGCAGCGGTCGGGCCGCAAGCCCCCCGAATCGCCCGTCGAGCGCCGACAGCAGATCCGGCAGCGCCGCCGTCTTGTGGATGATCAGCGCCGCGCCGCCGGGCCGCGCCATACGGGCAAGAAACCGGCACCAGTCGTCGAGACCCGCCCCAGGCATCGCATGAGCCGCCGCCTTGAGCGCATGCGGTGCGAGCGTCCCCGTCCCTTCGGTATGATACGGAGGGTTGGCGATGACGTGGTCGAACGAGCCCTCGGCAACGCCGCAAGCGGAAAGCGCGGCTTGTGACACATTCGCGATATCGGCCTCGAGAACGGAGACGCGTTCGGCAAGCCCGTTCCTCGCGATATTCTGCCGCGCGAGCTGAGCCAGATCAGGCTCGCGCTCGACGAGCACCACCCGCACCGCAGGACACCGCCATGCGACGCAAAGTCCCGCCGTGCCGACGCCCGCGCCCGCGTCGAGCAGGGTAAACGGCTTCCCCTGCCGGTCGTCAACCGCCGCCGCCAGCATCACCGCATCGAGACCGGCCCGATAGCCTTGTCTTGGCTGCAAAATCATGAGCCGTCCGCCCAGGAAGGCGTCGTCGCTGACGGACATCGGAAGGCCTCGCTGCGTCTTGTTTTTCGATGCGCCCCGGCCAAACTCTGGCTATGGTGCCGGAACCCATTAGACCGCAAGAAACGTTCGCAAACAAACTAAGGAAAACACTGTGGGAGTTGTCGTTCCACTGGACGAGGCGCGCGAGCCCTCGCAAAGCCTGGCGCCGCTGCTCGAGCTTGTCGACGAGGACATGAATGCGATCAACCGCATCATCCTCGACAAGGCCGTGTCTGACGTCGAGCTGATCCCGGAGTTGACCCATCATCTCGTGAATTCGGGCGGCAAGCGCCTGCGGCCCATGCTTGCAATCGCAGCTTCGAAGCTCTGCGGCTATCGCGGCCAGGGCCATGTGCGTACGGCCGCCGCCATCGAGTTCATGCACACGGCAACCCTGCTCCACGACGACGTCGTGGACGAGAGCGACACCCGCCGCGGCCGCAAGACCGCGCGTCTCATCTGGGGCAACCAGGCGACCGTGCTCGTCGGCGATTTTCTTCTCGGCCAGGCCTTCCGCATGCTGGTCGAGGTGGGCTCGCTCCCCGTGTTGCGCATTCTCTCCAACGCCGCGGCAACCATCGCCGAGGGCGAGGTGATGCAGCTCGCCGCGGCCAAGAATACCGCCACCACCGAGGACGCCTACCTCGCCATCATCGACTCCAAGACGGCAGCGCTCTTCGCAGCCGCCGCCGAGGTCGGCGCTGCGATCTCGAACCGTCCTGCGGACGAGCAAGCGGCGCTGCGCTCCTATGGCCGCAACCTCGGACTGGCGTTCCAGCTCGTCGACGACGCGCTCGACTATTCGGGCGACAGCGCGCGGCTCGGCAAATCAGTGGGCGACGATTTTCGCGAAGGCAAGATCACGCTGCCCGTGATCCTCTCGTTCCGCCGCGGCAACGACCGCGACCGCGAGTTCTGGAACCGCACCATCGTCGAGGGCAAGATCGACGACGGCGACCTCGAGCACGCGATTGGGCTCATGAAAAAGCACAAGACCATCGACGCGACGCTCGAGCGCGCACGCTCCTATGGCGCGATCGCCCGCGACGCGCTCGCGATCTTCCCGGAGAGCAGCGAACGCAGCGCCATGCAGGACGTGATCGACTTCTGCATCGCCCGCGCACATTGAGCTCTCCCTCTCCCCATCGCCCTGCACTTGCGATCGGGAGAGGAAGAGTGCATTAGCCAAGCGTCACAGCCACCGCCCACCACCCGGGATGCTTCGTCGCGATGGCCTCGCGCGCAGCTTCAGCCGTCGCCGCATCGGCAAAAATGCCGAAGCACGTTGGCCCCGCGCCGGAAACCGCCGTATACTTGCAGGACGCCAGCACGCCGAGCGCAGCCAGCACGGCGCCGGTCTCCGGCACAACCCGCTCGGCCGCACAGGCAAGGTCGTTTCCCCGCGCCCGCATGAAGCCGAGCACCGACGCACGGTCCGTGAGCCGTGGCGCCTCCGGCGCCTCATGCCCCTCGCGAACGGCCTTCGCCGCGAGCGCACCAAATACGCGCGCCGTCTTGTCCTGAGGCACGTCGGCCAACGGATTGACGAGCACCGCGTCGAGCGGCGGTATGCCTCCCGCAACGTCAGCCAGCGCGTCTCCGGTGCCCGTCATCCAGAGCGAGCGAGCCGCAAAGCAGACAGGCACGTCGGCGCCGAGCGAGCGCGCGATCCCATGCCAGTCGACACCATCCGACGCATCGCCGTTCGCACGTCGCACGGCGCGGAGCAGCGCACCCGCATCCGCCGACCCGCCGCCGATGCCGGCCGCGACGGGCAGGCGCTTTTCGAGATGGATGGCGCCGAGCGTGAGCTGCGGAGCCCGCTCACCGATCAATGCCAAGGCTCGGTCGAGGATATTCGGCCCAGCGAGCGATCCCGCGAACGGCCCGGATGCGCTGACACCAGGAGGTGCGCCGGGCTCCAGCGCCAAGGTATCGCCGACGTTCGCGAACGCGACGAGACTTGCGATCTCGTGGAAGCCATCGTCGCGACGGCCCGCCACCTCGAGCGTCAGGTTGATTTTGGCCGGCGCAAATTCGCGGGCGGAAACCACGACGTCACTTCTGATCGGCCTCACCGGTCTTCGCTGCTTGCTTGCCGGGGCCTTCACTCACAGGGGCGGGAAGAGAAACGCCCGTAAGACCGGTCTCGAGCTTCTTGCGGATCTTCGCTTCATCCTCGGGCTCGGGCTTGAGCGACAACGCCTGATCCCACTGGAAGCGCGCCTCGCGCTCGCGCCCGACGCGCCAGAGCGCATCACCGAGATGATCGTTCAAAACGGGATCGTCCGGCTTAAGCTCCACGGCCCGCTCGAGGTAGCGCACGGCTTCCTTATAGTTGCCCTGCATGTAGTGCGCCCAGCCGAGGCTATCGACGATGTAGCCGTCGTCGGGCTTGAGCGCGACGGCCTTCTCGATATGGGCCATGCCTTCCTTGAGCTTGCGTCCCTGATCGACCCACGAATAGCCGAGATAGTTGAGGATCAACGGCTGATCGGGATAGAGCGATAGCGCCTTCTCGAGATCGACCTCGGCCGCATCCCAGTTCTTGAGACGCTCGTAGCAGGTCCCGCGCGCGTAGTAGTAAACCCAGTGCCGGCGCTCCGGCCTGGTCACCAGCGCCAACGCCTGATCGTAATAAGGAACGGCATCCGCATAACGCTTGCGGGAGCGCATGATATTGCCGAGCGCGTCCAGGATCTCAAGCTTGTCCGACACGGTAAGCGGAACCGGCTGGTCCATGACGGCATCACCCGTGACCTCAGCCGGCACCGCATCGCCGCCGACGATGGCGCGGAACGTCTTCGGCCCCACGAGACCGTCGGGCTTGAGCTTGTTCTGGGTCTGGAAGGCGAGCACCGCCTTGCGGGTCCCCTCGCCAAACTTGCCGTCCGGCGTATCGATATCGAAACCGCGCCGCTTCAGCGCCTCCTGAAGCTGCTGCACAGCCTCGCCGCGCTCGCCGATCCGCAGAACCTCGCCATCTGGAAGGGAGAAGGCAGGCGCATCCGGCTGAGTCGATGGTGACGTCTGAGCGGCGTCGGCCTTCGCCGCATCCGGCGGCCCCGCGAGCAACTGCTCGAGCGTCTGCCGCGCCTCGTCGACCTTGTCGAGGGAGTTGAGATTGAACGCCTTGCGGATCTCGACGGCCGTCGCCAGCGGGCTCGTCCTCGGGATGCGCTCGTACGTGGTGATGGCATCCGTATATTGCTTGTTGCTCTCGTAGGCGCTCGCGAGAGCGGCGAGCGCGAACTGGTGCTCGGGCTCGATGTAGAGCGCCATCTGCATGTAGAGCACGCCGATACCCGCAGCCCCTTCGGCAATGAGAGCTTCGCCGAGGCCATAGAAGACCTCCGCCATGCCCTCCGACGGCGTCGTTACGATCGGCCCGATCTGCTTGCCCGACTGAATGGCCTCCTGGAGACTCCTGAGCAACGGATGACCGTCGCCTTGCGAGCGCTGAATCTGCTCGTTGATGATGGCAAGGGCCTTCTTGCGATCGCCGGCGAAGGCCTCGTGGCGCGCATAGGCGAGCGCCGTGCGCAGTGTCCGCGCATCCTGCGCATAGACGCGCTCGAAGGCCGTGCGTGCCTCGTTCTTGCGCCCCGCAATGTCCGCGATCAGCCCGCGATGGAAACGCAGGAAGAACTGCGCCCACTCGGCCTGCTTCGGCAGATCGAGCTGTGCCAGCGCCCCGGCCGTATCGTCATGCGCCAGTTCCACCCAGGCCCTGCCCATGGCACTGGTCAGCTCGCCGATAGGCCCCGAGCCCGCGGCCTTGAAATGCTCCTCGGACTTGCGCCAGGCCCCGGCCTTGAAATCGCGCAGCGCCAGCGCAAGCTGGCCCATGCGATGCGTTCTCTGCTCCCCGATCAGATCCTCGGCAAGCTTGAACGCGCGCGGCCAGTCCCCGCGGGCAGCCTCGATCTGGAAGGCCTGCTCGAGCAGAAGCTCGTTCTGGGGATCGAAGGTCAACGCATTGCGGTAGAACTCGGCCGCCTCGGCAGCATCGTTCTGGGCCCTGGCAAAGCGCCCGGCGAGATAGCTCCCGACCATGGAATGCGTGCCGTCGAAGGTCTCTCCTTCGACAGTTTCACCGCGCGACGGGCCCGAGGATGCGATCAGTCCCGCCGCCAGCAGAGGGACCACGAAAGCAAACCTGCCACGGCGAGCGCTCATTCTGTTGTTCCTCATCGGGAAGCCCAGCACCACGTCGCGCGAGAGTAGCAAACCTTGGCGCCGCTTGGCGACTCCGCTTCAACGTCGATCCGAAGCTAAATTAACTGGAATCTCTGTCCCGTTCCCGGTCACCAAACACTACATCTCGGCATAATTCGGCCCGCCGCCGCCTTCCGGGCAGACCCAGGTGATATTCTGGCTCGGATCCTTGATGTCGCAGGTTTTACAGTGAACGCAGTTTTGCGCATTGATCTGAAACAGCGGCTGGCCTGCGTCGTTGCGTACCACCTCATAGACGCCAGCCGGGCAATAGCGCTGCGCGGGCTCCGCGTATTCCGGCAGATTGACGTCGATAGGGATATGCGGATCGGTCAGCCTGAGGTGAACAGGCTGATCTTCCTCATGATTCGTAGCTGAGAACGATACGTTGGTCAGTTTGTCGAAGGTCAGCACGCCGTCGGGCTTCGGATAGACGATGGGCGCGGCGTTGCGCGCCTTTTGGAGCGTCGCATAGTCGGGCTTGCCGTGCTTCAGCGTCCCGAACGGCGACCAGCCGAAGAGAAGCGTTCTGAGCCACATGTCGAGCCCGCCGAGCCCGACGCCGAGCACCGTGCCGAACCGCGACCAGAGCGGCTTCACGTTGCGCACGCGCTTCAGATCGCGCGCGATGTCGCCGCTGCGCACCGCGGTTTCGTAAGTCTCGAGCACATCGTGCGACCGCCCGGCGCCGAGTGCCGCCACGACGGCTTCCGCAGCGGCCATACCGGACAGGATGGCGTTGTGGCTGCCCTTGATGCGCGGCACGTTCATGAAGCCCGCCGCGCAGCCGACGAGCGCGCCGCCCGGGAAGACGAGCTTCGGGATCGACTGCCAGCCGCCCTCGGTCAGCGCGCGCGCACCGTAAGCGATGCGCCGCCCACCCTTGAACACGGGCGCAATGGTCGGATGCGTCTTGAACCGCTGGAACTCGTCGTAGGGCGAGAGATACGGGTTATCGTAGTTAAGGTGGATGACCACCCCGACCGCGACCAGGTTCTTGCCGTAGTGATAGAGGAACGAGCCGCCGCCCGTCTTCATGTCGAGCGGCCAGCCGAACGTGTGCTGCACGAGGCCCGGCTTGTGGTTCTCGGGCGCAACCTCCCACAGCTCCTTGAGGCCGATGCCATACTTCTGCGGCTCGGAATCCCGCGCGAGATCGAATTTTTTGATCAGCGTCTTCGTGAGCGAGCCGCGTGCGCCCTCCGCAAATAGCGTGTACTTGCCGCGAAGCTCCATGCCGCGCGTGTAGCCGTCCTTGGGCTCGCCGTCACGGCCAACGCCCATGTCGGCCGTCGCCACGCCGACCACGGCGCCCTTGTCGTAGAGCACCTCGTTGACGGAGAACCCGGGATAGACCTCGACGCCAAGCTCGGCCGCCTGCTCGCCGAGCCAGCGCACGACCAGCCCGAGGCTGCCGATGTAGTTGCCGTGGTTGTTCATCAACGGCGGCATGAGGAAGTTGGGCAGCCGGATGTCGCCCGCAGGCCCGAGCACCAGGAAGCGGTCCTCCTTGACCTCGGTCGTGAGCGGCGCGCCGCGCTCCCGCCAGTCGGGGATCAGACGGCTCAATCCGATCGGATCGATCACTGCGCCCGAGAGGATGTGCGCGCCGACCTCGCTGCCCTTCTCGAGCACGACGACAGAGATCTCCTCGCCCTTCTCGGCCGCGAGCTGCTTGATGCGGATCGCGGCGGCGAGGCCCGCCGGGCCCGCGCCGACGATCACAACATCGAACTCCATGGCCTCCCGCTCGGGAAGGTCAGCATCACCCCGCGCCATTGTGTCTTATCCCATCCGCCGCTGCTGTTTTTGTCGGTTTGGTCCCAATTCCCGAACGCGTCAAGCGTCGTAAGCGACACGGGGACGGCGCCGGAAGCGTGCATTTGGATCGCCGGATCGATAAGGTGCGCCCCATGCAGACCGAAGCCGACAAGCGCGCGCTGGCCGCCGTTCTGGACTGGTACCGCGAGATGGGCGTTGATACCGCCGTCGCGGACGAGCCCGTCGACTGGCTGGTGCACGGCGATGTCGCGCCGGGGCATGGCTTCCGCCTCCCGGCGCAAGAGGCCGCCGCCACAACGGAAGCACCCGCACCCCTGCGCGGCGAGGCCCGCGAGACCGAGCGGCCATTGCGGCCGCGACAGGCACCGAGACCGCCCGCACCCGAGCCGCCACGCTTCGACCCGCGGCCCGGCTTCGCTCCAGCGCCGCCGGACGCTGCCGAGCTGGCGGCGCGCACGGTCGCGAAGAACGCCAAGACCCTCGACGAGCTTGAAGCCGCGCTGCGCGCCTTCGACGGCTGCGGCCTCAAGGCGACGGCCAAGAACCTGTGCTTCTACCGTGGCGCCCCCCACGCGCGCCTCATGATCATCGGCGAGGCGCCGGGACGCGAAGAGGACCTCGAAGGCAAGCCCTTCGTCGGCCGCGCCGGCCAGCTCCTCGACAAGATGCTGGCCGCAATCGGTCTCAAGGAGGCGGACGTCCACGTCACCAACGTCGTCTACTGGCGACCGCCCGGCAACCGCACGCCAACGCCGCAGGAAAGCCAGGTCTGCCGTCCGTTCCTCGAGCGCCAGATGGAGCTGGTAAAGCCGGACATCGTGCTGCTGCTCGGCGGCGCGGCAGCCAAGCAAGTGCTGGACACGACCGAAGGCATCATGCGCATCCGCGGCAAATGGCGCGAGATCCAAAGCGGCGGCCGGTCCGTGAAAGTCATGGCTACGCTGCACCCGGCCTATCTGTTGCGGACCCCGGCCGCCAAGCGCCAGGCCTGGCGCGATCTCCTCGCCGTCGAGGCCGCTCTCGAGAAGCACTGAGGACTTTCGATCGCATGAACCGTCTGGACGAGACGCGCCCTTTCATCCCCCTCCGCATCGCCATCCTCACGATGTCGGACACGCGCACAGCGGCCGAGGACAAATCGGGCGATGCGCTGGCCGAGATGGCCACGGCGTCCGGCCACGGCGTTGCCGCACGCGCGCTCCTGAAAGACGACGCGAACGCCATCCGCGCGAAGGTCGCAAGCTGGATCGCCGATCCCGATGTCGACGTGGTCATCACAACGGGCGGCACGGGATTCACCGGCCGCGACGTACGGGTCGCGCCGGAGCGTGGTCGCGAAGAGGTCCTCCGAGCGCCGATGTCCACACAGTCCAGTCCTTCTACTAGACGGCCGTCGCCTCGCCGGGATGCAGGCTGAGGTACTCGCGGACCTCTAGCTGCATTCGGTCGATCTCCGAAAGGTAGCCGGACGCCGCGCTGCGGTAGTTCGCAGCGTTCGTCTCGGTGTTCCGAAGGTGGGCGACCTGCGATTGGAAT
>CAZDUD010000122.1:4748-9927 GCA_964508485.1 uncultured Hyphomicrobium sp. | reverse complement strand
CGAGCTGATCCCGGACGCGGACGAGCGTGCCAAGGTGGTCCACGACCTGGACGACATGAGCCGGCTGCTCGAGGATTCCCTGATCGCGTTCGACGCCACGTCGCGCGAGCCGGAGCTGCAGTTGTTCGAGATCGCGCCGCTATTGGAACGCGAGACGGAAGATCGTCGTCTTGCCGGCGCGGAGGTCTCGCTCACGGTCTCGGGCGAAGCGGCCGCCGCACAAATCCTCGGCGATCCGCTCGCCGTCCGCCGCCTTGTCTCCAACCTGACCGACAATGCGATCACCTACGGCGGCAACGCAGCGGTCGGCGCCGACGTCGAGGACGACATGATCGTGATCCGCATCGACGACAGCGGGCCTGGCATCAGCGCCGAGAACCGCGCGCGCGTGCTCGAGCCGTTCGTGCGCCTGGAGGAATCGCGCAACCGCAAAACAGGCGGCGCCGGGCTGGGGCTCGCGATCGCCCGCAAGGCCGCCGAGCAGCATTGCGGAACGCTGAGCCTCGCGGATGCCCCGTCGGGCGGCACGCGCGTCATCGTCCGGCTGCCGCGATTCCGGGTCGAGGCATGACTCGTAGACGATCTCAGACGCGACTGAGCACCTGCACACCGGCTATGTTTCGGCGTCAGGCGAACTCAAGTAACGTCGACGAGCCGAACCGACCGCCGAAGCGCGGCGGGACGGTCGAGATGAATGAGCGACTGAAGCGTGCGACCTGCGTAGCTTGAAACGGAGGGGAGACCCATGGCTTTGGAAGGCCTCATCATTTGGCTCATTATTGGTGCCATTGCCGGCTGGTTGGCCGGTCAGATCATTGCGGGCGGCGGCTTCGGCCTGGTCGGCAATATTGTGCTCGGAATAGTAGGTGCCGTCGTTGCGGGCTGGCTCCTGCCGCGGCTCGGACTCTACATCGGTGGCGGATTGTTGGGCGACATCATCAACGCCACCATCGGCGCCTTGATCGTGATCTTCATATTGAGATTGGTGGCTCGCTAGCCGCGTCGCAATTGCTTCGCAAACATAGGCGAAGCGCAACGGGCATGGCGCTGTGCCCCGCCATGCCCGGTTTGTCCGCTTACGGAGGTAGCGGCGCGCTGATGAATCGCTGGGCGGCTGCTCACCGTTTGCGCGCAACTCCATCATCCAATTCTCTGGCGAATCGGTTCAGATTGGGCCGATTTTTCGGGGGCTTGGGAGCGCACACGTGACGATCCAACACGCACCGACGGAAGGGGCAGGTGTTTTCTCTGCCGACGACTTTCTGCGCAGCATCGGCGTGCGCATCGATGGCTTCATGTACCGGGGCTACAACAGCAACGATTACGCCATGATCTGGCTGTCGGACGGCTTTGCGCGTTTGACCGGCTTTGACGGGGATTCTTTTATCCGCAACCGGACCGGCTTCGCGTCTCTCATCGTGAAAGAGGACCTGTCCAAGGTGGACGCGGCCGTCGCAGAAGCACTGTCGCGCGGCGGCAATTGGCAGGTCAGCTACCGCATCCAGCACCGCGACGGACGAATCCTCTACGTGCACGAAACGGGCGGTGCATCCGCTCAGATCAACCCGGAGACCAACGAGCCGGCCTTCCTCGACGGAATCATTCTTGAGGCCGGCGCTCTCTCGCGCCTCGCCGAACGGCTGACGCAGGGTGCTGCCGCACTCGACAAGGTCGACGGCGCGGCGGCCAACATCCGCGGAACGCTGAAGACGCTACGGCTCCTGGCGCTCAATGCGCGCATCGAGGCCGCGCGTGCCAACGAGCACGGCGCCGGCTTCGGCGTGGTCGCGCAGGAAATGACGAGCCTCGCCGATCAGGGCGAGACCGTCACCAACCGCATGTCGGCCGAGCTTTCCGCCTTGCGCAGCGCCATCGCGATCTAGACCATGATCGCGTCTGACCCTGAACCATCGGTCTCGTAAAAGAGACAGGGCGTGCATACCTATCTGCGGACCAGAGTGAGCAGAGGCCGCAGATGCAAAAATCCAACCCGCCGGTCGACCCCGGAACGCGAATCGGCCACGTGCACTTGAAGGTGGCGGACATCGAGCGCGCCTTGTCGTTCTATCGCGATGTCCTGGGTTTCGAGGTCACGCAGCGCTATGGGACGCAGGCGGCGTTCGTTTCGGCCGGCGGCTACCACCATCATATTGGCTTGAACACGTGGGAAAGCCGCGGCGGCCACCCACCGCCGCCCGGCACGACCGGGCTCTACCACGTGGCGATCCTCTATCCGACGCGGGCAGCCTTGGCGGACGCGTTGCGCCGCGTGCTCGCGGCGGGCGTCCCGATCGACGGCGCGAGCGACCACGGCGTCAGCGAGGCGATCTACCTGCGCGATCCCGACGGCAATGGCATCGAGCTCTACCGCGATCGTCCCGAGGCGGAATGGCCACGCACAGCCGACGGCGCGCTCGCCATGACGACCGCCCGCCTCGACCTCGCCGCGCTAGCCAAGTCCTGAGCACGCGCGATCTCGACCCGCTCGCAAATGATCTTACGACCCCACTCGCCAGGACGTGTGGCATGCGAGCTGTCTTCCGGCGGGCGTCGCGGGCGCGGAGAGTTGCGTGGGTCCCGGCCTGCGCCGGGATGACGCTGCATGTGTGGAGAGCGGCGTCCCTCCTATCGACGTCATCCCGACGCAGGTCGGGATCCACGCCAGCGTCCACAAGCACAACGTCGGAAGGATCCTCGTGCAGGCAGCGGCGCGATGCGCACTTCGCCACCCCAGAAAACAAAACATGCGCCACGCCGGTCTCCGGCGGGCGCATGTTGAAAACTGCCGACGGAAGGTCGAGCGGCCTTAAGCGGCCTTCTCGGCCTTGGCCTTCGCGATCTCGCGCTTGAGCTTCTGGCACTCGGGTGAAAGATCCTCAGCCTTGGCCTTGGCGAGGAAAGCATCGAGGCCGCCGCGATGCTCGACGGACTTCAGGGCGTGCGCTGTGATGCGCAGCTTCACCTGCCGCTCGAGCGTCTCGCTGATCAGCGTGACGTTCACGAGGTTGGGACGGAACTTGCGCCGGGTGGCGTTCTCGGCGTGGCTCCGGATATTGCCAGAAAGGGGCAGCTTGCCCGTCAACTCACAGCGCCTGGTCATCTCGAAAATCCTTGGCTCTTCGACCCCACGATCGACCGTCCACCTCAAAAGCGGACCCGAAATCACGGGGAAAATCAATGAGAATGGTCCCGCTGACCGGGATCGGCGGGACCGTTGGCGCCTTCTATACGCGAGCCGCGTTCTTGGCGTCAAGCGGCCCTTCGGGCCGGACAGGTGCCGGCACCTGATGGAAAGCGGCCACAGGGACCTCGAAACCCGCCCAAAACGAAACGGTTTGTTTGTGGATTGCCTGGATGAAAGGCCGTCCCAGGGCGGCGCGCGGTGGAGCGAATTGTTAAACCTTGGGCGGCAAAATGCACGTCTCCGACGATCCTGAATAGACCAGCGTTTTGCCCTCCTCGCGAGAGCGAGCACGAGCAACGGGTGGGGGTGAGTGGTGAAGAGGTTCCAAGTCTCGTCTCGTCGCGTCTTTATGTGTGTCGCGTCTCTGGGTATTGCGGCCGTCGCCGCGCTGACCCCGATGTCGCCGTTGGCGACCGCGGCCCCGCTTTCGGGGGCATCTCCGGTCCGCGTCGATGCCAGCTACAAGATCACGCTCAACGGCTTCAACCTGGGCGCATTCAACTTCAAGTCCAACGTCGGACGCAGAGAGTACAGCCTCGAGACGGACGTCGAGATCTCGGCGCTGCTCGGCATCTTCAAATGGAAGGGTGTGACCCACTCCTCCGGCACGCTTGACGCGAGCGCGCCGCAGCCTGCGGATTTCCGCTTCGACTATGAGAGCACCGTCCGCAATGGCTCGATTTCCATGGGCTTCGACAAGGGTGGCATCGAGCGCCTCTCGGTCCTGCCCCTCACGATCGAGGCGCCCGATACCGTGCCGCTTGCGCCCGCTCATCTCAAAGGGGTGTTCGATCCCCTGAGCGCCATCCTGGCGATCACGCACAGCGACGCGCCGAGCCCCTGCGGACGTAAGTTCTCGATTTTCGACGGCAAGCAGCGGTTCGACATAGCGCTGCGGTTTGCCCGTGAGGAGCCGGTCGTGGGCATTCCGACCGAGACCGCGGTCGTCTGCCGGGTGAAATACATTCCGATCGCAGGATACCGTCCCACCGAGGACACGCGCCAGCTCGCCGCCTCGAACGACATCGAGATCGTGTTCCGGAAGGTGCCGGCCGCCAAGCTGATGCTGCCGCAATCGGTCGCCGTTCCGACCGCCGTCGGTGCCGCACGCATCGACCTCGAGCGCGTGAACATTCAGCTGCCGGAACGGGGGCGCGTCGCCTCCGTGGACTGAGCGGCAACGCTCAGACGCATCCCAGACATTATCCTGTGAGCACAAGGGCCGTGGACCGACGCGGCCCTTGTGCGCATCTCCTTGCGTGCAGGGGACCGGTAACTTTTCCCTCCGCTTTGAGGTTTCCGCACGTCTTGCGCGCAAAGGCGTCAGACGAAAAGCCTTGATCTCGAACCACTCCAATGCAATGCCAAGTGCACTTTGTCATTGGAGACCTCGCGTATGGCCAGCGATCTGGAAACGCGCATCCGCAATGTGACCGCGGTTCTCGGCCCCACCAACACCGGCAAGACCCATCTCGCCATCGAGCGCATGCTCGGCCACGAAAGCGGCATGATCGGCCTGCCGCTGCGGCTTTTGGCGCGTGAGGTCTACGACAAGATCGCAGCCCGCGTTGGCGCCGAGAAGGTCGCCCTCATCACCGGGGAAGAAAAGATCAAGCCGGAGCGCGCCCGCTACTGGGTCGCGACCGTCGAGGCCATGCCGCGCGACGTGGATGTGGACTTCCTCGCCATCGACGAGATCCAGCTCGCGTCCGATCCCGAGCGCGGCCACGTTTTCACCGACCGGCTGCTGCATGTACGCGGCCGCGCCGAGACACTGCTCTTGGGCGCGCAGACCATGCGCGAGACGATCCAGGATCTGATCCCCGGTGCCAACTTCATCTCGCGCCCGCGCCTATCGCGCCTGACCTATGCCGGCGAGAAGAAGATCACGCGGCTGCCTGGCCGCTCGGCCGTCGTCGCCTTCTCGGCCAACGACGTCTACGCCATCGCCGAGCTGATCCGCCGCCAGCGCGGCGGCACGGCTGTCGTGCTCGG
>CAZDUD010000122.1:0-4738 GCA_964508485.1 uncultured Hyphomicrobium sp. | reverse complement strand
GCTCGGGGCGCTCTCGCCGCGCACGCGCAACGCCCAGGTCGCGCTCTACCAGTCGGGCGACGTCGACTTCCTCGTCGCCACCGATGCCATCGGCATGGGCCTCAACCTCGACGTCGATCACGTGGCGTTCTCCGCCGTACGCAAGTTCGACGGCCAGAACTACCGCAACCTGACACCGAACGAGATCGGCCAGATCGCAGGCCGCGCCGGCCGTCACATGAACGATGGCACCTTCGGGGTGACGGGCAACTGCGAGCCGTTCGATTCCGATCTCGTCGAGCGCCTCGAGACGCACACCTTCGACAGCGTGCGTGTGCTCCAGTGGCGCAACCGCCGCCTCGAGTTCGCCACGCTGGACCGTCTGCGCGACAGCCTGCGTGAGATGCCGAACGAGCCGCGCCTCGTCCGCGCCCGCATGGCCGACGATGTGATTGCGCTCGAGACCTTGGCTAACGACCGCGAGATCGCGAAGCTCGCGACAGGCCAGGCCGCGGTGCAGCGGCTCTGGGAGGTCTGCCAGCTCCCGGACTACCGCAAGATCTCGTCGCAGAGCCACGCCGAGATGATCGGCACGCTCTTTAGCTACCTGATGGGTCCCGAAGGTCGCGTGCCCGAGGACTGGTTCGCCAAGCAGGTCGCCTTCGCCGACCGCACCGACGGCGACATCGATACGCTCGCCAACCGCATCGCGCACATCCGCACCTGGACCTTCGTCTCCAACCGCGCCGACTGGCTGAAGGATCCCGCCCACTGGCAGGGCCGCACGCGCGCCATCGAGGACAGCCTCTCGGATGCGCTGCACGAGCAGTTGACGCAACGCTTCGTCGATCGCCGCACGAGCGCGCTGATGAAGGGCCTGCGCGACAAGGAGGAGCTCTCGGCCGAGATCGCCGAGGACGGCGCCATTCACGTCGAGAACCATTTCGTGGGCCGCCTGCGCGGCTTCCGCTTCTCGCCGGAGACGCAGGCGGAAGGCATCCACGGCAAGGCAGCCCGCAGCGCAGCTGCACACGTTCTCTCGCGTGAGCTTGGCATGCGCGCCCGCCGCGTGGCAGCCGCCAAGGCCGACGCATTCAAGCTCTCGCGCACGGCACGCGTGCTGTGGCGCGACGAGGAGATTGCCGAGTTCCAGGCGGCCGACGATCCGTTGAAGCCGCAGGTCGTACTCCTCGCCGACGAGCACCTCTCGGGGCCGGACCGCGAGAAGGTCCAGGCACGCCTCGAGACGTGGCGCGACGAGATCATCTCCGAGCGCTTGAAGCCGCTCGTCGAGATCGCCAAGGCCGAGGACGTGACGGGTCTCGCGCGCGGCATCGCCTTCCGTCTGACCGAGAGCTTCGGCATGCTGAAGCGCGAGCTGATCGCCGACATGATGAAGAGCCTCGATCAGGAGGCACGCGCACAGCTCCGCAAGTACGGCGTGCGCTTCGGCGCCTTCAACATCTACTTCCCGGCGCTTCTGAAGCCGGCGCCCGCCGAGCTGTCGGCGACGCTCTGGACGTTGAAGAATGCGCCCGCCCACGGCATCGCGCCCGACGCGCTGCCCGAGCTGCCGCGGGCCGGCCTCACATCGGCACCGGTGCAGGCTGCGACGCCGGAAGCGCTCTATCGCGCTTATGGCTTCCACGTCTGCGGCCCGCGCGCCGTGCGCCTCGACATTCTCGAGCGCCTGGCCGATCTGATCCGCCCGTTGCTCGCCTGGCGCGCGAACCCCGAAAACCCGACGCCGCCGCCCAAGGGCGCGACGGGTGACAGCGGCTTCGTCGTCACGCCGGAGATGATGTCGATCCTCGGCTGCTCGCCGGACGAGCTGTCGAACGTTCTGAAGGCCCTGGGCTTCCGCCTCGACCGCAAGACCGTGCCGCGTCCGTCGGAGGCCCCGAAACCCGAGACCGCCGATGCCGCACCTGTCGCAGACGCGACGCCGGCAGATACGGCCATGGCTGGTGAAGCGCTGCCGGCAACTGCGGTCGAAACGGCAGCCGAACCGTCGGCGTCAGAAGCCGCGCCTTCCGAGAGCGCCGAGCCCGCTGCGCCGGAGACGGTGGTGATCGAGATCTGGCGCCCGAGGCGTCACCGCAGTGAGGATCGCCCCGGCCGCCGCGAGGGCCGCCACGAAGGCGAGCGCCGCGACGGCGCCGGCCGCAATCGCGGACGTCATCGTAACGGTGGCGCAAGACAGGGAGAGGCGGTCGCTTCGGGCACGGTTGATGCGGCGGCGACGCCGGCCGCGACCGGTGAGCAAGCGCCACCGGCAGATGCCGCTCAGCCGAATAAGCAGCGTCACGGCGGCGGCCACCGCGACCGGGGTCGCGAGCGCGGCGAGCGTGATGGCGACCGCAACCGGCAGCGCCAGCGTCATCGTGATCGTGACGACCGGCGCGACGACAAGCGGCGCCATGGCGACCGTCACGGTCCCACCATCCACTCCGCAGCGCCGCCGAAGAAGGGCGGGATCGACCCGGATTCGCCCTTTGCGTCGCTGGGCGCTCTTCGAGACGCTCTTGCCAAGCAGGCCCGCGAAAAGAACCCTTCATGACGAAGACCGGTGCGACCGACCAGAGCCCCGAGACCTCCCAGCGTCTCGACAAATGGCTTTGGTTTGCCCGCATCGCCAAATCCCGCACGCTGGCCGCCACCGCCGTGACCGAAGGCAAGATCAAGGTCAACCGCGTGCGGGCCGAGAAGGCGAGCCAGCTGGTCAAGGTCGGCGATGTGATCACCTCGCGTCTCACGCGCACGGTGCGGGTTTTGAAGATAGCCGCCATCGGCGCGCGGCGAGGACCGGCCTCCGAGGCGCAGCGGCTTTATGAGGATCTGACTCCGCCCCCCGAGCGTAAACAAGAAGGAGTAGACCCCGTGGCGTGGGCCGGGCGCGCCCCCGGCGCCGGCCGTCCGACGAAACGCGACCGCCGCCAGATCGACGGCCTCAAGCGCGGCGGTTGACCTGGATCGCGCTGTGACGTTGCGGGGCTTGCTATGGTGCCCGGCATTTGGCACACCCCTGCCAACCCACATCCCCGCAGGATCGGACCCGTTTTTTCATGACCTACGTCGTCAACGAGAAGTGCATCAAATGCAAGTACACGGATTGCGTGGAGGTGTGCCCCGTGGACTGTTTCTACGAGGGTGAGAATATGTTGGTCATCCACCCCGACGAGTGCATCGATTGCGGGGTTTGCGAGCCGGAATGCCCGGCGGAGGCCATCAAACCGGACACCGAGCCTGGCCTCGAGCGCTGGCTCGAGCTCAATCGCGAATACGCAGATAAGTGGCCGAATATTACTTCGAAGAAGCCAGCACCCGTCGATGCCGACCAGTATAAGGATGAAAAGGACAAGTTCGAGAAATATTTTTCTTCGGAACCCGGCAAAGGCGATTGATCGTCGACTTCCTTCCGGGAAGTCCCTTGAAGATTCACATGCAACGCACCAAATCGAAGACTTAAGCAAGTTCTTTAAGCGCTAGATCACCACTATTCCGAGTGCCACTTCAATTTTCGTGAAATTTGTGTTACAAGTAATCCTCGGACAATTTGAAACCGAACAGGAACACACGACGGACAAACACAGCACGATCCGGCCGCGGACACGATCGAGGTTCGTGACGGGTGTTGCCGTGTGTCGTCCGGGTAACTATTTGAACCGTGTGACTTATCGTCCGAAAGAAGGCAAACGGGTAGCTATTTCTGATCGGCAACCCGACATGGCTGGGGAGGTCCTGGGCGCTGGCAAAGGTTGACGTGCCGGCGAACCGGGTTTGCGTGTGAACGCACAGACGACGGGTCGGCACAAGACCCGCGTGCGAGTGAGATCGGGTAAGACCGGCCCAATCCGGGGCGGGTGAGATGTGATACGAGAGAGTGAGAAGTCGATGGCTCAGAAGAACAAGGCGCACGTGAAGGCTCGGACGTCGAAGCCCACCGCGTCCAAGACCGCCGCTCCCCGGCCTTCAAAGACCAAAGTCGTTGCCAAGGCCGGTATGAAGAAGCCGGCCGCCGCGCCGTCAAGTCATGCCAAGAAGCCGATCTCTGTCAAGCCCGCCGTTGCCAAGGCGCCGGTTGCGAAGCCCGTTGCCCCTGTTAAGTCCGCCGTCAAGACGCCCGCGCCCGAGGTCAAGAAGCCTGCTGCCGCCGCGCCCGTAGCCAAGCCAGCTGCGCCCAAGGCGCCTGCTGCTGTTCGTCCGGGTCATGTGGCCGTGACGCCCGCCCGCGCCGCTGCGGCGCTCGCCAAGGGCGGTCAGAAGCTGACCGCGCCCGTCCAGCCGGCCACGCCGAAGGAGATCGCCGAGAAGACGGCAGCCGCACGTCAGATCATGGCGGCACAGAAGAAGTCGGTCAGCCAGCGCCACGGCTTCAAGACCAACGAGTTCATTGTCTACCCGGCTCATGGTGTCGGCCGCATCGTCGGCATCGAGGAGCAGGAGATCGCCGGCATGTCGCTTGAGCTCTTTGTCATCACCTTCGACAAGGAGAAGCTGACGCTGCGCGTGCCCACCGGCAAGCTCGAGAGCGTCGGCATGCGCAAGCTCGCCGACGAGGGGATCGTCAAGAAGGCCATGGACACGCTGAAGGGCCGCGCCCGCGTCAAGCGCACCATGTGGAGCCGCCGCGCGCAGGAGTACGTCGCGAAGATCAACTCCGGCGATCTTGTTTCGATCGCCGAGGTCGTGCGCGATCTCTATCGCTCCGAGGCCCAGCCCGAGCAGTCCTACTCCGAGCGTCAGCTCTACGAGGACG
>CAZDUD010000121.1:0-9928 GCA_964508485.1 uncultured Hyphomicrobium sp. | reverse complement strand
CTTCAATACCTCGGGACGCGACAGCCAGTGCTCATAAAGCTGCGAGGGCAGCTCGACGAAATCCTGCAGCACGTTGGTCATGGCGAGCGAGGGATAGGTCACGTCCGACAGGAGACCGTGCAGGCCATGGCCCAGCTCATGGAACAGGGTGCGCGCGTCGTCGAAGGAGAGCAGCGTCGGCGTACCGGGGGCGCCGCGCGCAACGCTCATGACGTTGACGACGATGGGGCGGACGTTGCCCGTCAGCTTCTGCTGCGTGCGATAGGAGGACATCCAGGCGCCCGAGCGCTTCGAGGGGCGTGCGTAGTAGTCGCCATAGAATAGGCCGACGTGCTCGCCGCCTTTGGTCCTCACCTCCCAGGCGCGCACGCCCGGGTGATAGACGGGCACGTCCTTGCGCTCCTCGAAGACGATACCGAACAGCTTGCCCGCAGTGTCGAAGGCGGCTTCGAGCACATTCTCGAGCTTCAGATACGAGCGAACCTCAGCCTCGTCGAGGTCATAGCGCGCCTTACGCTCCTTCTCGGCGTAGTAGCGCCAGTCCCAGGCGGCGATCTTGAAGTTCTCTCCGTCGGCGCGGGCGCGCTTCTCGAGCGCGTCGCGCTCGGCACGGGCTCGTCGCAGCGCCGCCGGCCAGACCTTGTCGAGGAGCTTCCTCACCTCGGCGGGCGTCTTGGCCATGGTGTCCTCGAGCGCGTAGGCGGCGAAGGTGTCGAAGCCCAGGAGATGCGCCAGCTCGGCGCGCAGGCCCATCATCTGGACGACGAACTTGCGGTTGTCGGTCTTGCCGCCGTTCTCGCCGCGCTTGATCCAGGCCTGCCAGGCCTCCTCGCGCAGGTCGCGGCGGGCCGAGAACTGCAGGAACGGCTCGACACTCGAGCGCGCGAGCGTGATGGCGTACTTGCCGGACTTGCCCATTTCGGCGGCCGCCTGGGCGGCGGAGGCGCGAAACGACTCGGGCAGGCCCGCGAGGTCGCGCTCGCCGTCGAGGATCATGTGCCAGGCCTGCTCGTCGGCGAGGACGTTCTGATTGAAGGCCGTGCCGAGCGTCGCAAGCTCGGTATTGATCTCGGCAATGCGCTTCCTGGCCTTGGCATCGAGCTTCGCCCCGGCGCGCACGAAACCTTTGTAGGTGCGATCGAGGACACGCAGGGCCTCGGCATCGAGGCCAAGCTCGGCTCGCCGCTCGTAGAGATCTGCAATGCGGAGGAAGAGCTTGCGATTGAGCAGCATCGCGCTCTGGTGCTTCGCCAGGCGCGGCGCCATCTGGCGTTCGACGGCCTGCAGCGCGTCGTTCGTGTCGGCGCTCGTCAGGTTGAAGAAGACGTCGGCGACCTTGCTCAGAAGCGCGCCGCTCTTCTCCAGGGCGATAACGGTGTTCTGGAATGTCGGCTTCGCCTTGCGGCCTGCGATCTCGGCGATCTCGTCCTTGTGCGCCTTCAGCGCGACGTCGAAAGCGGGCTTGAAGTCACGCGGCTCGATGGCCTTGAAGGGCGGTGCCTTGAAGGGTGTACGCCAGGGCACGAGCAGCGGGTTCTGCCGGCTTTTGGCTGCCGTCCTCGTGGTGCTGCGCGCCGTCGCCATGTCTTACCTCTCAGGATCTACCGGGTCGAAATCGATAGCGGAAACCGCACACGAAGACAAAGGGCCGGAACGCCGGCCCTTTGGGTAGAACGAGAGGAGCAAGATGGACCCGCCCGACTGCCAAGTCTGACCAGACTGGGGGCTCGGGGATCCGATCAGCCACGGCGGCCGAGCGGGACGGTCAACGCTCGCAGGGTGCGCGCCAACCAGGGCCGGCGCAGGGCCGTACGGCGACGCCATTCCGGCGGCACGATGGATTTTTTGTGCCGGCCAATATCACGGAGTGTGGGAAAAGTGAGGCCCGGTCCAGGGAGATAGGCCTCGGATGGGGGCTTGGGGATTGATCCGAGACTGGGGATGGACCGGGCCAGGCGCTGTAGGATGCATCATACGGAGCAATGGGGCTTGCTCACGGACGCTTTGTGGCAGTGGTGTGAAATGTTTGCTGTGAGCCGCTTGAAAAATCGCCAGCTCAGCGCGATCATGAGGTAATCAACAGGGAGGCGCGCTTGAGCGAATCCGACCCCATACGTTTCCGCCCGCGCGAGACGGGCGGTTCCCCACGCGCCGGTTCCTCGCACTCTCAGGCGCAGTTCAGCTCGGTTTCTTCCCAATCCAACCGCATCGGCCCTCCGGTCGTCGCCTTCAACCGCGACGAGCTCGACGCCATCCTGGCCGTCTATGCGCGCAAGGTGGCTGCCGGTGAGTGGCGCGACTATGCACTTGAGATGGGGCGCGAGAAGGCGGTGTTCGCCATCTTCCAGCGTGCATCCGAGTATCCGCTGTTCCGGGTGGAGAAGTGCCCGCGGCTGGCACGCCGGCAGGGCGCCTACTGCGTCGTGCTCCGGAGCGGGGCGATCCTCAAGCGCGGGCACGACCTCGCCCGCGTGCTCGCCGCCTGCGAGAGCGTAAAGCTCAGCCACTGACCCGCCGCCCTCCGGCGACCGCCGGAACAAGAAAGGGCCCCGCTTGCGGCGGGGCCCTTCGTGTTTGGGATCGTAGTCTCGTCTTACTCGCGGTCGCCCATCAGCGACAGCAGGTTGACGAACAGGCCGACGAAGTCCTGGTAGAGCGACAGGGCGCCCATGACGGAAGCCTTGGCCGCAGCCTCGGCGTTGCCGGCGACCTCGAAGTAGACATCCTTGATGCGCTGCGTGTCGTAGGCGGTGAAGCCCGCGAACACGAGCACGCCGATGACCGAGATCGCGAACTGCATGGCGCTCGACTGCATGAACAGGTTCACGAGCGAGGCGATGATGACGCCGATGAGACCCATGAACAGGAACGAGCCCCAGCCCGAGATATCACGCTTGGTCGTGTAGCCCCAGACGCTCAAGGCCGCGAAGGTCGCTGCGGTGATGAAGAACACGTTGGCGATCGACGTGCCGGTGAAGACCAGGAGCAGCGACGACAGCGACGCGCCGACGAGGGCTGCATAGATCCAGAACGAGGTCTGGGCGGCGCCGACGCTCATGCTGCCGACGCGGAAGGCGAAGAAGAAGACGAACGCGATCGGCGCCAGGAACAGAACCCACTTGAGCGGGCTCGTGTAGAGCGCGACGCCGAACGAGGTCAGCATCTGGCCGTTCGGAAGGGTTGCGGCGGCAGAGCCTGGGTTGCTCGTGACGGCCATCGAGAAGATCAGGTAGGCGACGATGCCGGTCAGCGCGACGCCGGCCGCCATGTAGTTGTAAACGCCCAGCATGTATGCGCGCAGACCTTCGTCGACGTCGGCGCGGCCAACCGTCGTCGCTTGCGTATATCTGCTGTCAAACTGTGCCATCGTGTTTCGAGTCCCCTTAAAGACTTCTAGCGCAAACAGAATTTGCCTTCGGCATATTGGAGGGACTTGGCCCCCTTTCAAGGGAACGCCGTCTCCAGAACACCGAGATCTTCCTCAGAATATAAGGTAATTCGGTCAGAATGTTAGTGGCGGCAAACCCTTAAGATGGGGCAAATTACTGAGGTATTATTACTTATGAATCAACCGACTCGCCTTTTTACTCGGACCTCAGAATGGCGGCCGGCTTGGCGCGAAGAACGGCCCAAGTGCCAAGCGAGCCGAACAGGAGCACCAGCCCAATCGCCAGCGCCAGGGCCCGCAGAACGGCGGGCGTGCTGAAGGCGAAGGGGATCTTCATCACCTCGGTGACGGCGATCCAGGCTGAGAACGTGCCGAGCGCGGCCGCAAACAGGCCTGCAACGACGGCGAGCAGAACGTACTCGAGGATGTGAGACGTGAGCACGCGCCGCCGCGTAGCGCCCAGCACCTTCAGCACGACTGCTTCGAGAACGCGGCGGCGCTGCGCGGTGGCTAGGGCGCCCGCCAGCACGAGCGCGCCTGCGATCAGGGTCACGGCGCCCGCTACGCGCACGGCCACCATGACCTTCGACAGGATGGCATTGACGGCGGCGAGCGCCTCCTTGACGCGAATGACCGTGACCGACGGGAAGGTCTTGCCGATTACGCGGCCCAGGTTGGCTTCGGTCTCGATCGGCACGCCGTCGGGCAGGCTGACGGTGGCGAGCAGGTTATGAGGCGCGCCCTTCAAGGTGTTGGACGAGAACACCATGACGAAGTTCAGCGTCAGGCTCTCCCACTTCACCTCGCGCAAGTTGGCGATGCGCGCGGTCAGATTGCGGCCGAGCACGTTGACCGTCACGGTGTTGCCGATCGAAAGCCCGAGATGGCGCGCAAGGTCGCGCTCGAACGAGACCAGCGACTCGCCCGCATAGTCGGGCGCCCACCATTGCCCTTCGACAAGCACTGAACCCTCGGGCAGCGTGTCCGCATAGGTGAGGCCGCGGTCGCCGTTCAGCACCCATTGGGCCTCGGGGGGCGGCTTCACCTCCTCGACCTTGCGGCCGTTCAGCTCGACCAGACGGCCGCGCAGCATCGGCGCCTCGACGACGTGAGCGCCGGGTGCCTCCTTCTCGACGATCTCGACAAGCCGGGCGGCATCCCCCTTCGGCACGTCGAGCAGGAAGTGGCTCGGCGCCTGCTGCGGCAGGCGGCTCGTCAGCTCATGGACGAGGGAGGCATCCGCGAGCGCGACCGCGACCAGAAGCGACAGGCCCGCGCCCAGCGAGATCACAACGGAGCGAGTCAGGCCTCCGGGCGCGGCGATGTTGCCGATGGCCAGCGCCAGCTCGGGCCACCTGGGCCGCGGCACGCGCCGCGCCACTCTCGTGACGAAGCCACCCAGCACAGCGAAGACGGCGAAGACGAGGACCAGCGCGGCGCAGAAATAGAAGGCGATACGGGCCGATTCCGCCATCATCAGCACGAAGCCGAGCAGCGCCAGCGCAACGGCAGCCGTGAGGACGATGATGCCGCGGCGCGGCCAGACCCGCTCGGGCGCGACCTCATCCCGGAACAGCACCGACGGCTTGATCAGCTCGGCACGGCCCAGCGGCCAGAGCGTGAACAGGAGCGCGACCAGGATGCCGTAGACTGCGCTCGCAAAGATGCTCGCCGGCGCGTAGGCAAGCTCCGCCTTGACGGGCAGCAGGTCGCCGTAGGCGGCGATCAGGAAGCGCGGCGCGCTGAGTCCGATCGCAAGCCCGGCCGCGACGCCGATCAGCGCGATGGCCAGCACCTGGACGAGGAAGATCCAGAGCACGGTCCGGCTCGTGGCGCCGATCGTCTTCATGGTGGCGATGACGTTGCGGCGACGCTCGATGAACGTCGCAACGGCGCTCGCGATGCCGACGCCGCCGACGAGCAGCGCCGCGAGGCCGAGGAAGGTCAGGAACTGGCGCAGGCGATCGAGCGTGCGCGTGATCTGCGGGGAAGGATCGCGGCGGTCGGCGATCACGAAGCCGGATCCGGCGAGATCCGCCTTTGCGGTGGCGCGGAACGCGGCGAGATCTTGCGGCCCGCCGCTCGCGTCGGGGGCGAGCTTCAGCGCATAACGCCACCGTACGAGCGTTCCCGGCTGCACGAGACCAGTCTTGAGGAGGGTCGCCTCCGAGACGAACACGCGCGGTCCGTAGGTCAGGCGGTCGGCCACGGCATCGGGCTCGGTCGTCAGCGTCGCCTTGACGACGACCTCGGCTTCGCCGATGCGCATCCTATCGCCAAGGCGCAAGCCGAGCTGGCTCAAGAGCACGGGGTCGACGACGGCGCCTTCGGGCGTCGCCATGGCCTCCGCGAACGGCGTACCTTCGACCTCGACCGTGCCGGCGAGCGGATAGGCCGCGTCCACGGCCTTGACCTCGATGAGACCTTGCTGCTCGCCGTCGAGGCGGCGGGCCATGGTGCGGAGCGTCGCGGATTCACTTACGCGGCCGTGCGCGTCGAACCACTGCCGTTCGGCGCCGGTCGCGCGCGCGTGCATGCGCGAGAACGTGGCATCGCCGCCGAGAATGATCTCGCCCTGGGTCTCGAAGCCCGCGCGCAGCGCGTCGGACAACGTGCTGACGGTGGCGATGACCGCGACACCGAGCGCGACGCAGGCCATGAAGATGTAGAAGCCGGAGAGCCCCGCGCGCAGCTCGCGAAGCGCGATGCCAAGCAGGCGGGACACCGCAAGGCCGGATCGTGCCGGACGCTCTGCCGCGCCTACGTCCGTGGTTGTTGCCGTGGTCATGCGGCCACCACGGTCTGCTCGTCGGCCACGATCTTGCCGTCGGCCATGCGGATGGTGCGCTCGCACTCCTTGGCGAGCCGCTCGTCGTGGGTGACGAGGACGAGCGTGGCGCCGCTCTTGCGTTTCAGGCCGAACAACAGCTCGACGACCTGGCGGCCGGTCTTGCCGTCCAGGTTGCCGGTCGGCTCGTCCGCCAGGAGCAACTTGGGCTCGGGGGCGAGCGCGCGGGCAAGGGCGACGCGCTGCTGCTCGCCGCCCGAGAGCTGGGCCGGGAAATGGTCGAGACGCGCGCCGAGGCCCACGTCCGAGAGCAGCGCGCGCGCCCGGCCGCGTGCGCCCATATCGCCTGCAAACTCGAGCGGCAGCGCCACGTTCTCGAGCGCCGTCATGGTCGGGATGAGGTGGAACGATTGGAAAACGATGCCGATGTCCTCGCCGCGGGCAAGCGCCATCCGATCCTCGTCGAGGGCATTGAAATCACGGCCGGCAACGTGCACATCCCCATTCGTGGCCCGCTCCAGGCCGGCCAGAATCATGAGCAAGGATGTTTTTCCCGACCCGGACGGACCGACGATGGCGAGCGACTGGCCGCGCGCCACATCGAGCGAGATGCCCTTCAGGATCTCCACCAGGCCCGCCCGGCTTTCGAGGTTGAGCCGAACGTTGCTCAAGTGGATGATCGGCTGGGGCACGTGCGGAAGCTCCATCGGAAGGTGGCGGGATGAACGTCGGCGCAAGAGTGTCGGGGCGCGGTGAGGCGAAAAAATGAAGGCAGAGCAAAGTGCTTCGACCGTCCGGGGTCACATGGTGCGGCTGATGGCGGTCGTCAACCTCCTCATTGCGGCGAGTTTCGGCGCCGCGCGGGCCGCCGATGAGACCGCGCCGATCCGTATCGTCGCCTTCGGCGACAGTCTGACGGCGGGATACATGCTGCCGCCCTCGGACGCGTTTCCCGTGCAGCTCGCGAAGGCGCTCGAGGCCAAGGGCGTGCGAGTCGAGATTGCCAACGCGGGCGTTTCCGGCGACACGGCGGCGGCGGGGCTCGAGCGCTTCGACTGGGCAATCCCCGAGGGGACGGAGGCGGTCATCGTCGAGCTCGGCGCCAACGATGCGTTGCGCGGTATCGATCCGGATGAGACGCGCAAGAACCTCGATGCGATCCTCATGCGGCTCAAGGCGCGCAACATCGACGTGCTGCTCGCGGGCATGGCCGCGCCGAAGAACTGGGGCAAGGACTATGAAGCGCGCTTCGCAACGATCTACGGCGATCTTGCAACCAAGCACGACACGCTGCTCTATCCGTTCTTCCTCGAGGGCGTCGCGCTCGACGCCAAGCTCAACATGCAGGACGGGCTGCATCCGACCAGTCCCGGCATCGGCGTGATCGTCGCGAACATCCTGCCGAAGGTCGAAGCGCTGATCGACCGCGTGCGTGCGCGGCGCACGCAATTGTCCAAGTCCTGACCCGCGAGTGTGTGCCGCCATGCCCCGCCTTTTCACCGGCATCCTGCTTCCACCCGCGCTTACTGACGCGCTCGCGGCGTTCGCCGTTCCGCTTGCGGGCGCGCGCTGGATCGAGCCGCAGGACATGCATCTCACGCTGCGGTTCGTGGGCGACATCGACAACCTCGCGGCCGACGAGTTCCACGCAGCTTTGTCCGCCATCGACGAGCCTGCGTTCCCGCTCAAGCTTACTGGTTTCGGCGCGTTCGGCGGGCAGCAGCCGCGCACGCT
This sequence comes from uncultured Hyphomicrobium sp., assembly GCA_964508485.1. GTDB lineage: Bacteria > Pseudomonadota > Alphaproteobacteria > Rhizobiales > Hyphomicrobiaceae > Hyphomicrobium_C. The sequence goes on along the minus strand of CAZDUD010000121.1, from coordinate 2,018 downwards.
CTGGGCGGGCGTTGCTGACAATCCGTGGCTCGACACCCTGGCGCGCGCCAACGATCGGGCCGCGCGCAGCGCCGGTCTGCCGCCCGACAAGCACGGCTTCAAGGCGCATGTGACGCTTGCGCGCCTCAAGGGCACGCGCCCTGAAGCGGTGGCGCGCGTGCTGGAGCAGCTCGGCGCATTCGCGAGTGCGCCGTTCCAGGTTGAGAGCTTCGCGCTCTTCTCGTCGCGTCCCAAGGTCGGCGGCGGGCCTTACGTGATCGAGGACACGTTCCAGCTTCGTGGCGCCGACTATGCGGGCGCCTGGGCCAGCGACCTTTGATATTCGCCCGTAAAAGCAACGGCGTCTGAGCATCGCCCTCACACAAGACGCGCGAACGTCGCCTGCCTGGGCTATAGAACAGCACGACAGACTTGGGGTCTGGGGATGGGGGACGAGGCCGTGCAGGATACCACAACCAATATGGGCGTGCGCGAGGCCGCGCCGCGCCGCGCGCTCGTCTCCTGGGTGCTGTTCGACTGGGCCGCGCAGCCCTACTACACGCTCGTCCTGACCTTCCTGTTCGCGCCCTACTTCGCCAATGCCGTCGCGCGGACGCCGGCGGAGGGCCAGGCGCTTTGGGGCTACGCTGCGGCGGCAGCCGGCATCATCATCGCGCTCGGCAGCCCGTTCCTCGGCGCGGTGGCCGACGGGCACGGGCGGCGCAAGCCGTGGATGGCGCTGTTCTCGGTGCTGTTCGTCGCCGGGCTCGCGACGCTGTGGCTCGCAGTGCCGGGCGCAGACGCGACGACGATTTTCCTGGTCCTCGTAGCGTTCGTGGTGGCGACCGCGATGGCGGAATTCACGACCGTGTTCACGAACTCCATCATGCCGAGCCTGGTGCCACATAGCCAGCTCGGGCGGCTCTCCGGCACCGGGTGGGCGGTCGGCTACGCTGGCGGGCTCGTGAGCCTCGCCATCATGGCCGGGTTCGTGGTGCCCGATCCCGTGACGGGCAAGACGCTGCTCGGCTTCGCGCCTCTCATCCCGCTCGACACCACGCTCCGCGAAGGGGACCGGCTCGTGGGCCCGTTCGCGGCGCTCTGGTATGCGCTGTTCATGATCCCGTTCTTCCTGTTCGTCCCGGATGCGCGGCGGGGACTTGAAATGCAAAACGCGCGGGCGCCGCTGGCGGAGCTGTGGGAGACGCTCCGCTCGCTGCCGTCGCATCGCGACATGCTGCTATTCCTCGTTGCGCGCATGCTCTATTCGGACGGGCTCGCCGCGATCTTCGCATTCGGCGGCATCTACGGCGCGGCGGTGTTCGGCTGGGGTGCGCTCGAGCTTGGGTTGTTCGGCATCGTGCTGACGCTGACGGGCGTGTTCGGGGCGCTGATCGGCGGCGTGCTCGACGACCGCATCGGGTCGAAGACCGTCATCGTCCTGTCGCTGCTGCTCTTGCTCGTCGGTGCGTTCGGCATCCTGTCGGTCGACCAGAGCCATGTGCTGTATGTCAGCGAGGTCGCGCCCAAGGTCGCGGGCTCGGAGCCGTTCTCGTCGACGGGCGAGAAGGTTTTTGTCGCCTTTGCCGTCATCGTCGGTCTCGTCGCGGCGCCCGTGCAGGCGGCGAGCCGTGCGCTGCTGGCACGCCTCGCGCCGCCCGAGAAGATGACGCAGTACTTCGGCCTGTTCGCGTTCTCGGGGAAGGTGACGGCGTTCATGGCGCCGCTGCTGGTCGCCATCGTCACGCAGGCAACCGGCAGCCAGCGCATCGGCATGGCGTCCATCGCCGTGTTCCTGATCGTGGGCCTCGTGCTGATGCTTGGCGTGCGCGCGACACCCAGATCTTAGGGCACGCGCTGAAGCGACATATGGGCAGATCCGTCGTAGCGTCCGCTGAAGCTGGCGTGGGTGCCGGCCTTCGCCGGCATGACGTTGAATTTGGGCAAACCGGCTGACACCATTTTCCTCATCCCGGCGAAGGCGGGCGCTGTGCGTCGTTCCCAACTCCATGGCCGGGCTTAACCCAGCCATCCAGGAC
>CAZDUD010000120.1:0-10305 GCA_964508485.1 uncultured Hyphomicrobium sp. | reverse complement strand
TTGTCCCACCAGGTGATGTTCTGGGCCACCCAGCCGGAGACCGTCAGCGAGACCTTGCGGTTACCCTTGCGGGCCGTGGTCGCTTCGAGCTCGGCGATGCGCTCCTCGAGGTCGGCGCAGCAGTTCCCCCCAAGGTCAGCTGCGGACGCGCTGGTGACAGACAGGCCACCTGCGAGGAGGCCGGCCGCCGCCAGGGCGCTTAGACTATGCTTTTTCATTTACCTTCTCCCGTCTACTAACTTCGAAACGGGCGCTTGACGCATTAAACACACGCCACGCGCACACAAGCTCGAAACAGCGGCAGCACGCTCAGACCGAATCACCGCCTCAGGCCGAGATACTACGCAGATCTCTCCTGCCCAGGGAATGGAGAAGATGTCGTTTCCAGTGGAATCCGACTGTCATGTGGCGTGATTGCAACGAGTCGTGTGTCTGCCATTAACACATTGAGATATCTGACGAATTTAAGAATCCGTTAACAGATTGCGGGTGCGCGATCATGGGGGCTGTGGATTGCGGGGCAAAGCGCGCAAAGGCACATTGAAAGACGCGTTCCGGGAAAAACACCCTGAAAGTGCGTACAAAATTCGCGCAGCTTCAGATCCCTGAATTGCACACTTGCTGTGCACCGGTCGTGCGGCGGAGCAATGGGCCGTCACCCGCTCTCAGGGGCCACCCATTCCTCTGTTGACCGGAACCGGTAAAAATTCTCCCGGGCAGGGATCTTGCGACCGCCCCGTTGCTCGGGTATCGTTGTTGCATCGCAATATACTTAAAGAATCGCGTCGTGCGCCCTGACCATCTCCACGTCTCCGTTGAAGGCGCGATGTCCCGATAAATGTCGCCACAATCGGAGTTTATCTGCGTCAGGCGGCATTGGGCGGAGTCCATGCCTTGGGAATCCGGTTTGCCCCGGGGGGAGCATCCGAGTGACCGGTTGGGTTGGTGCTCGAAGAGCATCTGGCCGGGCGTCGGCGCGGTGGCAAGTCGGAGAGGACGTCTCCGGAACTGTAGAACATATGAACGATGATCCTGGCATGGGCGCAGGCCCAAATCGCCGTAGGGTTCTGATCGGCGCGGGCGCGTGTGCCGCAATAGCGGCTTTGGCGGATCGTGCACTTATCTTGTCCGAGGCGATGGCACAGGAGCCTCTGCCGTCGGCCGATGAATCGTTTGCCGCCGATCATGTGAGGAAGCGCGCGGAGGAGCTCGCCGCGCGCGAGTTCACGAAGCCGCGCATCGAAGTGCCCGAGCCGTTCAACGCGCTGACAGCCGAGCAGTATCGCGACATCCGCTTCCGCCCCGAGGCTTCCGTGTGGCGCGGAGAGAACCTCGGCTACGAGATGCAACTCCTGCCGATGGGCTGGCTCTACGATACGCCGGTCGAGATATGGATCGTCGAAGCGGGCAAGGCGCGAAGCCTGCGCGCCGACGGCGCGAGCTTCGCCATCGGAGCCGCAATTGAGAAAGCGCCCGACGCCGCGCCGTTCGCATTCTCCGGATTTCGCGTATCGGGCACGATCAACACGGCCGAGACACTGAGCGACTTCGTCTCGTTTCAGGGTGCGAGCTATTTCAAGGCTGTTGGCCGCAACGAGGTCTATGGTCTCTCTGCTCGCGGACTTGCCATCAACACGGCAAGACCCGGCGGCGAGGAGTTTCCCTTATTTCGCGCCTTCTGGATCGAGAAGCCCGAGGCTGCCGCCGAGGAGGTCGTGATCCACGCGCTGCTCGACAGCGAGAGCATCACCGGCGCGTATCGCTTCGTCATTCGCCCCGGCGGCGCGACCGTCATCGATGTCGAATGCGTTCTGTTCCCGCGCCGCTCGTTGACGCACGTCGGCATCGCGCCGCTGACCAGCATGTACTTCTATGGTCCCGCCCAGCGTCGCCTCGACGGGGACTACCGGCCCGCCGTGCACAACAGCGAGGGCCTTGCCGTGATCAACGGCCATGGCGAGCGCTTATGGCGGCCGCTGTCCAACCCTAAGATGCTGCAGACGAGCGCCTTCGTCGACAAGGACCTCCGGGGGTTCGGGTTTGCCCAGCGGAACCGTTCGTTCGGCGGGTACGAGGATCTGGAAGCCCGCTACGACAGACGGCCCACGGCCTGGATCGAGCCGTCCGGCAGTTGGGGCGACGGATACGTCGAGCTGATCGAGATCCCCATCACCGAGGAGATCCACGACAACATCGTCGCCTACTGGAAGCCGGCCAAGCCGCTCGAGCCCGGCAGGAAGTATCGCTACGCCTACCGCATGTCCTGGGGCGAAGCCGTGCCGGCCGTATGGTCGGGCGCTTGGGTCGTCAAGACCCAGGTAGGTGCGGGACGCAGCCCGGACACCACGCAGTTCGTCGTCGACTTTGCCGGACCGTCGGTCAGAGATTCGCGCGAGCTTCCCGTCGCCGATCTCACGGCCACCTCGGGCTCGACATCGAAATTGAGCGTGCAGCGCCATCCGGAGCTGCAGGGCTTCCGCGTGACGTTCGAGCTCAACGCCGCAGGAACCGAGCTTGCCGAGTTGCGTTTAGGTTTGAAGCTGGCTGGCCAGTTGATCTCCGAGAGCTGGCTCTATCGATGGACGAGAGCATGACCGCCGAGGACATCGCACCGGGCGCGGGTGAGGGGGCGGCTGTGCAGGCTGCGCCCCGCTCCCAGGTTTCCTTTCATGACGCAAGCGACCCGGCGCTTTTGCCGGAGGCGGCGCCGCTCGAGATGCCGGTGCAGAGCTTCTCGGCACGTCCGGCGCGGGTTTGGCCCAAGCGGCGCGGGCCGGGCATTCCGCGCACGGCGGTGTTCCTCGGCGCGGCCTTGATGACGTTCGCGTTCGCTTACGAGCTCTACGGCGTGCTCTCGTTCGTGCAGATGACGCCGTTTCAGCTTCTCTTCCTCGTGCTGTCCACCGTGACCTTCGCCTGGATCTCGGTCGGCACGCTGTCGGCGGCGCTGGGCTTCCTGCCGCTGTTCGCCGGCGAGAAGGCCGACACGATCGCCATTCCCGAGGCGGACGGCCCGCTCGCGAAGCGCACCGCGCTTCTCTTTCCCGTCTACCACGAGGACCCCGCTCGCATCGCCGGCACCATCTCCGCCATCGCCGAGGAGTTGACCTCTCTCGGCAAGGCAGGGTCCTTCGACGTCTTCGTGCTCTCCGATACGCGCGGCGCGGACGCCGGCATCGCCGAGGAGGCGGCTTACGCAGCCCTTGCGCGCAAGCTCGGAGGCGAGTTCAACGTCTATTATCGCCGCCGCATCGAGAACACCGCGCGCAAAGCCGGAAACATCAAGGATTGGGTCGAGCGCTTCGGCGCTGCCTACGAGACATTCGTCATTCTCGACGGTGACAGCGTGATGTCCGGCGTGGCGCTGGTACGGCTCGCACGTGCCATGGAGGCGGATCCTTCCGCCGGCCTCATCCAGACCGTGCCGAAGCTGATCGGCGGCGAGACGCTGTTGCAGAAGCTCATGCAGTTCGCGGCCAACATTTACGGACCGGCGACGGCGGCAGGGCTCGCCTTCTGGAGCCAGGACCAGGGCAACTACTGGGGCCACAATGCCATCATCCGCACGGCGGCCTTCGCCGGCGCAGCCGGGCTTCCCCATCTTCCGGGTCCGCCCCCGTTCGGCGGACACATTATGAGTCACGACTTCGTCGAGGCGATGCTGCTCCAGCGCGCCGGATGGGGCGTGCACATGGCGCCCTCGATCGAGGGCTCCTTCGAGAGCATGCCGCCCGCGCTGACCGACCTGATCGTGCGCGACCGGCGCTGGTCGCAGGGCAACATCCAGCACCTTGCGCTCGTTACCAAGCCCGGCGTGCCCGGCATGGGCCGCCTGCACCTGCTCATGGGAGCGCTGTCGTACATCATATCTGCCATCTGGGCGGCTTCGCTCGGCGTCGGCCTCGTGCTGGCGCTCCAGGGTCAGCAACTGCTGCCGAGCTATTTCACCGATAGCAAGACGCTGTTCCCGATCTGGCCGGTGATCGATCCTGGCGCCGCCATGCGACTCTTCCTGGCGACCATGGCCGTCGTTCTGCTGCCGAAGGCGCTGGGCCTCGCGCTCGAGATGAAGCGTGCGCGCCGTGCCCGCGAGCTGTTCGGCATTCCGCGTGCGTTCGCGGGTGTCGCCACGGAAACGTTTTTCTCGATGCTGTTCGCGCCCATCATGATGATGACGCAGACCTCGTCGGTGCTGCAGATCCTGTTGGGGCGTGACGCAGGCTGGAAGGCGCAGCGCCGCGAAGGCTCGGCTATGGACCTCGCGCAGGCTATCCGCTTCCATTGGGCCCACATGCTCGTCGGCGTCGTGGTCACCATTGTTTGCTGGGAGACCTCGCCGGGCCTCTTGGTCTGGATGTCACCGGTGGTGCTGGGTCTGGTTCTCTCCGGACCGCTCAACTGGCTGACCTCTCAGGAGGCGGGCCCGGCCATGAGCGCCGTCCTGTCGACGCCGGCCGACCGGTCGCCCGCATCCATCGTGCTGCGCGCGCTGCGCCATACGGAGATCTGGCAAGACCGCCTGGCGGCACAAGCGCAGCAGGCGGAAGCCGCCGATCGCGATCACGAGCTCGTCGCGGCCTAGCTCGACACTGGATCCTTGGGCGCCGTACGCCGAAGCAGCTCCGGCAGGAGGTCGCGCACGCGGATCGGGTCTGCGTCGAGGAACGGGATCGGCCGCGTCACCTCGATGGCAGCCGTCCCGATGCGCGCGGTGAGGGCGCCGTTGAAAACGCCTTCGCCGAGCCGGCGCGAGAGGCGCCGCAGGAGATCCTGACCGAGGAATTGGCCGAGCAGGTCGTCGGTCATGGCGACACCGCCCGTCGCCACCAGGTGCGTGACGACCATGCGCGCGAGACGGAGCGCGCCGAGCCCGCCGGGCCGCCCGCCATAGAGCGTTGCGAGCCCACGCAGGAGCCGCAGGTTCTCAATTGCGACATAGAGCATCGCAATCCAGACCATCGGGCTCATGGCCGTGACCACCGACACGCGTTTCGCCGATTTCAATACCAGCCGCCGCGCGGCGGCATCGAGCGGTGCCATCACCTCGCGGTCGGCGAGCCTCAGAAGATCGCCGGCATCGCGCACGTCGCGCGTGTGATCGCGGAGCCTCGCGAGATTCCAGGTCAGATCGCGCCGGCCGCGGAACGTCTCCGTCAGCGCCGCGACCGTTCTGCGCTCGAGCGGAATGTCTTTCGTGCGCAGTGCCGCCTCCGCATCGCGCTTGAGACGCGAGAGCCGCCCGAGCCGAATGAGACCGACAATCTCCCGGAGCACGATGACGAGCCCCGTGACGACCGCGACGACAGCGAGACTCGTCGCTGTCCAGCCGACCCAGTCGTCGCGTGCGAGCGCCGTCGACACGAAGTTCGCGAAGCTCGCCGCCAGCGCAAGTCCGACCAGACCCGTCACAGCCGAGAGAAACACGCCGCCGATGCTGGCACCCTTGGATGCGGCTTGCCCAGGTGCAGGCAACGCACCTTCGGCAACGAGATCGTCGTCCACGGACTGAGGAGCCTCGCCGACGATGTTCGGATCGTCGGGCGCGAACACGCGCGGCCCGCGGCTGCCGGGTGTCTGAGTTTCGCTCATGTGAGCCAGTCTCCGAGAAGGAAATCGAGCGCGCGGTCGAGGCGGATATGAGGCGGAGCCGGGATCTCGCCGGATTTCTGCACCGGGAACAGCCGCGGCGGGCGGAAGCGGGGAAAGGTCGCCGTGAACGGCGCCGCGCCGGAAAGCACGGCAGCCGGATCGTCCGGAAGGTCGCCCGGAAAGATCGCCGCTTCCCGCTTGCCGTCGAAACGCTCGCCGCCGACCGTCTCGCCCGGAAGCGGCACACCGACGATGCACGGGAGCATTACCTTGCCCTCGCGCGCCTGCGCCTCGCGCGTGGCTCTTAGCGCTGCTAGCGCCATCACGTGCGTCTCGGCGCCGGCCTCGCCCGCGCGCGCTGCGGCGCGCTGGGTCAGGAGCCGCAGGATATCCTCGAGCCGGTCATGGCTTGTGTGGTGGATGTGATCGGCTTTCGTGGCCGCGAACAGCAGACGGTCGATGCGCCGCCCGCCGAACAGGCTCGCGAGCCAGCTCGCCGTCCCCGGACGAAACGCCTTGAGCACGGAAGCGAGCGCGCGCTCCAGTTCGAGCGTCGCCTCCGTCCCGCCGTTGAGCGCACCGAGCACGTCGACGAGCACGATCTGCCGGTCGAGCCGGCTGAAGTGCTCACGGAAGAACGGCCGCACCACATGCGCGAGATAGCTTTCGTAGCGACGCGCCATCATGGCCGCAAGGCTGCCGCGCTGAGGCGGCGCACCGTCGCTGAGGTCCAGCGGGAAGAACGTGAGCAACGGCGAGCCTTCGAGATCGCCCGGCATCAGGAAGCGCCCCGGACCCAGCGTCGCGACCACCGACTGCGCACGGACGGCACGCAAATGCTCCGTGAAGAGGCGCGCGCCTTCGAGCGCAACCTGCTCGTCCTCCGCCGCGGCCGGATCGAGCTTGGCGATGAACGTGAGCCAATCGGCGGTAGGCTTGTCACCCCGCACCGCCCGCGCGCGATCGAGCGCGTCGCGCGCCCACGCCTCATAGGTTTCGCCGAGCATGCCGAGATCGAGCAGCCATTCGCCGGGATAGTCGACGATGTCGAGGTTGAGCCTGCGGATGCCGAGCGCACGCCGGATCGGATGCTCCGAAAGGAAGGAGAGCGCAACCCGCACCTCGGAGACGCGCCGCGTGCTTTCCGGCCATTCGGGCGGATCGGATGCGAGCGCGCCCACATGCGCCTCGTAGTCGAAGCGCGGAACGTTGTCGTCAGGCTGCGGCTCGAGGTCCGCCGAGAGGATCCGGCCTTCGGCGTAAGGCGCGAAGAAGGGCAGGCGCCCCCCTTGGGTGAGGTTGCGGATCAGCGCCGTGATGAAGACTGTCTTGCCCGAGCGCGCGAGCCCCGTCACGCCAAGCCGCAGAGAGGGCGTGAGCATGTCCTGAAGCCGATGGCCCGCTCTTGCCAGGCTGTCGGTCACGGTCACGGAAAGATCGCTGGCGCGCAAGGGAAACCCTCATTGGGAGTCTTCCCTAATTAGGCACGCCGCAGGCGCGCCGCAAGCGAGCGCGCACAAGCCATCGATGGCATCAGCCGTAGAACACGACGAACACGCCCGCGCCGATCACGGTCAGGCCCATTAGGACGAGGGTCGCGCTTTTCAGAAATTCGCTCATTTTCAACTCCGCCGGTCCGGCCGGTCGTTACCGGCAGGATAGAGGACAATGATTACGGACCGGCCAATGAACTCGCCCTGAAGCCGTTCGTCAGGTTCTGTTCATCGTTTTTGCTCGTGCCGAAGGGGTCTCGAATTTCTGAATCGGAAGTAACGAAGAAAAACAACGCGTAAAAAATGGAGCTTCAATCCGCGAGAAACTATTCATTCACAGGAGAACAATATTCTGCGGAAAAGTCAGGCAGTTGTGCAAAGAAGCTAAGGTAGCAGATGAAACTCTTGAATATGGTATTCGAGCGCGTTCGCCTGGAAAGGCTCATTGCGTTCCTGACTCTTGGCGCCGTGGTCGTCTCGACCTTGTGCCTGATGCTCGTCATGCATCTTCAACTGCGCGGCGACGCCGAGCGCAAGGCGCTCGAGAACCAGGATCTCTCGTTGCGCATTGGCGCCGAGCTGATGGCGACCGTCCACCCCGACACCCGCGTCGTGTGGTCGGACGACGGCACCGTCGAGAAGATCGTGATGCGCGCCATCCCCGAGGACAAGAGCCACACGCTCGTCGACTCCATGACCCGCATGACCGGCGAGCCGATGACCCTGTTCGCCTACGACGAAACGGCAGACGATTTCGTGCGTGTTTCGACGACCGTCAAGGCAGCCGACGGCACCCGGGCCATCGGCACCTGGCTCGGCAAGACGAGCGCAGCCTACGGTCCGGTGAAGAGCGGTGAGCCCTACAAGGGGGCAGCCGACATTCTCGGCGTCTCGTATTTCACAATCTATTTCCCGGTCGTCGATCAATCGTCGAAGGTGATCGGCATCCTGTTTGCAGGCACCAAGCAGGCAAGCGTCTATGAGCTGGCCGCGGCGCTCGAGAAAAAGATCCTGCTCACATCCGCCGCGCTGCTCGTGGTGATGGCCTTGGTGGGGTACTTCCTCTCGAAACTCCTGACCCGGCCGATCCCGATGCTCGCCGGCGTCATGGCGCGCCTGGCGCGCAAAGAGGCCGACGAAACCATTCCTTTCACCACCTATGAGAACGAGATCGGTGAGATGGCCCGCGCCGTCGCCGTGCTCCGCGACAACACCATCGAGCGCACCAAGCTCGAAGCCGAGCAGGCTCGCGAGGCTGAGCGGCGCGAGGCACGCCAGCAGGCGCTCGAGGCGCTGATCGAAGGCTTCAAGGCCGACGCCGAGCAGACCATCGCCGCGCTGTCCGTGATGGCTGAAGACCTCGAGCAGACCGCAGGCTCCCTGCAGGGCATCGCGTCGGGCACGAACGACAAGGCGCAGCTCGTCTCCACGGCATCCGACCAGGCCTCCGCCAACGTCGGCACGGTCGCCGCCGCTGCCGAGGAGCTTTCCGTTTCGATTACCGACATCGGCAACCAGATCACGGAAGCCCTGAACAACGTCAGCTCCACGAGCGCAATGGCGGCCTCCAGCAACGAGCGCATGTCCGAGCTCAAGATCTCCGCGCAGCAGATAGGTGAGGTCGTGACGCTGATCCGCGAGATCGCCGGACAGACGAACCTATTGGCGCTCAACGCCACCATCGAGGCCGCGCGGGCAGGCGAGGCCGGCCGCGGCTTCGCCGTTGTCGCGACCGAGGTCAAGACGCTCGCCATGCGCACGGCGCAAGCGACCGAGAACATCTCGGACCAGATCGGCTCGATCCAGACCGCCACCGACCAAGCCGTTCGCGCCATCGCCGACATCGCCGGGCGCATGGAGCAGGTGAACAGCATCACGCAGACGATCGCCGCCGCCGTGAACCAGCAAGGCGCGGCAACGTCCGAGATCAACGCCAGCGTCCATCACGCGGCGGGTGACACGCGCCACGTGAGCGAGACCATTGCCGGCGTGACGGAAGCCGCGACCTCGACGTTCAACTCCGCCCGTCAGGTGCTGGAGACGAGTGCCATGGTGACGACGCGGACCAAGGCCCTGAGCGCCCGCATCGAAAGCTTCCTTTCCGACGTCGCCGCCGCCTGATCCGCGGCACCCTCATCCCTCCCCACACCATGGCCGCCTCAAGGGCAGCCATGGTGTGAAAAAAGGGCGACGATAACAAAAAAGGCCGGAGCACCATGTGCCCCGGCCGAATCTGCGCCTACTGCCTACTGCCTACTGCCGATCTCACGGCCCGTCGATATGCACGATCAGGCTGCGGGCCTCGGCTTTGAGCGAAGCGAGCTCGAGCCGGCTGTCGTCGAGGCGTCGCGCGGTTGCATACGCATCCGCATCGGCCGAGGGACGCAATGCTCCCATCAGCACGAGCGGCGCGAGCGCGAGCATGAAAAAGCACTGGGCGGTCTTTGAGGTCATGGCAACACGTCCTCGCTGCGAAGAAAAAGAGACGAGCACGATCGCACACGTCCTTTGTCCTTCCTCTTAAGAAGGGCCGTAGAACTGCTGTCAGGGTTGAGAGGACGTTAATCGCCCTTGCGCCGGCTCATGAATGCGAGGCGCTCGAATAGGTGCATATCCTGCTCGTTCTTGATCAGCGCGCCCGCGAGCGGAGGAATGACCTTGCGGTTGTCCGTTTCCCGCAGCACCGCGGGATCGATGTCCTCGTTGAGGAGCAGCTTCAACCAATCGAGCAGCTCAGAGGTCGAAGGCTTCTTCTTGAGCCCTGGAAGCTCGCGCAGATCGTAGAAGATGCGCATCGCGTCCGAGACCAGCCGCCCCTTGAGGTTCGGGAAGTGCACCTCCACGATCTGAGCCATCGTCTCGGGGTCGGGGAACTTGATGTAGTGAAAGAAGCAGCGGCGCAGGAACGCGTCCGGCAGCTCCTTCTCGTTGTTGGAGGTGATGATCACGATGGGGCGCACCCGCGCGCGCACCGTTTCGCTCGTCTCGTAGACGAAGAACTCCATGCGATCGAGCTCCTGCAGGAGGTCGTTCGGGAACTCGATGTCCGCCTTGTCGATCTCGTCGATGAGCAGCACCGGCCGCTTGTCGGCGATGAACGCCTCCCAGAGCTTGCCCCGCTTGATGTAGTTGCGGATATCCTTGACCCGCTCGTCCCCGAGCTGCCCGTCGCGGAGCCGCGAGACCGCGTCTTCGTCACCGATGATCTCCCGATAGAAGTTCG
>CAZDUD010000119.1:0-10351 GCA_964508485.1 uncultured Hyphomicrobium sp. | reverse complement strand
CGGTCTGGGGCGGCACGCTCTCGACCGCCGGCCTCGGTGCCGTCGGCGCCTTCAAGAACCTGCAGAACTACACGCAGATGGGTGGCGGCCTCCAGGTGTTCTCGCTCGACGGCAAGAACCCCTACTCCGAGGACATCACCGTCGGTGAGTTCGACAAGGGCTGATAGGGCCTGGACCAACGAGAGCCGCAGCGCCGACGAGGCGCTGCGGTGATCGCCCCAAGCCAAACACTCAAGCATCGCGCCGATCGAAGCGCGGAAAACAAGACGGCAGGCCCACTGAAAGAGGAAACCCCGATGGATCTCGTAAAGCGTCTTGCCTCCTGCCGCTTTCCAGCTCTCAACGCTCTTCTTCTCGCGCCGTTTCTTGCAGCCGGCGCACTGGGCGGTCCTGCGCGCGCCGCAGATGACGACGCGCTCTCCGCATCCGGCTCCGACGTTCTGCGCGTCTGCGCCGCTGCCGACGAGCTTCCCTACTCCAAACTCGACAAGTCCGGCTTCGAGAACAAGATCGCCGATGTCGTAGCCGGAGCGATGGGCCGCAAGCCCCTTTTCGTCTGGTTTTCGCGCCCCAGCATCTACATCGTCCGCGACCAGCTCGATATGAAGATGTGCGACGTGGTCATGGGCCTCGACACGGGCGACGAGCGCGTCGCGACGACGAAGCCTTACTACCGTGCACCCTATGTCTTCATCCAGCGCAAGGATACCAAGCTCGACATCAAGGACTGGAACAGCCCGGATCTCGCCAAGGCGACGAAGATCGGCTTCACGCCCGGATCGCCGGCGCAGATCATGCTCGAGAAGCTCGGTCTCTTCCGCGAACACTTCAACTACATGCACTCGCTGACCAACTTCCAGGACAAGCGCAACAAGTTCACGCGCATCCCGCCGCAACGCATGGTCAACGAGGTCGCGGACGGAACGGCTGAAGTCTCGGTCAATTTCGCGCCTGAGGTTGCGCGCTACGCCAAGGCGTCGGGCCAAGTGTTCCTGACAATCATCCCCGACAACAACGTGCGCGGCGATGGGGAGAAGGTTCCGCACCATTTCGATCAGTCGATCGGCGTCCGCAAGGACGATACCGCACTGCTGTCAGCACTCGATCTCGCACTCGAGAAAGCGAAGCCGAAAATCGAAGAGATCCTGAAGGACGAGGGTATCCCGATCGTGGCGGGCCTGCCGCGATCCTAGGCCCTTGAGACGACGAAACAGATGAGACGAGTAGCGACCCAATAATGAAGACAACAAGCAAGGCAGTGTGGGCGTCGGCCCTGATCATGGCAAGCGTGTTCGGAAGTTCGGCCGCATCGGCCGAGGAGTTCAGGAATACGATTACAGGCGAGGATCTGAAGGTGTCTGAGACCGCCAATCCCGAAGGACGGGATACGGAGGCAGTCAAGAAGTTCCTTGAGAGCGGCATCAACCTCTACACGGAGGTGAAGGCCTGTCTCCCCAAGGGCGAGGAGGTGTACCTCACGTCCTGCTCAGGCTGTCACGGCCATGTGGCCGAGGGCAAGGTCGGTCCGGGTCTCAACGACGCCTATTGGACGTATCCGAAGAACAAGACCGACAAGGGCCTGTTCGAGACGATCTATGGCGGCGCCCAAGGCATGATGGGTCCGCATAACGATCTTCCGCTCGACGAGATCCTGAAGGTGATCGCCTGGATCCGCCACCTCTACACGGGTGATGTCGCAGAGGCGGATTGGCTGACCGAAGAACAGAAGAAGACGTTCGTACCATACAAACCCGAGGAACACGCGTCCGCGGAAGGCAGCGCTGCGCCTGCCGATGCGGGTGAGTGCAAGGTATCCGCAAACTAGCCGGGAGAAGCGCCGACAAGGCGCACCCGGCAGCGTGTGGGTGTCAGGGCGGATTGAACCGCTCAAAGTCGAAGACGTGGATTGGAGGAACTGACCCATGAAGAAGTCCTTTGTGACGCTCGCCGCAAGTGCGGTGATCCTCGCCGTCGGAGCCGGCGTTGCCGGCGCCTACGACGGCACCAAGTGCAAGGCGGCCGGCGTCTGCTGGGAGCCGAAGCCCGGCTATCCGGAGAAGGTCGCCGGCTCGAAGTACGACCCGAAGCACAATCCGGCCGAGCTTGCCAAGCAGCAGAAGGCGCTCGACGACCAGGCGGCTCGCAACGCCAAGCGCGCCGCGAACTTCAAGAAGACAGGCAAGTGGGTTTACGACGTCTCCAAGCTCTAGTCGCTCGGAACGTTTCGCCTTCCTCGGCTGCAGTGCCACGCTTGCAAGAGTGCTCTGCTTCCTCTCCGAGGGTTCTTGGGGTGCGGCTTCGGCCGCACCTCCTTTTGAACGAGGCCGCGGTTCGGCTCCGCGTGCCCGTGAGGTTCTGATGCCGCACGATAAGATCGACGCCGGTGAAGCCGCCGGACGGAGCGACTTGCCCGCCTGGCGCACGCGGGCTCTGAAATTCGAATCCGAGATTGCCAAGGCGGTGATCGGCCAGGAGCGCGTCATCCGCCTCCTGACCATTGCGCTCTTCGCGCGCGGTCACGTGCTGCTGGAAGGCGATGTCGGCGTCGGTAAGACGACGCTTTTGCGCGCGGCGGCGCGTTGCGTCGGCGGGGCCTACGAGCGTATCGAGGGCACCATCGACCTGATGCCCGGCGATCTCGTGTATCATACATACTTGGCCGAGGACGGCCGCCCGCGTGTCGAAGAGGGGCCCGTTCTCCGCGCAGGGGAACATCTCGCGATCTTCTTTTTCAACGAGATCAACCGCGCCCGGCCGCAGGTACACTCGCTACTGCTGCGCCTCATGGCCGAGCGTAGCGTCTCGGCTTTCAACCGCGAGTTCCGCTTTCCGCATCTCGTCGTCTTCGCCGACCGCAACCGCGTGGAGCGCGAGGAGACGTTCGAGCTTCCGGCTGCGGCGCGCGATCGCTTCCTGATGGAGATCTCCATCGAAACGCCGTCCGATCCTGCGGTGCGGCGCGCGCTCGCTTTCGATACGCGCTTTCATGACGGCGACCGGCTGATCGGCGGGCTCGAGGAGAGCATTCTCGCTTATGACCAGCTCAACGACATCGGGCGCGCTATCCAAAGCGAGATCAAGACCAGCGAAGCGTTCGAGCAGTACGTCATTAATCTGTGGCAGGCCGTCCGCAACCCCGGAGAAGCCGGGATCGAGATTCCCGGAGTCGATACGTCACGGCTGGTGTCCGCCGGCGCGAGCCCGCGCGGCCTTTCCTATCTGGTGCGTGCCGCCCGCGTCGCGGCCTGGCTCGACGGGCGTAGCATGGCCGTTCCCGAGGATGTGCGGGCGGTGTTCTTCGAGACCATGGCGCACCGCATCTTCTTCGAGCCCGTCTATGAGATGCGGCGCGAGAGCATCGCGCGCGAGCTGATCGACGCCCTGTTCGAGACGGTTCCCGTACCATGACGGTTCCCGCTGCGAGCGCCGCGCCGCTGCCGGTCGATCTGCCCTACCGGATCGTCTGGCGCAGCCGTGCACTGCGGCAGGGCGCCCATCGCAGCACCCGGTCCGGGGCGGGCGGGCTGTTCCGCGATCTCGCGACGCTGCTCGAATATCGCGATCCGCGCCGCATCGACCTGCGGCAGACGCTGCGCGATCCGTTCGGCACGCTCCATGTGCGCCGCTTCGAGGAGAAGAGCCAGATCGGCGTCACCATGCTGCTCGACGTCTCGGGTTCCATGGGCTTTCACGGCGCGGCGCGGAAGATGAACCTAGCGGCCGATCTTGCGCAGGTGTTCGCCATGGGAGTGCGTCGGGCCGGTGATACTTTCGCGCTCTACGCGGCGGACGACCGCATACATGACGAACTTTCGGTGCCGCCGACGCGCTCGCGTGCGGGCGAGGCCGAGATGGTGGCTGCCCTGCTCAGCTACGTCCCGGCGCGCAAGGGTGCCTCGGGCCTCATCGAGGCTGCACGGATGGTGGGCCGCAAGCGCAACCTCGTCGTCGTCGTCTCGGATTTCCTGTTGCCGGAGGCTCAGCTCGAGGCGCTGTTCGACGCGCTCAACGGCCATGACGTCGTTCCCATTCGAATTGTCGACTCGCGCGAGAGCGCCCGCCTCCCCTCCTGGGGTCTTCTGGAGCTTGCCGATCTCGAAACTGGCCGGCGGCGTCTCGTAGCCATGCGGCCGGCATTGAAGGCCGAGTGGCAAAGGAGGATCGAGGCCCGCCGGTCCTTTTTCCGCGCGCTGGCGGCGCGGTATGGGCGCGAGCCTTTCGACGTCACCGACACCATTCCCTGGGACCGCCTCGGTGCCCATCTGGCTGCGGGAGCATGAGGCATGCTGCGCGTCGCCTTCGTGTTGCTGATGCTTATCGCTGTTGCGGGCCGCGCCGCGGCGGAGGTGCGCGCCGTGCATACCGTCGAGCCGCGGGCGTTCGGCTATTTTCTCGGCGATATCCTCGAGCGCACGATCGAGATCGAGACCGGCCCGGACGATGAGATCGTCTCCGCCTCGCTGCCGCGCACGGGGCCGTCCAACTACTGGCTCGAGCTGCGCGCAATCACGCAATCCTCGGAGCGCCGCGGCGACGGCCGGCTGCACAAGCTCAAGCTCACCTATCAGGCGTTCTATGCGCCCCTCGATCCGAGGAAGCAGACGATCCCGGCTGCCGAGATCGCGGTCCGCGGGCCGAACGGCAGCGAGACCACGACCATTCCGCCGTTCACCTTTCTCATGTCTCCGCTGCGCGAGATCTTCCCGGAAAAGAGCGGCGAGACGGCTGAAACGTTCCTGCGTCCCGACATGGCGACGCCGCTCCGCCGCTCGGGCACACTGCGCACGGCTGCGCTTGTTGCCGCTGCTTTGTCGGCACTTTTTTTGATCCTGCTCGCGCGTGATCTTGCGTGGTGGCCGTTCCATCGGCGGCCCGCTCGCCCCTTCTCACGCGCGGTGCGCGAGATCGGGCGTGCGCTGGCCAAGGGTGGCGCGGACGGATATCGGGCGGCGCTTCTTGCCCTGCATCGCGCGTTAGACACGGCGGCCGGCCATCGGCTTCTGGCCGCAGACCTCGACGGGTTCCTCGCGGCGCATCCCGAGTATGGCGACACCCGCACGGCGGTCGAGCGCTTCTTCAGCGCGTCGCGCGCGGCATTCTTCGGCGATGCCCAGCGCGAAGCCGAGACCGGCCTCCCACCGACCGAGCTCAAGGAGCTTGCTGCGGCTCTGGCGCGCCAGGAAAGGGCTGCGCGATGAACCTTGCCCTTGCGACGCCGACGGTTCTCGTGCTGCTGCCGCTGGCGCTGCTTCCGTTGCTGCTGTCGCCGCAACGCGCGCAGAGCTACCCCTCGATCGAGGGCATCGAAGCCGATCCGCTCTCCGTTGCGCTCGACTGGATCCTTCGCATTGCCGGGGCCATCGCGATCACGGCGCTGATCCTCGGCATCGGAGGGTTGCATCGGCTCGGGCGCACCATCGAGAAGACGGGCGAAGGCGCGCACATCGTGCTGCTCATCGACCGCTCGTCGAGCATGGACAATACGTTTGCGGGCCGCGCGCCGGAAGGCGGGGAAGAAAGCAAGTCCGCCGCCGCGCGGCGCCTGCTCAAGGATTTCATCATCCATCGCGACCACGATCTCGTGGGCGTCGCCGCCTTCTCGACGTCGCCGATGCACATCCTGCCGATGACCGAACACAAGGAAGCGGTGCTGGCGGCCGCGGATGCCATGGACCGCCCCGGTCTCGCGTTCACCAACGTTGGCCGCGGCCTTGCCTTGGCGCTCGACATGCAGGAGGCCGATACGTCGCCGGCAGCGCGCGTCATCGTGCTCGTGTCCGACGGCGCTGCCGTCATCGACCGCAAGGTGCAGGACCAGCTCCGGGCCGCGTTCGCGCGCCGGCCCATCAACCTCTACTGGCTGTTCCTGCGCACGGAAGGCACTCCCGGTATCTCCACCGTTCCCGCGCCTGACGAGCAGGATACGCCGCAGGTGTTCCCGGAGCGGCACCTCGACAAGTTCTTCAAGTCCCTCGGCATCTCATACCGCGCCTTCGAAGCCGAGAACCCGCAGGCCGTCGCCGATGCCATTGGCGAGATCGGCAAGCTCGAACGTAGCCCGATCACCTATTTCGAGCGAATCCCGCACGAGGATCTCAAGGCGCGCGCGTTCGCCGTGGCGCTGGCGGCAATGCTCGTGCTGCTTGCGGCGAAGCTCGCAGAGGTCCGCCTCGTTCCGGACACCGAGGAGGCCTGATGCGGCACGGACGCCAGACATGGATCTCTCAGCTCTTCGCCTCGGCCGTCGCGATATGGCGCAAGGTCCGAACTGTCGCGCTGGCGGCGGCGGTTGCCGGATCGGTCGCGGCGCTCGGCCTGCTAACCTGGCGCCTGCATGAGGTCCGCCGCGACAACGACATCATCGCCGCGCTCAAGGCAGGCGACGATATCGCCATCGATCCACGCACGGCATCAGATGAGGTTCTGATTGCGCGATCCGAGTTTCTGCTCGCGCGTGACCGGCGCGACGAGGCCCAGGTGTTGCTCGATGCCTCGTCGGGCATGACCGATCCGAAACTGCGTTCGCGCCTCGTCTACAATCACGCCAATGCGCGCATCCGCGATGTCATCGCCGCCGTCGAGCGCGGCGACAACGACAAGGCTATTCCACTGACGCGCCTTGCCAAGGACGAGTATCGCCTTGCGTTGCGGCTCGATCCCGCGGCTTGGGACGTCAAGTTCAACTATGACGTCGCCATGCGCATCGTACGCGACTTCCCCGGCTATGAATCAGACGGCGAGGAGCCTCCACCCGACGCACCCACCAAGCTGTGGACCGATCTTCCCGGCGTTCCGAAGGGGCTGCCCTGATGCGCGAGCGGCTCAAGGACGCGCGTTTCTGGGTGCTGCTCGCGGCGGCGGGGTTGACCTGCCTAGCGCTTGTTCTGCCGCGCGTCACGCTCACGCGCGACGTCTACGACCTCGTCGCGATTGTCGACATCACGGGCAGCATGAACACGCGCGACATGACGGTTGCGGGCAAGACCGCGAGCCGGCTCGATGCGTCGAAGGCTGCGCTCGAGAAACTTCTATCCGATCTGCCTTGCCAATCGCGGCTCGGGCTCGGCGTCTTCACCGAGCGCCGCTCGTTCCTGCTCTTCAATCCGGTTGAGGTCTGCGAGAACTTCGCGCCGCTCGAGACCGCCATCCAGAAGCTGGACTGGCGCATGGCGTGGGAGGGCGACAGCATGGTCGCCAAAGGCTTCTATCATGCCGTGACAATCGCCGAGGATCTCAAAGCGGACCTCGTGTTCCTCACCGATGGCCAAGAGGCGCCGCCTTTGCCGGGCGGCGGCACGATGCTGCCCGAGTTCGAGGGAACGCGCGGCAAGGTGAAGGGTCTTCTGGTCGGCGCCGGCGGCCATGACAAGGTGCCGTTGCCAAAATTCGATGACGAGGGCCACGAGGTCGGCACCTACACGGCCGATGAGGTGCCGCAGGAGAACCGCACCGGCCCGCCGCCGCCCGACGCGCACCTGCGGCCCGGCTATCATCCCAAGTGGGCGCCCTTCGGCACCGATCCGCCGACCGGCGATGAGCACCTGACCTCCGTCCGTACGGGTCCGCTCAATACGCTCGCGGCAACGCTCGGTTTCGGGCGCGCGGATCTTGTCGATGCGCCGACCCTGCTCAACGCGCTCTCGGACCATGCACACACGCGACCCGTCGACGTGGCGGTCGATATCCGTCCCGTTCCGGCGGCGCTCGCACTTGTGTTGCTGGTCGGCCTTTACGTCGTGCCGCTTCTGGCGCGCTTCAGCCCGCGCATGAGCAACCGTGCCGGCGCGATGCCGGCGGCGCCCCTGCGGGCGGCATTCGGAACTTGAAACGCAACAAGGATGACGACGACGATGATCACATGTTCACGCGCGATGGCCGCTTTCATTCTCTGCCTGATGGCTGCGGCTCCGGCATTGGCGCACGGGCCAACGCCGCAGAAGGCCGAGGAAAAGATCACCATCGCAGCTCCGCCGGCGAAAGTGTGGGAGGCGCTCAAGTCGTTTGGCGACGTGAGCTGGAACCCCGCCATCACAAAAGCGGAAGCCACGGGCGGCAACGACCCCGCAGCAGGCGCGTCGCGCACCATCACGCTCAAAACCGGCAACCTCGTCGAGGGTCTCGACGAGTACAACGACAAGGAGATGAGCTACGGCTATCGCCTTTCGACCGAGAACCTCGAGGCGCTGCCGGTCAGCTTTTATTCCGCGACGATCGCCGTGACAGCCGCGGGCGACGGCAGCGAAGTGACGTGGATCGGCCGCTTCTACCGTGGCGACACGAGCAACTTCCCGCCCGACAACCTCAACGACGAGGCGGCCGTGAAGGCCATGACCACGTTCATGCAGGAGGGCCTCGAAGGCCTCAAGGCCAAGGTCGAAGGCAAGAGCTGAGGGCGTATGTGATGGGCTTACGCCTCATCAGATCTGTCGCGCTGTCCGTCTGTGCGGCGTGCCCTTCCCTTGCAGGTGTGGCGGATGCGAGAGAGCGCATCTATGTTGTTAGCCAGGCCGGGGCTGCTCTGAGTGCGATCGAGGACGGGGCGGACAAGCCGGCGTTCTCGATCCCGCTCGACAAGGCGCCTGCCGCGCTCGCGCTCGCGCCCGACGGGGCGCTCGCCTATGTCACCCATCCGGATCTCGGCAAGGTTTCCGTGGTCGACCTCGACGAGCGGAGGGTCGTGCGCTCGCTCTCGGTTGCCGGCTCGCCTTTCGGCATCGCTGTTGCGAAAGACGGGCGGCTGTTCGTCGGTGACTGGAACGGCGCGCATGTCTCCGTGATCGGCGCTGAAGGCGAGGCCCCGCAAAAGACTATCGAGGTCGGGCGCGCGCCGGCTCATCTCCTGCTCTCGCCCGATAACGCGTTGCTCTTCGTCGCCAATCGCGAGAGCGACAGCGTTAGCGTGATCCGCACGGCGGACCTGTCGGTTGCGGCTACGATCCCCGTCGGTCGCGCGCCGTTCGCGCTGGCGCTCTCTCCGAATGGTGCGCGCCTTTATGTTGGCAACGTTCAGGGCGGGACCGTATCGGTCGTCGACACGACCAAGCTCGCGGCGACCGAAACCGTTCCGAGTGGCGCCATGCCCTACGGCGCGGCTGTGACGCCCGATGGCTCCCGCGTCCTCATCACCAATCAGCAGGCCAGCACGGTCTCGGTACTCGGGCAAAAGGCTGCCGAGCGCGTTTCGCTCAAGGTCGGTGGCTATCCGGAAGGCGTTGCCGTCAGTACCGATGGCGCTCGCGCCTATGTCGCCAACTGGTTCTCAGACGACATTTCGGTGCTCGATCTCACGAGCCTTTCGGAGATCCGTCGGATCAAGTGCCCGGCCGGGCCGCGGGGCATCGCGCTCTCTCCTCGCTCATCGGTGACGCCGCGCGCACAGAGCGGAGGCGGGCCATGAGAAGCGGCACGATTGCGGCCGCTCTTGCGGCGATCATACTTTCGACGTCCGCCGAGGCCGGAAAATACTGCGGCGATCCGGTGGAAAGCGGCCGGTCGTATGGAGCCACCCAGGAGGAGGCGCTCATTGCCGCGCAGAAGTGGTGGTCGTCGCGCGCGGGCGCACTTGGGCGCGGATACGAGAGCTGGGAAAACGCCGACGATCAGTCTCTGGAATGCGGCGAGGATGACAAGGGGCAGTTTCACTGCAAGGCCGTCGGCCGGCCCTGCCTCCCCGAGGGGACACTGCCCGACAACCTTCCCAAGCTCGATATGTAGCGGCGTACGGACGCCGGCGGCGTTGCATCAGGGGTGCGGCGCAATGTCGACGTCGAACGCACGTCCCGGGTCGCCGGGTGGAAAAGAGAAATGCCACCATTCCTTCTGATAGGCCTTGAAGCCCACATCCGCCATCGCTTGGGCAAGTGTCTTGCGGTTCCGCTCCTGGGCCTCTGAAATCGCGGGCGCGCCGACGTTGCTCTTCGGATCAAAACAATCAAATCCCGTTCCCATGTCGAGGCTGTCGTCGGGCGCGCGTGCCTCCGTGGCGGCCGTGCAGGCGCCGTATATCTGTTGCGCTTCGAAGGGCGGCGTGTCGGGCGTCGGCAAGGCCACGATCGTCAGATCGACGACGTTCGCACGCGAATGTCCGGAGCGCGCGGCGATGTAGCCGAGAGAGACGAGCCGCTTCCGCGGCAAGTCCGGATGAAACCGCGCCGTCGCCTTGTCGCTGGCTTTCGAATTGACCCATCGCATGAAAGCGGCGACGGCTTTCACCGGGCGATAGCAGTCGTATACCTTGAGCGATAGCTTCTGCTCTGCGAGCTGTCGCTGCACCGAGGCCAGGGCTTCAGCCGTCTCGCGCGTCAGGATGCATTCGGGGGCGGCGTATCCCGGAACAGGAGCGCCCGTGAAG
>CAZDUD010000118.1:0-10467 GCA_964508485.1 uncultured Hyphomicrobium sp. | reverse complement strand
CGCCCCGCCGTCAGCATCTCGACGCCCGGTCTCGTCGCCCGGCACGCCGAGAGCTTCATCGAGCTGGAAAAGGCAGACCTCGAGCCGCTTCTGCATCGCATCGGAAATGCCCGCGTCGTGCTCATCGGCGAGGCCACGCACGGCACCTCCGAGTTCTACCGCATGCGGGCCAGGATCACCCAGCGGCTGATCGAGGACAAGGGCTTCAACATCATCGCCCTCGAGGCGGACTGGCCGGACGGAGCACGGATCGACAACTACGTGCGCCATCGCCACGCTCCACGCGCGGAATGGACAGCCTTTGCGCGCTTCCCGACGTGGATGTGGCGCAACGAGGAGACGCGGCGGTTTGTCGACTGGCTGCACGAGCACAATGCGCCGCTTGTGCCGGATGCGCGTGCGGGAGTCTATGGTCTCGACCTCTACAGTCTCTACGGCTCCATCCGATCGGTCATTCACTATCTCGAAGGCGTCGATCCGGACCTCGCGGCCGTTGCACGCCAGCGCTACGGGTGCCTCAGCCCTTGGGAATCCGATCCGGCAGCCTACGGGCGCGCTGTCCTCTCGGAGGGATTCCGCGCCTGCGAGCGTGACGTCGCTCACATGCTGGTCACGCTTTTCGAGAAGCAGCAAGCGTACGTTCTCGAGGACGGCGAGCGGTTTTTCGATGCGTCCCAGAACGCACGGCTGGTGGCCAACGCCGAACGTTACTATCGGACGATGTACTATGGCTCGCGCGCGTCATGGAACTTGCGCGACAGCCATATGTTCGAGATCCTGCAGAACCTTCTGGATCACCGGGGGCCGTCCTCTAAGGCGGTCGTGTGGGCGCACAACTCGCATATCGGAGACGCGTCCGCGACCGAGATGAGCCGGCGCGGAGAACACAACATCGGACAGCTCTGCCGGGGGCGTTTCGGCAATCAGTCGTATCACATCGGCTTTGGAACGAACGACGGAACCGTCGCGGCGGCTTCGGACTGGGATGCGCCCATGCAGGTCATGGCCGTGCGGCCTGCGCATCCCCAGAGCTACGAGCGCATGTTCCATCTGACCAACATTCCCGGCCTGCTCGTCCCGTTGCGCGGGCACGGGCGCGACGATCTGCGGGACCGGCTGATCAAGCCGCGGCTCGAGAGGGCCATCGGCGTTGTCTACCGGCCGGAAAGCGAGCTTGCCAGCCACTATTTCGAGGCTGTGCTGCCTCGTCAGTTCGACGAGTACGTCTGGATCGACAGGACGAGCGCCATCAAGCCGTTCGACACGACGCAACTCCAAGGGCTGCCTGACACGTACCCCTTCGGCTTCTAGCAGGTGCCTGTTGGGCCGCCGCGATCTCTCAAACGATGTCGAATTCCGCAACGAGCGGCGCGTGAAACGAGCCGGCTTCCTGGCGCGCCTTTCCGAAGCTCACGATCTCGTCGCTCAGCGCCTCGTTGTGGATCTCGATCCCGCGCAGGCGCGCCAGCAGAGACCGGCTTGCCAGAATATGATCCAGCATCAGCGCGCGGCCGTGATGCAATGTGCTGAAGCGCCGGTCGGCTGGCAGGCCGCGATCGAGCACCACGAGGGCGTGCTGAGCCAGGAGGCCGTTTCCGGTATCCTCTTCTGCGCCGATCAGAATCTTGAGCGGCGTTTCGTGGTCCTCGGCATTGAAGTCTCCAGCCACGACGATGAACCGCTCCGGGTCGGCCTCCATCAGGTTGTCGATGAGAAGCCGCGCCTCGAGCGCCTGTGACGTGCGCTTCCAGGCCGCCAGGGCGTATCCTTCCGCCCAGCCCGCAACGGATCTCCAGACAAACGCACTTTCTTTCTGGCCCGTGATTGGCGCCGCGAGCGGCGCACGGAAGTGCACATTAATGACGGATATGGTCTCGCCCGGTGCGATCTCGATGTCCGTGACGAGGATGGGCCGCTCGAACCCGATCTCCAGCGGCTGCGCTTGAGGTGGTGCGGCTGTAAGCGCGCGATACTGAAGCGGCGGTACGATCGCGTTGCGGATCGAGCGGACGTCCTTTATCTGAAATCGAGAGAGCGTCACGAGGTTGTGCACGTCAGCCGCGCCGGCTTGGCCGGGTGTTGTGGTCATCGCGCGCGCGAAGCTCTGGTATCGTGTCCCTTCGAGCAGGCTGTCGAGCGCGAGCAGAGCGCGCGGGCCGTGGCCCGGCCCGTGCTGACCATTGATCTCCTGCAGACAAACGATGTCCCCGCGCATCCGTTCGAGCTGAGGTCTTAGGATGGGGATACGTTCTTCGAGCGGAACCTGCGCGTCGGGCCCCATGTCCAAACTGTCGATGTTGAACGTAGCAAGGCGCATGCCCCGGTCCTTCCTCGCGCAATCGGATGGAGCATAACGCGGCGTAAGCGCTCCTGCGATCTGAACGTCAGCTCCCCTACGGGTTGTTCGTTCCGTCGCCCCTTTGCTGGATGCTTTCGAGGTAGTGGGTCAGCTCGAGAATGCGCACGTGGGACGGCAGATAACCCGGCGCGAAATCGTCACCGCGCATACGCTTCGAATATTGCGGCATCTGAAATGTCTCGTGACCTTCGACCGGCTTTTCGCCCGCTATGATCTCGAAGATGCGCCAGAATGGATATACGCCCTCGTTTCTCGCCGCGATCGTCGTCAGGTCCTTCGGAGGTTTGACTAGGTGCACGCCGAGCCGGCCGCGGCCCGTGGCGTCGGCGCCGTGGCAGGCAACGCAGTTCTCCTCGAAATCCTGGCGCCCCTCTTCAAGGACCTTTTCACGCGTACCCGCCGCGGACACTCGCGAGAACAACGTCAGCGCGAGCAGGAAGATCGCCAGCAGCAACGGGATCCATATCCAATGATGTCCCAGGGCGGCGGAATGCGTGTCCGTTCTCTTGTGCAGGAACATCGAAGCTCTCCTTCAGGGCCTCGTTGCTTATTCTATATTTATACCCTCCTGCGTTCGAGCGCTGAAGCTATTGAGCTGGATCAAAGTCTCGAGGGAGGGGCGTTTACCGATGGAATTGAACGTCACTGCGTTGGGAGCTTCGTCTTCATGATCGGCGTGACCACGCCGTTCACATGATAGTCGTGGCACAGGAGGCAGTCCTGGCGCGCCATGTTGGTGGTGTGACAGGACTGGCAGAGGTCCTTTTTCACCACGCTGAAGCTCGCCGCGAATTTCTTCGGATCGCCCTGTTCATAGCTCTTCAGGTAGGCGCTGCTCTTCTCAAGGTTGTGGCAGGTCAAACAACCACGATCCTCGATGATGCCGAAATGCGGCTCATGGATGAAGCTCGTGAAGCGTCCCTTCTTACTCTCGACCGAGGGCGGGAAATTGACGACCCGTCCTTTGCCCTGGATGTCGTCGACGCTGTGGCATTTCGTGCATGACCCTTGAGCGTCCTTGCTCGTGAGAAAATCGAAGACCGCTGCCGCCGGATTCTTACCGCCTTTCGGGGCCTGGGGCCCGGTCAGGAAGAGCCAAGAGTAGATGAATTTGTCCTTGTGGCCTGTGGGGCGGTAGTAGATCGCGTAATCCTGCCTGTACCAGCCGCCGTATTCCGCCCAGCTCTCCGGATCCACGTCGCTCTCGATGGCGATCACAGGCGTGGCCGTTGGTTGAGACGGCGTGGCCGGGGCGCCTGACTCTGCCGCAGCCGGCGCCGATCCCGAGCCGCCCGGTTTGGCGGCTTTCCCGGACCCCTTGTCGCGATCTTTCATTGCGCGAAGCTCCTCCTCCGTGGGGAAGAGCAAATCGTCTTTTTGATCACCCGCCTTGGCCGGCGATTTCTCTTCCGGCTCGGCGGCCGCGACTTCAATTTCTGCCGCTGGCCCGGCGCCCTTGAGGCCCGCTCTCATCGGTTCCGGAAGCCCGTCTGCAGGAGCACCTTTCTTGCCGTCGGGCGTCGTTGTTGCGGTGCTGGTTTGTCCAGTCGCTCCTTCCGGTTGCACCGCTGGTTCCTTGAACATCAGACACTGACCGAGAATGCCCACGAGACATGGCGGCGGATCGCGTTTGGCGACGCTCGCTTTTTTATCCGACGCTTGTGCGTCGGCCGTTGACTCACTCGTTTCCGAGTCCGACGGCTCCTCCGAAGCGTCCGCTCCGGACACATTCGATTCGGTTGATGCCGCGCTCGGGCTCTCTTGCTCCTGCTCACTGGCGGCTGGCTTCTGACTGGTCGCGATCGGGCCACTGGCGATTTCCCTGGCGAGATTGGGCAGCCACTGTTGATGCGCACTGACGACCACATCGCGCGGGATGCTCGCGGTGAGATCGGCAACGAGGCCTGGGCTCAATTTCGCGCCGCTTACAATATTGAGGTCGCCGAGGGCGTCCGATGCCTTGCCCGAGATCAGCGCATGGAAGAGCCGTTTTACCTCCCACGCCATATCCGTCACCGCCTTGATCTGATCGTCGCTCGCATTGGCCAGATCCTGGAGGTTCAGGCTATCGACGGCCTTGATCAGAGCGCGGCCCTTCTTATTGCGACTGATCATCACCTTCATGAACGGCGTGAGCTCGGCTTCGGACCCGTCCGGCCATTCGCCGATCGGAGCGTTCTTCTTCCTCAGCGTATCGAGGTCGAGCCCAGGCAAGGACAGGAAGGCTATACCCTTCGGGCCGGAGACTCGCTCCTTGCCGACGATCTGGTCGAGATGGCAGGTCGTGCACGTCTGCTCGAAGGGCGCGACGGCCATGACCCGCCTGTCGCTGCTGCTGTTGTGGCAGGCCGAGCAGGTTTCGGGGATGCGCTTCGCCGGGTTCTTTTTCGTCAGCTCCGGGTAGTGCTTCCCGAAGTGGCCGGCATGGTCGTAGATGATGCGCGTGCGCTGCTTGAAGGGATAGTTGTCGAATTTCGGGTGATGGCCGTCGAAGCTGTCGAACTTCACGACGTGGCAGGAGCGGCATTGCTCGTTCGTGATTTTGTTGAGGTTGAAGTTGACGCCCTGATGCTCCTGGTGGCAGGTCGCGCAGGTGAGACCGTGCGCGACCATGTCGTCGGTCGGGAACGCGGCGTTCTGGGCGCGCGCCGATCGCGGCGCGCGTGTCGCTGCAGCGATTTTGGTGAGCCGCTCGGTGCTCTGCTTCAGAACGTCGGCCGAAGCGCCGTGCGCGTTGAAGGCGGTGTCCGGCATTTTGTGGCAGGTGAGGCAGGCCTTGCTGTCAGCGACCGGATCACCGGCGACGAGGCCATGTATCCAACTCAGTTTGCCGCTGCCGCTCCTGGTGTGGCAGGCGCTGCAGTTCTCGATCGCTCCGTGTGCGCTCGCGAGCGGCCCTGGCATCAGGACCTGCGTGCCCTTGGAAAGCAAAAAGACCACGCCCAGGAAAACGACGGTCGCAAGGGCCGTCAGCATGGCGAGACGGTCGCGGCTGGCGCCGGGGGGTGCCTGCCCCTCGGTTTTAGATGGCCGAACCGACCCGATCCGTCCCCACATCACCAGGCCCCCGACGAATAGGCATAGACGACGAGGACGTGCAGCACCGAAACCACCATAAGCGCATAAGTGACGGGCACGTGCACGAATAGCCAGGCCCTGGTGAGCCCGAGGTAGACGCGCGCGAAATCGAGCCGATCCTTTTCAATCACAAGGCTCTTGATGGCGATGAGCTTCTCCCGGCTCTGCGGGTCGACATAGCCCGACAGGCTGTCGATCTCATCGGTCATACGCTTGAGCGGCCGCTGCGAGCCGATGAAATGGGCGGGGAAGTTGCGCGGCCCCTGGAAAAAGTCCCGCAGGTGGGCGGTGTAGAGATCCATGATCCACGCCTCATGGGGCGCGACCGGCAATCCCGGCAAGGCGAACTGGGCGGTGGCCGGATCAGTCTCGAGGATGGTTGTTTGGACCTCCTGCGCCAGCTTGGCGCGAAGGGTGGGGATACGATCATAGCTGACGCCATCGTCGATCCGGCCTTTGGTCTTCAGCGACCAGGCGAGATAGGCGCCGAACATGCCGCTCAGTGTCACCAGCACGAAGCCCGCCCACAGCGCCCACTCGAAGCCGGTATCCGGCAGGGAGAAATCCGAATGCGAAATGAAGACGGCGATCAGCAGATACCCGAGGAAGATATGGGTCTTCCGCCATCGCATGGCGGATTTCGGCGACAGGCCGCCCGTCTTGATGGCGACGTGGAAGTAGAGCTGGACCCCCATGCCGCCGGCCAGCACCCAGCCATCGAGATAACGCGGGTCGCGGAGCCCGTTGCCGTAGATCCAGACGAGCCAGAACAGGCCGCCGGATATCGCCGCGATCGATAGCGCCTGAAGCATCTGGCGGACGAGCGCTCCGGTCGAGGCCGGATTTCGTCCGCCAAGCGCGCCGTTCGTGCGCCCCCCCAACGATCTCACTGAACCCTCCCGAACTTACTCATTGCGGTGGTCGCTTCCCAACAAGTGCGGGTCGAAAATCAATTCGGTTTTCTCGCCGTTCCTTTGTATTTGTCCGGTCCCGGAATCAGGCTGTCGAGGCCGGCCATGGTGCTGCCGTCGTATTTTTCGGTGATGAGAACGAGCTGTTTTGAGACGCCGTCGGCGGCTGCCGTCAGAAGACGCTCGTTGTTGAGCTTCAGCCCGGCCGAATGGCCAAGCTCGACCATCTTTGCGATTTCCGGAATGCCCGGAGCCGCTTTGGCCGCGGCGGCGAGTTGCTTGCGCGCCTGGTCGGCGCGCTTAGCCATCTCGAACGCATAGACCTTTCTCACCGTCGCCTTTCCGACCGCGCGCAGTGCCATCTCGAGATCGACGCCGAGGCCGACGAGATAGAGCATCCGCATGCGCGCCCCGCTGGCCGGAGCGTTCTCCCTGCCCTTCGAATGCCAAGTGTTGTGCCGTACCTCGCCCTGCGACCAGGACACCAGCTCAAACGCGCTGCCCGCGCGATGGCCGCCCTTGTTCACGAGTTCCTCTTCCGGCACGACGTGGCAGCCGTAGCAATTCTTCGCCAGCTGGTAGAACGCGTGCGGCCTGATCATTCCCTTGGAATCGGAGAGCCTCCAGCGTTCCTTCGCTTCGGCCTTGCTCTCGAAGAGTATTGTCTTGCCGCTGAACCCGCTGTGGACCTTGATCCAATCCTGTCCGGCGCTGTGGCACGACTCGCAGGAGATGCCGGCAATCGGCTGTTTCCCATTGTTCTTTTCCTGCACCGTGTAGTGGCAGGTCGCGCACAGGCTCTCCGTTCGGATACGCCGCACGCCCAGTCTGTCCGCGATTTCGTTCGCCTTGGTATTGCGGGGCATCTCACGGTACGTCTTGTAATGATGCGTGCTCTTCCAGGCCTCGGCCTCCTGCTTATGACATTCGGCACAGGCATTCGGACCGACGGTCTTTGCCGGATCGGATGCACCTGCGCCGACTGCGGCAAAGCCGAAAATCACCAGCAAACCGCAGAGATGAAGCACTGAAGACCGGAGAGGGGCTGCCATGACCCCAAGCCCGATCGACCGAAGGCTAGGCGCTCTGGGGGCCACAACGACGTCTCCCCCTTGCTTCAGCCGTCCTGCAAGCCTGCATCGGCTGTTCCCCGGTTGCGACTGCGAGCAGGAGCGCGTTGACCCGTCCGCCTGCCGGTGGGTACAGCGAGCCATCCCATGGCGCGGGTCAGGATGCTTGCCTCGGTCCTGTCGTCGGTGGTCGGCAGGAACGGATCGGCGTAGCAGACCGCGCCGCTACGCGCCGCGATCGATTTGATCGAGTCGACCATGCCCGGCGCGCCGCAGGCGTAGAGCACGTCGGTGGGCACCAGGGGCGGCAAGTAGTCGGTCGGCCGGCCCAGCATCACCGCCGGAAACGCGGTCTGCGGTGTGCTGCAGACCGGCACGACGACGACATTGGGGAAGCGGGCCAGCCGCGCGAGCGCCGTGCCCATATAGAGCGACTCGATGCTGCGACCGCCGGCGATGATCATCATGCTGCGCGCCGGATTCTCACGCAGTGCCGCGGCGGCGACCGACCATATCGGCGCAAAGCCGGTGTTGGTGCCAACGAGAATGAGCCGACCATCCAGATTGGGCCGGAAATGCGCCGAGCCATAGGGGCCCGTCAGCGTCACTCGATGGCCCGGCCTGATGCGCTTGCCGAGCGATGGCGTGACACGCCCATCCTTCATGCGCCGGACATGAAACCAGACCGTGCTGCTGCTCGGATCGCCGCCCAAAGGATGGGTGATGCTGAAGGGGCGGCTCGGGTAGCCTTTGAAGTGCACCTGTACATATTGTCCGGCGTGATAGGGCAGAGCGCGGTCCGTCCGGATGCCGACCTCCATCACCTCGGGCGACAACGGGCGCAATGAGCTCAGCACGCCTTCAACGGTGCGAACCCCCGAGGGCTCTTTTCGCTCCACCACCACATCACCGACGATGCGGCACTGACAGGCGTGAACGATGCCCGGCTCAGCGCCTTCGCCGCCCTTAACCTCACCGGATACCAGCCGCACGCAACAGGTGCCGCAGTGGCCGGCCCGGCAATCGTAGGGCAGGTCGATGCCGTTGTTCAGAGCGGCGTCGAGAAGCAGTTCGCCGCGGCGCGCCAGAAAGCTATCGCCATTGATCGTGACCTGGTGAGCTCTCGCCATTACCTGATCCTGGAAGACTTCGATTTGCGCCCGCGATCCGACGGATACCCGCTGTCGCCCGCGCTCTCTGGAATGCTCAGAAACCCCGTGTTTGGGATCTAAAACACCCACCCTTATCGTTACGACGTAGACAATCTTTCTATAGTGGTCAGACAATGACCATTTGATGGTCTCGGTCGGTACAAAGCGAAAATGAATCCGTCTTAAAAACAATGCATTGTGCCCAACGAACAATCATAGCGCGCCGAAAATTGGGGCGAGATTTTTATTCCGCACGGACAAGAAAATTTCGTGGCGCCTACAGCGACCCTTCATTTTCAAGCGACGTTGGCGACCAGGAGAAAGTTGCTGGTCTAAGCGCTCGACCTAGAACCGTCTGTTCCGATTGCTCTTTCATATCGTTGCTGGGACGAAGACGCCGAGCGCCGCCGACGTTGGCCTCAAGGAGGGCATTTCTCGCTGCGGCAATTCCTTCTGCCGCGGCCTTATCACCGCCAATTTTCCCGCATTAATCTTCCGTTCACGGCGGTGGTCGGGCGCCGTTTTCGCGGGACTGATGCAAGTGGGGAAGTCGCCCTCAAACGTTTGAGGGGACGAGGATGATGCGTGCCTGAAACCTAAGGGGGTGTAAGGGTAATGCGTAACGCGATAAAGCAATTTTCCGATTTTTCGATACTTTCCTACGTTATCGCAATCGCCATTCTCAGCCTCGTAGCATTCCCGCTAGGGAATGCTGTCGCCGGCTCGAGCGAGAATGCGTGGAGCACAACCGTACAACCCTCCAAGGTGGGCGCTTATGACGTCCAGGATAATGGGGCGCCAGAAGCGGCTGATGCCGTAAAGGCCAAGTCGGATGACCAGGGCGGCACTGAATCGATAGGCGCTCCCGCCCAGGCAGTCGATGAAGAAATGCTTTCGCTTTATCCCACCGCCGCGCAATGCGGCGAGTGCCACAAGCAGATTTACGAAGAATGGTCCTCGTCGAACCACGCCTATGCGTCGATTTCGCCGATGTTCCATAAGTTCGAGCAGAAGTTTCAGGAGCTGACGCAAGGTACGGTCGGCACCTTCTGCGTGCGTTGCCACCAGCAGGTCGGCACTCAGCTCGGCGAGACCCGCGACACGCCGCTTTGGGCGCGCAGCCAGATCTCACGCGAGGGCGTGAGCTGCATCACCTGCCATCGCGTCAAAGAGCAGTACGGAAAGGTCAACGGCGAGCGCCGGGTCGAGCCGGGCAAGATCTACGAGCCGGTCTACGGCAGCGGCGAGCAAAGCGTGATCAAAGACGTCCTCGCCGCCAAGGAAACCTACTCCGTCAAGACCAGCACCGACGGGCGCGGCAACGACATCCACGAGGGCATGGTCACGAACGACCAGATCACCAAGTCGGAGTTCTGTGTCAGCTGCCATCAGGTTGCGGTGAATCTTGGTATCAAGCTCGAAATCGTTTGGGATCAATATCGCGACAGTCCGGCACGCAAGGCCGGCGTCACCTGCCAGGACTGCCACATGGGCAAGGAGCCTGGAAAGCCTTCGGGCTATGCGACCGCGCCCTCGGCAATCGTCGGCGGCAAGGAGGTCAACCCGGGACGCAAGCACGCCAATCACCGCTTCATGGGTCCGGGCTACTCGGTCGCACATCCCGGCATCTTCCCTCACAACACGAAGGCCCAGGCCTATAGCGTCAAAGACTGGCTGGAGTTCGATTGGCGCGCGGGCTGGGGCACCTCCGCGTTCGAGGACAAGGTCGCAGACGGCAAGGTCAAGGTTGCCTTTCCCAAGCGTTGGGCGGACGCGCTCGACCGCGAGGATGCCCGACAGATCATCGACGAGAACCTCAAGAATCTCGACGAGCGGGACGCGCTCAGAAAGCAGGTCATGGAGAACAGCAGCCACATCGACGGTCCCCACATCGAGGG
>CAZDUD010000117.1:3843-10490 GCA_964508485.1 uncultured Hyphomicrobium sp. | reverse complement strand
CGCGAGACCGCGTCGTATTCGTAGAGCCCGTGCTGGGCCTTGGTGGTCGATTTAATATGCCACTCGATGAGTGGCGCCCCGAGCGCGCGGGCTACCTCGAGTGCCAGCACTGTCTTGCCCGTGCCGGGCTCGCCCTTGACGAGCAGGGGCCGCTGAAGTGTCACCGCGGCATTGACGGCGATCGTAAGATCCCGGGTCGCCACATAGCTGGAGGTGCCCTCGAAACGTTCGCTGCCGTTCGCGGTGCCGGATCCTGTCATGCGCGGGAGGGTCCTTTTCGATTTTGCGAGCGTATCAGTCGTCTTAGGCGGCTGCCGCCACACCGGCAAGGAGGGTAAACGGGCGAGAGGGTCGCAGCTCCGCCTGCGGATCGAGCCCGCGCGGGAACGTTGCTAGGTAACACAACTCAGGGGCGCGGACCGCCCACTGATGAGGCAAAATTGCTCTCCCGCGGAGCTTCCGCCAAATCATCCGCAATATCCGTCACTTGCAGAGCCGATTCCCGCACAGCTTTTAACAGTTAAACGACGGATTTCCTTGACATAAGAAGTCTCAAACGCCAATAGAGCCACGCCAAACGCTTGGGACCCCTCCAGGAACCGTTGGATGCGTGGTTGGGGGTGGCCCGAGTGCATTGGGCAGGCCCTTGATTGGAGGCCCTTATGAGCAAGCGACCCGCATCGAAGCCGGCCAAGTCCAAGACCACCGTTAAGGCTAAGGCCGCGCCCAAGGCGGCCGCAAAAAACGCATCCGCGAAATCCAAATCCGCCAGCTCTTCTGCGAAGCCGGCCGCCAAGGCCAAGGCTGCGCCGAAAGCGCCGCCCAAGGCGGTTGCTCAGAGCCAGGCGTCCAAGCCAAGGACACGCGCCATCGACAAGGCCCAGGATAAGAAGCTGACCGCAAAGGCCGGCACCTCGACCATCGTACTTCCGCCCGACTATCGCCCCTCCGAGGACGAGCCGTTCATGAACGAGCGGCACCGGATGTACTTCCGCCAGAAGCTCACGGCCTGGAAGGAGGAGATCATCCGCCAGACCAAGGAGACGCTGGCGGGGCTACACGAGGACTCGACCCAGCACGCCGACCTCGCCGACCGCGCGACGTCCGAGACGGATCGCGCGCTCGAGCTGCGCGCCCGCGACCGCCAGCGCAAGCTGATCGCCAAGATCGACGCCGCCTTGGCGCGCATCGAGGACGGCACCTACGGCTATTGCGAGGAGACCGGCGAGCCGATCGGCCTGAAGCGCCTCGACGCCCGTCCGATCGCGACGCTCTCGCTCGAGGCGCAGGAGCGCCACGAGCGCCGCGAGCGCGTCTATCGCGAGGACTGATCATCTCCTTCGCCCCGTTCTTGCGGGGCGAAGGCCACCTGGAGAAGCAGCGGGAAAGCCCCCTAGGCTTTGCCTTTGTTGGCCGGTGTACCCATCACGACGCCCGCCTGGCGGGCGCGCTCTTCCGCAAGCCGCGTGAGCACGGAGCGGACCGCATCGAGGTCGCGCAGGTGAATGTCGTGCTGCGCATAGGGCATCTCGATGCCGGCCGCGCGGAACGCCTTGAGGATGCGGAAACGCAGGTCGGTCTTCGTCGCGTCGCCCTTGCTCACGTCGGGAATGACCCCGCTCAACGAGAACTCGAGCCCGTCCGCGCCGAAGTTGTCGAAATTCACCGTAGGCGTCGGATGCTGCATGAGCAGCGGACACTCGGACGCGACCGTCTGCAGGATGTCGCGTACGCGTTCGGCGTCTGACTGGTAG
The DNA here is from genome assembly GCA_964508485.1 of uncultured Hyphomicrobium sp. GTDB lineage: Bacteria > Pseudomonadota > Alphaproteobacteria > Rhizobiales > Hyphomicrobiaceae > Hyphomicrobium_C. The sequence goes on along the minus strand of CAZDUD010000117.1, from coordinate 8,736 downwards.
CTGACCCGCACCTTCACCGTTGCCGTCCCAAGCGCATTGCGGTGCGTCCAGTTCGTGACCGCCGATGTGATGAGGTCGGAGTTCGGAACGATGACGCTCGCCTTGTCGAACGTCTCGATCTCTGTCGAGCGCACGGAGATCCGACGCACGAACCCCTGCTGATCCTTGACGCTGACGCGGTCGCCGACCTTGATCGGCCGCTCGACAAGCAGGATGAGGCCCGAGACGAAGTTGTTGATGATCGACTGCAAACCGAAGCCGATGCCCACCGAAAGCGCGCCGGCGACGATGGCGAAGTTCGTGATATCGAGGCCGCTGTAGGAGATCGCCGCCAGCGCGGCGATGATGAAGCCCGTGTAGCCGACCGCCGTGTGCACGGAGTTCGCGATGCCGGGATCGATGCGCCGGGATTTCAACACGCTGGTGTCGATCCAGCGCTGCACGATGCGCGTCGCGAAGGCGAGCGCGAGGAACAAGGCCAGCGCAATCAGGATCCGCGCTAGCGAGATCTGGAACTCGCCGATCTGAAAACCGAATACCAGCGCCTTGAGCGACATCCAGGCTTCCTGGGGCGTGTAGCCCCAGGTGATGAGGATGAGGGGGAGTGCAACGAGCGCGAGCCCGAGGTTGAGCAGGATCGAGAGCGCGCGCGTGAGGAGCACGCCTTGCTTCGGATCGAGCCCGGTCTGCTCGTGGAGCACGGTGGCGAGCGGCTTGACGCCCGTGCCCGGCGCGCCGAGCAGCGCCCGGATCGCGAGGTGCACGACAAGGATGCTGGCGATCGCGCTGCCGGTGACGAGCACCTGCGTGGTGATGAAGCGCCCCAGCCCGATGTAGCCGGCGAGTGACAGCAGGACGATCGCAATCCCCGCCACCAGCAGCGGCAGCTTGATCAGGTAAGGCCTGAGCTGCGGGACCGGCGACGGAACCCCCGCGACGACCACTTCCGGCGTTCCATGCTGCACGCCCACGGTTGCGGATTTGGGCTCGAACGGTGTCCGCACGAGCTGCAGCATCAGGACGCCGATGGCAAGGCTGGCAAGCGCCATCTCCATGACGCCGATCGAAAGCGGCAGGAAGAGGCGGCGCACCGCCTCCTGCAGGATGAGATCCAGCGAGAACACTGCGGCAATGCACGTGATGATGTACGTAACGCGCCGCGCGGCGGGCGTGGAAAGGTCCACCAGACGCCATACCGGACGGCGCGGCTGCAGCATGGCGCGGGAGAGCGCGGCGACGCCCACGAAGATGAAAAGGGCCGGGAACGCGGCCTCGGCGATCCGCCCGATCTCGTATGTCATCAGATTGAGGCGTTCGAGCCCGGTCGCGAGCAGGTTGAGCGCCGCGATCGAGGGCACCGCGAGCAGCGGTGCGACCCAGCCGACCGTCGCGGCCTGCACGAAGAAGCTCGGCGGCGCATCACGGGGCCGGTCGAGCCGATAGGCGATGAACCATCGCACGAGCCCCGTCAGCAGCGCGAACAGCACCACGACGCCGGCGATCAATCCCGAGAAATCGACCCACTTGCGCGTCATGAGCGAAAACCAGCCCGAGAGGGTGTCGCGCACCTGGCGTAGGCCCCACGGGGCGTCGTCGACGAGCTTGAGCCATGTCGTCGGCAACACTGGCGAGGGGCTGCGCCTCAGGAGGTGCGAGGCAAAGATGGTTTGCCGCGCGGTTTGCACCGTGTCGCGAAGCTGGCGCATGCGCACGATGAGCAGCTCGGTATTCTTGAGAGCGCCGTCGACCTCGGAGAGGAGCGCATTGAGCCGGATGCGCTCGGCAGCGATTTCGGCGGAGTCCGGTGTGTCCGCTGCAGGGGCGGGACCAAGTTTCTCGATCTGCTGCCGAAGCGCGTCCGATTTCGGCCGCAGCGCATCGCGCGTGTCCCGCGCCGTCTGGAACACGTCGATGAGCGAGCCTCTGAGGCGCGTCAGCTCCTCCTCGTTCTCGAGGTTGCGCTCGACGGATTTGACGAGTTGGTCGACCTCTGCCTTGAGTTCGGCGACCGGCTTCTGGACCGCTTCGATCTCGAGTTGATCGGCGGGCGACAGCACCGGCGCGGCCGGTGGGGCAGGCTCGGCCGCCGGCTGTGCAGGGGCTTGACCTTCAACGCCCTGGGCCACGCCGCCCGGCGCGGTCGACGGCGCGGGTGCTTGAGCCGGCGGTTGCGTCTGCTGAGGCGCTGATTGCCCCTGCGCATGCGCCAAGGACGCACCGGCGAGCGCGGCGAAGGCAAGGGCCATCGCCGACAGAAGCGCCGCGACGCTAATGTGAGCCCGTGCCGGAATGATCAGCCTCCCCAAAAGCTTCGCGGCCGCAAGTGGTGGATGGTTCTGGATGCGCGGCACCCCGCGCTCACGCCAGTGTTGGATCGACGCGATGAGCGGCAGCACCTTGAGCGGTCTCATCGCCGTGCCCCGCAAACGGCGGAGGCCCGATCCCCGTCTCGATCACCACGTCGACCGGACCGCCGGTCATGATCAGGTGCTCCACGTTGTCGCGCCGGATGAGAATGAGGCGGCGGCGGTTGTCGAGATTGAACTGCTCCGTCACCGACAGGCGCCGCAACGGCTTAGGCCCGCCAAATAAGGAGCTGACGGCCTGAAAAGATGGCGAGCCGCCGAAATAGGTGCGCGCCGCATACGCCCCGCCGATCATGGCGACCGCAAGAAACAGCACGATCGCAAGATAGTAGAGCATGTCCCACATATAATCGTGCGCGCGAGGGTGCCCGCGCGTCCTCCATCCGCTGCCTGGAGCCCCTATAGCGCGGAATTCACGCCAATTTAACCCTATTGATCGAACTGTGGACGCCATGGCGCAGGCGCGGTGCCCCGGCACCGTCTCGCCGCCGAACCACCACACGGGCGTTGCGTAGGCGTATGAGTATCAGAGTTCCGAGCCATGCATCCGAGGCGGCTTCCTCGGAGAATCAGATAGCTTTCGCTTTCATGAGCGATAGCGAGCCCCGCCCGCCCAGGTCCGGCATGGCGCACGCCCAAACTCTTTCTGGTGGCGTCCACGAGCCCGGTGTCATCCCCATCATCGCCGCGTCCATGGCCGCCGGCGCGCTGGTGCTTGCGCTGGTCGCTTCGCCCGCGCGTGAGCCGCTGCTGCTCACGCTCCTGGCCGTCCTCGCCATGCTCGGCCTGTTTGCGGTGTTCGGCTACATGGCCGGGCATTTGCGCATCGGCGAGCGCGTCCGCGACGAGGATCTCGTGCGCGCCTTCGCCGACAGCCTCGACGACGGTCTGCTCGTCACGCGCCGTGACGGCCGCCCGCTCTACGCAAACCGCGCCCTTGCCGACATGGTGGGAGTGACGGCGGCGGGAGAGGTCAAGGCGCTCGAAAGCCTGTTCGCGAGCGACCCGCGCGCGGCCGCCGGCTATTTCCGCCTCGAGCGCGCAGCCTCGCGCCGCGAGCCTTGGCGCGAGGAGATCGAGATCCGGAGCGAGGGCCATCCCCCGCACCTGTTCCGCGTCGCGCAACGGCCCTGCTTCGTGCCCGGACACGACCGCGAGCTTGGCCCTCTGTCGCTCTGGACCGTGACGGACGTAACGGCAGAGCGCGCCCGCCAGGTCAGCGCCGTTGCGACCCTCGAGGCGACGCTCGAGCGCATGGACAGCCTGCCGGCCGGCCTCATGGAGATCGATAGCCGCGGTACCGTGCGCCGCCTGAACGCCACCCTCTTGCGGTGGCTCGGGCTCGAGCCGCAAAGCCTGTCGAACCGCCCGTTCAAGCTGACGGACCTCGTCACGGCCGAAGGCGCCGAGCTGATCGCCAACGCCGCCGCGGCGTTCTACACGACCGGCCAGGGCGTCGATCTCGACGTGTCGATCGACAGGGGCGCTCAGGTGCCGCTGCGCTTCTTCGCCCGCCGCGAGGCCGACGGCGGCCTCCTGGTCGCCGCGTTCCGGCGCGAGCCGACCGCCGCCGATGGAGAGGCTGCGGCCGAGATCCGCTTCGCGCGCTTCTTCCAGTCCTCGCCGTTCGGCATTGCGACCGTGGGCGCCGACGGACGGCTTGTCAGCACCAACACCGCCTTCGCCCGCATGATCCCCGACGGCTCGGCCGCGATCGGCACTTCGGCGGCGGACGTCCTCTGCAAGTTTGCCGATGCCGACACGCGGGCGGCCGTCGATTCTGCGCTGCGCCAGGTCTTTGCCGGCACCGTGAGCACGGCGCCCATCGAGATCACCGTCGGCCCGAACAACGAATCGCGCCGCCTTTATCTCGCGCCCGTGACGCAGGCCAAGGACGCCCGCGAGGCGGCGATCCTCTACCTGATCGACGCCACCGAGCAGAAGGCGCTCGAAGCCAAGTTCGCGCAGTCCTCGAAGATGGAGGCGGTCGGCAAGCTCGCCGGCGGCATCGCTCACGACTTCAACAACGTGCTGACGGCCATCATCGGCTTCTCGGACCTGCTGCTGCAGACCCACAGGCCGACCGATCCCGCCTACAAGGACATCAAGAACATCCAGAGCAGCGCCACGCGCGCCGCCGGCCTCGTCGCCAAGTTGCTCGCGTTCTCGCGCCGCCAGACGCTCCAGGCCGAGCCCCTGCAACTCAACGAGGAGCTCGCGGAATGGTCGTCGGTCGTGAAGCGCTCGATCGGCGAGAAGATCGAGCTCGGGATCCCGCCCGCCCGCGATCTCTGGTACGTCAAGACGGACCGCACGCAGCTCGAGCACGTGATCCTGAACCTCGCCAACAACGCGCGCGACGCCATGCCGGACGGCGGTGCGCTCACCATCAGCACGCGCAACGTCACCGAGCGCGAAAGCCAGAAGCTTGCGCACCACGGCATGCCCGTCGGCGAATATGTATTGATTGAAGTCTCCGACACCGGCACCGGCATGCCGCCCGAGGTGATGGCCAAGATCTTCGATC
>CAZDUD010000117.1:0-3833 GCA_964508485.1 uncultured Hyphomicrobium sp. | reverse complement strand
GGCGTCGGCAAGGGCACGGGGCTCGGCCTATCGACCGTCTACGGTATCGTCAAACAGTCGGGTGGTTACATTTACCCCGAGAGCGCGCCGGGCCGCGGCACCACGTTCCGCGTTTATCTACCGCGCTATCTGCCGGCGAGCGACGAGGAGCCCATCGGCCAGAAGGCGGCCAAGAAAGGGCGCCCGCAGGACCTCACCGGCTCGGGTCGCGTGCTGCTCGTGGAGGATGAGGATGTCGTCCGCTCGTTCGCCGTGCGTGCGCTGAAGCGGCAGGGCTACGAGGTATTCGAGGCTTCGACGGGCCTCGAGGCGCTCGATGTCATGGCGGAGCACAACGACAAGATCGACATCGTCGTGTCCGACGTCGTCATGCCGGAGATGGACGGACCCACGCTGCTCAAGGAGCTGCGCAAGAAGAACCCGGATCTGAAGATCATCTTCGTCTCGGGCTACCCGCACGAGGCCTTCGAGACCAGCCTCGACAAGAACGAGCATTTCGCTTTCCTGCCGAAGCCGTTCTCGCTTCCCCAACTCGCCGCCAAGGTCAAGGAGCAGCTCGGCCGGTAGCGGGCGCATGGGCACTCGCATGCAAACAGAAAGCCCCGCAACCGCGGGGCTTTCCGAGACCCTGGGCCGTTGCCTCATGGGGCGTGGCTAGTTTCCGAAGTGGTAGTTGAGGCCGATATTGAAGGTGTGCAGCTCGAGCTCGGATTCGGCATTCGCTGCAAACGTCTGATCCGGCGAGTAGGTGAACTGGATCCGGTCGCTGCCGAGATCGATGTAGTTGTACTCGGCCCTGAGCGACCAATGCTCCGCGAACGCGAGCTCGATACCGGCACCGACGGTCCAGCCCCAGCGAGTCTGGGACGGGTCGGCCCAATACTGATCGGCCGGAAAATTGGCGTCCTTGTATCCAGTCTCGTGAGTTTCGCGGGCCCAGGCCGCGCCGCCCTTCGCGTACACGAGAGCATTGTCGATCGTATAGCCCAGTCGGCCCGTGAACGTGCCGAACGCCTCGATCTCGGACGTGCAGGCGGTTTGTTGCAGACAGCCTGGCGCGGCCGTGAAGGGAGGCACGATGTCGGCACCCGCACCATCGATGTCGGACCAGTTTACGTCGGCCTCGACGCCGAACACATGCCTGCCGCGCTGCCAGTTGTAGCCGACCTGGCCGCCGGCGAGGAGGCCGCCGATCTCGTAGGACGCATCCGGTCCAGGGAAGCTGGTCTGGTTCACCGGATCCGTGAAATCACGCCAGGAATTGTCGCCGCGTCCGTAGCCGACATGCGCGCCGATGTACGGCCCGGACCAGAAGGACCGGCTGCCCTCATCGGAATCTTTGAGTGAAAGGCCGCCCGCCCGAGCGCCGCTCGCGAGGAGCGCGACGCCAGCGGCGACGATAACGAACTTACGCATACTTGAACCCCCGAATACGCTGAATGAGCTCGAACAGAGCGAGGGGTAGTTAGCCGAGCTGAAAGCGCGAGGCTGTCGTATCCGCGCCACGCCGGGATCGGTTGAGGCTTAACTCAGGGGACACATATAAGTTATTGTTTTGACATGTTGATTGTCATCATCAGTAGATATTGGAGGACGGCGAATCTGTTCCGTCTTTTTGAGAATCGGCCTTGGCCGCTCGTCCTCCGACAACGCAGCATCGCCTTCGTCCGACGCCGCAGCATCGAAGCCGTCGTGCCCCAAATGCCGGCAATGGACATATCACCGCAGCGGACGCGCGCGGACCTACACCGGGTCGTCGGGGTGGGGAGCGTCCTCCGGCAGCTCGTCCTCGGGAACACAGCGCCCTTCGCCGGAAACCGGCTGGCCGTCGATCCGAAGCCCACTGTCGGGGCGGTGCGTCAACTCCTCGCAAGCGGCTGCCGTGAGCCCTCTCTCCAAGATGAAGAACTGCGGCACACCGTTGAGCAGAACCATGACGACGAAGGCATACATCTCAGGCGGCAACTCCATTCGTCTCCTGCCGTTCCCAGTCTTGGCGCACTGCGCCATTAAATTACTGCAATGCAGTGGAACTCTGATGCGAGTCACCCATTTCACGCTCATCACGCCCGCGACCGGAGCCGCAAATGGACTATCTCGTCGTCACTCTGCTCGTTGCCGTCTGGTGCATTGCTGCGCCGACGCTCTTCCTCATGTCTGTGACGGCGGACGGTCAGGAATAGCGGTGATTACGCAGTTGCGCGCAGCGCGTGGTGTAGTCGCCAGTCTTATTTGTCGTCGGGATGGATCGCGTCCAGCAGGGCGTCGAACATTTCGTCCGCCGTTGCAATCACGGCCGCGTTCATCTTGTACGCCAGCTCGACTTCCTTGAGCGAGACCATCGGCTCGAACGTATCGCCGACAGGAAGCGCGCCGATACGCACCTGCTGAGGTGTGTCCGTCTGCTGCGGCTCCGCCTTCGCCCCCGTAGAGGCAACGGCAGCCGCGATCTCCTCGAGCTTCCGGCCCTGAACCAGAAGCGCATTCGAAGCGATGGCGAAGACTTGCAGCATAGGTCTGCGTGCGAGGTCCAAGGTCAAAGACCCGCAACCATTGCCCGCCATCGCCTAAAGCGCCGTTAAGAGCGCATCGACGAAGCCCGGTAGACGGACGAGAACAAAACGTGTACAACTTATCCACGCGTCGAGTCGCCCATCAACGGTTAACATGCCATAAGGTGCCACATGACCAAGCCGGATCTGCACGTCGTCGAAGGGGGAAGGATGGATAAGGATCATAAGGCGCAAGCGCTGGCGCATGCGCTGGCGCTGATCGACAAGAACTTCGGCAAAGGGTCGATCATGCGCCTTGGCGCCAACGAGCGCTCGATGGACATCGAGGCGATCTCGACGGGCTCGCTCGGGCTCGACATCGCGCTCGGCATCGGCGGCTTGCCCAAAGGCCGTGTGATCGAGATCTATGGACCGGAATCCTCGGGCAAGACGACGCTGACACTGCAGGTGATTGCGGAAGCCCAGAAGGCGGGCGGCACCTGCGCCTTCGTCGACGCCGAGCACGCGCTCGACCCCACCTACGCCAAGAAGCTCGGCGTCAAGATCGAGGACCTGCTGGTCTCCCAGCCCGACGCCGGCGAGCAGGCGCTCGAGATCACGAATACGCTCGTCAACTCAGGCGCGATCGACGTCGTCGTGGTGGACAGCGTCGCCGCGCTGACGCCGAAGGCCGAGCTCGAAGGCGAGATGGGCGAGGTCACCATGGGCGCCCAGGCGCGCCTGATGAGCCAGGCGCTGCGCAAGCTCACGGCCTCGATCTCCAAGACGAAGTGCATGGTGATCTTCATCAACCAGATTCGCATGAAGATCGGCGTCATGTTCGGCAACCCCGAGACCACGACTGGCGGCAATGCGCTGAAGTTCTATTCGTCCGTACGCCTCGATATCCGCCGTATCGGACAGATCAAGGAGCGCGAGGAGACCGTCGGCAACCAGACCCGCGTCAAGGTGGTGAAGAACAAGGTCGCCCCTCCCTTCAAGCAGGTCGAATTCGACATCATGTACGGCGAGGGCATCTCCAAGACCGGCGAGTTGGTCGACCTGGGCGTGAAAGCGAACATCATCGAGAAATCGGGTGCCTGGTTCTCCTACGACGGCCAGCGCATCGGCCAGGGTCGCGAGAACACCAAGCTGTTCCTGAAAGAGAACCCGAAGATTGCCAACCAGATCGAAAAAGCCATTCGCGCCAGCGCCGGCCTGATCGTCGACAAGATGCTGGCCGAGCCGGAGGCGGATACCGCTGCCGAGGAGGAGCCGGACGAGGACGGCGTGCTGCCGGACGTCCCCGAAGCCTCCGCCAAGAAAGGCACGGGCCGCGGC
>CAZDUD010000116.1:9858-10596 GCA_964508485.1 uncultured Hyphomicrobium sp. | reverse complement strand
GTAGAAGCCCAGCTCCACAAACCACATGCCGCCCTGCCAAAGGTGGCGCGTGTACTCCTCCATGCGCGCGGCGCGACGCTCCCAGCTCTTCGGCAGGCGCTTGGCGAGCTGCTTGGCGAAGTCGCGCAGATGCAGGTAGGTGCCGCTCGACGTGACGCGGGCAAGATAGGACGAGAAGGCACCGGTCGGCGGCGCGATCGACATGTCGTTGTCGTTCAGGATGACGATCAGACGCTCGTCGCGGGCGCAGGCGTTGTTGATCGCCTCGTAGGCCATGCCGGCGCTCATGGCGCCGTCGCCGATGACGCAGATGACGTTGTTCTCTCCGTCCTTGAGATCGCGCGCGACCGCCATGCCGAGGCCCGCGGAGATGGACGTCGACGAGTGGGCGGCTCCGAACGGATCGTACTCGCTCTCGCTGCGCTTGGTGAACCCGGACAGGCCGCCGCCCTGGCGCAGCGTGCGGATGCGGTCGCGCCGGCCGGTCAGGATCTTGTGCGGATAGGACTGATGGCCGACGTCCCAGATGAGGCGATCGCGCGGGGTGTCGAACACCCAATGCAGCGCAACCGTCAGCTCGACGACGCCGAGCCCTGCACCAAGGTGACCACCGGTCACCGAGACGGCGTCAATGGTCTCGAGGCGCAACTCGTCGGCAATCTGACGAAGCTCGGACTCGGGATGCTGGCGCAGGTCCTCCGGGGTCTTGATCGTGTCGAGGAGCGGTGTCTTGCTCAC
>CAZDUD010000116.1:0-9848 GCA_964508485.1 uncultured Hyphomicrobium sp. | reverse complement strand
GGCATCATCCTTCCAACATCGGCAGCGGCGTGCCGACCGGCCGGGCGCACCTTCAACGCTTCGGTTGCCCAAACTGCAACCGCGCCGACCGCCCGATCCCTTTTTGTCCGGAGCACCTTAGCGCCGAACCTGCGCCGGATGAAGGGCCGAGACCGGGCAATCCTCCCACGTGGGATGCGGCAGAAATGCAGTGCGGTGACGATGTGAATGTCCCTCCGATTGGGGGACCACGACGGCTGGTGTTCCGGAATCCCCCCTTCTAGGCCTCCCCCACAATGGGGGAGGAACGGCGTCGCGAGTTACGCCAAGCCCGGCTACTCCGGGTCTAGGGGCTCCGTGCCGCGGGGGGTGCCGTCGGCGCCGACGGTCAGCTTCTCGACGCGGGCCTCCGCCTGCTTCAGGAGGCGGTCGCAGTGCTCGCGCAGGGCCTCGCCGCGCTCGTAGATGGTGATGCTTTCCTCAAGCTCCACGTCACCGCGCTCGAGCCGGCTGACGATCGTTTCCAGCTCCTTCAGAGCCTTCTCGAAGGTCAGATCCTTGATGTCAGCGTGGTTTTTCAACGGCTGCTTGCTCATTCCGTCTCGGCCTCGGTGATTCTTTTGCCCGACTGTAGAGCCTCGGGCGCACCGGCGCACGTTCTTGTTCGCCTTGTTTAATCAATGCTTTAGCTGCCGATGTCCATGAGGGTGCGGACATGCACGGCGACCGAGGTCGCGAGCGCGTCGAGGTCGTAGCCGCCCTCCAGCATGGAGACGATGCGACCGTGGCAATGCCGCTCGGCGGCCTTGCCGAGCGCCTCCGTCGCCCACATGAAATCTGCCTCGACGAGGCGCAGGCCGCCCAGCGGATCGCGCTTGTGAGCGTCGAAGCCCGCAGAGATGATGATCAGGTCAGGGCCGAAGTTGTGGAGCGCGCCGAGAATGCGCGATGTGAACGCGTCGCGGAACGTTTCCCCCGCATCGCCCTCACGGAGCGGCGCGTTCCAGATGTTGCCGACGCCCGTTTCCGACAGGTCGCCGGTGCCGGGAAACAGCGGCATCTGGTGCGTCGAGCCATAGAACAGGTCCTTGTCGGACCAGAATACGTCCTGCGTGCCGTTGCCGTGGTGGACGTCGAAGTCGACGACCGCGATGCGCTCGGCGCCGTGCTTCGCACGGGCGTAGTTCGCGGCGATAGCCGCATTCGAGAACAGGCAGAAGCCCATGGGGCGGTCGGTCTCGGCGTGATGTCCCGGCGGGCGCACCTGGCAGAACGCATTGGCGATGCGGGCGGTCATTACCTCGTCGACCGCGTCTAGACCGGCGCCGACGGCGCGCAACGCGGCCTCCATGCTGCCCGCGGACATCACCGTATCGCCGTCGAGGTGTATGCCCCCGTTCCGCTTCTTGGCGACTTCGCCGGAATGCTTGATGCGGGCCAGGTGGTCCTGCGGATGCACGCGCAGGATCGCCTCCTCCACGTCGTCGCGCAGCGGTGCTTCAGCACGCTGAAGCGCGTTGTAGCTCTCGTGCGCCAGCACCTTGTCGATGGCGCGCATACGATCGGGTCGTTCCGGATGGCCGAAGCCCGTGTCGTGGTCCAGAAAATCGGCGTGCGTGATCAGCAGTGTTGCCATGAAAAGATAAGCCTCGGACGCTCCCAGAGTTTTCTTATTACTGCCATGATAGCTCCCGCAGTCGGTCTGGCTAGCGGTATCAAGGCTAACGCATGGCGCTCATGCGCGTCGTGCAGAGACGCGCGCCCATAGCCATGACACGGCGCGGAAGGGCCAAGTGATCATGGTCCATAGCTGCAGAATGCCAAGCCAGAGCAGAGCGGGGATGCCGGCAAGCGGGAGGAACAGTCCAATGCAGGCGGCAAACCGTGCCACGCGCGCCGCCCAGTATCCCATGCGACCGGCGTAATCCTGGCGCTGCTCGGGCGGCCAGACGCGCGCCCACCAGGCAAACGAAACCTGCCAGGCGATGAGCGCGGCGACGAGCGCGCCGAGGTAGGCGAACTGAACCGATGACGGAATACCAGGGATGATGCGGGCGTCGAGCTCGCGCTCGCGGGCCTCGTCGCGCGCGTAAACCTCGACGGCTTTCACGGCGACATTGCCGGTGATGTCTCCCAGCCAGTTGCTCCAGCCGATCCATCCGCCGATGGTCTCGGTCAACGGCGCGGACGCGGCCGGCGTCGGGACAGCCGAGAACACAACGCGGCCGTGAGAGCCCGGCGCGGCCTTGACGGTCAACTCGCTGCCGGCGCCGCCCAGCGCGCTCAGGAAATCGGCGAAGGTGGCGCGCTTCATCGCCTCGTCGAGGCCAGACACCGTAACCGTCTGCCAGAGCCAGTTGCGCCCGCCCGGCTGGTGGGCCGCCCCGGTCTCCAACAGGACCAGATTGACGTCGGCCTCCTCTGCCGCCTTCACGAGCTTGGCGATGTCGACGGTTTGCTCAGATCCGCTCGAGGGGCGGAAGGTCAGCCGGCCGCCTTCGATGCGTCCCGAGACGAGGGCCGTCTGGCCTTTGAGGCTCGCAAGCGCAGTTGGCAAGGCGGAGGGATCGACCTGATCGACGAGGGCGGCCTTGGTCGCGGGATCGTAGCGCGGTACGGACGAGAGCCGCGCCGGACCGCCGGTCTCAAGTGCCAACACGCGGATGTTGGAGCGGTTGAGCGGCTTTGCGAGGCGGTAGATCGTTTCCTCGAACAGCGTGCGGTCGGCGAGGTGCACGACGACATTCGGGCGGAACTCGGCGGCGAGATCGTCCGCTGCGCCTGCTGGCCGGCGCGACCGGTAGGCCTCCTTGCCGACGACAACGTGGAGGTCCGCATCCGCGGGCAGATCCTTCAACGCCGCCCGCTGCGCGAAGACGGTGTCCTCGCTCAGATAGACGGCGAGCTTGCCGCCCGGCGCGGCTTCGGGGGCGAGCGCCGTTGCGACGCGGGCCAGCTCATCGGGCGTGCCGGCGGTGAAGACCTGGCCTTCGCGGTTTGCGAATTTCCAATGGCCTTCCGGCGTTACGTGCGCCGCCAAGGCCGTACCGCCCGAGATCTTCGGTAGAGACGCGACGTGGGCCGCTGCGTTGTCGAGGGCGCCGACGCCGGTCTTGCCGATTTTCGACGCGACGCCGCCACCGCCCTCGGCCGCCTCGCGGACGATGCGCGACAGCCACCCGGCGCCGGACGGCGCGGGCAGCGCCGCTATCACGGCGAGCGCCAACAATCCCTTCGCGACAAAGCTCAGCCGCATCGTCCCTCCGGCCTCATGCCGGCGCGGTCTCCGGCAGCGCGCCCAGTACAGCATGGCCGCCGGACGTCACGATGGCAGCGAGGCCCGGCGCGGCGACGGAAATGTTTTCGGCGAAGAACCGCGCCAGCGCAACGGACTCCATGGCGTGCGGCCCGCCTTCCTCCAGGGCCGCGAGCGCGCCCTTGGCGAGATAGTGTCCGCCCGCCGCGAGGCCGAAGAGCCGCAAGTAGGGTGTCGCGCCGGCGAGGGCGAGATTCGGGCTGTTCTCCAGGGCTTCCGCCATCCAGCCGGTCGCTTCGGCGAATGCAACCACGGTCGATGCGAGGCGCTGCCCCATGCGGCCGATCTCGAGCCGATTGACCGCCTTCACGCGTCGCGCAACGGTCTCGAGCTCGGCGATCACATCCCGGATGAGCTGGCCGCCGCCGAGCGGCAGCTTGCGCGTCACGAGGTCGATGGCCTGTATGCCGTTGGTGCCTTCGTAGATCGGTAGGATGCGCGCGTCGCGGTAGAACTGGGCGGCGCCCGTCTCCTCGATAAAGCCCATGCCGCCGTGCACCTGCACGCCCATGGACGCCACCTCGCAGCCGATGTCGGTCGAGAACGCCTTGGCGACCGGCGTGAGCAAAGCGGCGCGGTCGCCTGCGGCGCGGCGCTCGGCCTCGGTCTCGGCGTGGCGCGACTTGTCGATTTCGACCGCCGTCGCATAGCAGATGGCGCGCGCGGCACGGGTCAGCGCCTTCATGGTGAGCAATGTGCGGCGGATGTCCGGGTGCTCGGCAATCGGCACCATGCCGGGCTCCCTGCTCGTCGTCGAGCGGCCTTGACGACGTTCCCTCGCGTAGGCAACGGCGTGCTGGGTCGCTCGCTCGGCGACGGCCACGCCCTGGATACCGACCGCGAGGCGCGCGGCATTCATCATGATGAACATGGTGTTCAAGCCGCGGTTCTCCTCGCCGACGAGGTAGCCGACTGCACCGTCCTTCTCTCCGAACTTCATGACGGCGGTCGGGCTGCCGTGGATGCCGAGCTTGTGCTCGAGGCCCGCGCAGACGACGTCGTTCTCGGCGCCGAGCGATCCATCGTCGTTGACGAGACGCTTCGGCACGAGGAAGAGCGAGATGCCACGCGTGCCTTCCGGCGCGTCCGGCAGACGGGCGAGCACGAGGTGCACGATGTTCTCGGTCAGGTCATGATCGCCGTAAGTGATGAAGATCTTGGTGCCGAACAGGCGGTAGGTGCCGTCCGCGGCGCGCTCGGCGCGCGTCTTGATGACGGAGAGGTCGGAGCCCGCATGCGGCTCCGTCAAGTTCATGGTGCCGGTCCACTCGCCGCTCACCATGCGCGGCAGGTAGCGCTGCTTCAGCACATCCGATCCGCCGGCGTTGAGCGCGTCGATGGCGCCCTGCGTCAGAAGCGGGCAGAGGCCGAACGAAAGGTTGGCCGCATTCCACATCTCGCAGACGGCCATGGCGACCGTCTCCGGCAGGTCCTGGCCGCCGAACGCCTCGGGGCACGGCAGCGCGCTCCAGCCGGCGGTGCGGAAGGCATCGTAGGCGGCCTTCCAGCCCGGCGCGGTCACGACGTGGCCGTCCGTCCAGCGCGCGGGAGTGCGGTCGCCTGCCTTGTTGAGCGGCGCCAGCTCCTCGGCCGCGAACTTGCCTGCCTCCTCGAGGATGGACTGCAGCGTCTCGTTATCCAGGCCGCGGACGAGGCTCTTATCCATCTCGTCCGAAACATCGGCCGCCGTCTTGAGCGCAAACAGGATGTCGTCTACTGGAGCCTCGTAGCTCATGGGGTTCCTTTCCCGAGGGTGCGGCCAAATCGGTCGGGCCTTCTCGACGCAATCATCCTGCGGAAGCCTTTCGAGCGCAACGGACCACGCGCGATCATCCAGAATGTCAGTGAGACCGGCAGACAGTGCTGCAATCGAGGAGGCGGGGCGGCTCATCCGTGCGGGTGCGCTGGTCGCGTTTCCGACCGAGACGGTCTATGGCCTCGGCGCGGACGCGACGAACGGGCGGGCCGTGGCGGCCATCTTCGAAGCCAAGGGCCGGCCGCGCTTCAATCCGCTGATCGTGCATGTGCCTACCCTTGCAGGGGCCGAGAAGATTGCAGTGCTTTCGGAAGCCGCGCGAACGCTCGCAGATGCCTTCTGGCCCGGACCGCTGACGCTGGTTCTCAAGCGGCGCGCCGATGCCGGCATCTCCGATCTCGTCTCGGCGGGGCTCGACACGCTGGCCGTGCGCGTACCGGGGCATCCGGTTGCACAGGCGCTGCTCGCTGCGGCGGACCGGCCGCTCGCTGCACCGTCTGCGAATCGCAGCGGGCGGGTGAGCCCGACGCGCGCGCAACATGTCGCCGACGACCTCGGCGATCGCGTCGGCCTGATCCTCGACGGCGGGGCGACGGTGCACGGGCTCGAGAGCACGGTGCTCGATGCAAGCGGCGGGGATGCGGTGGTGCTGCTGCGTCCCGGCGCGGTGCCGCGGGACGCGATCGAGGCAGTGCTTGGCCGGCCGCTCGCTGATGGTCCCGCGAGCGACGATGCGCATCCGACATCGCCTGGGCAGCTTGCGAGCCACTACGCGCCCAATGCGGCGTTGCGGCTCAATGCCCGCGACGTTCGGCCGGGCGAAGCGTTGCTGGCGTTCGGAAGCGATGTACCGGCGACGGCCGGGGCGTCGATCAATCTCAGTCCGACGGGCGATCTCATCGAGGCGGCCGCGGGGCTGTTCGCCGCCCTACGCGATCTCGACCGGACCGGCGTCGCAACGATTGCCGTGATGCCGATTCCGGAGCACGGGCTCGGCGAAGCGATCAACGACCGCCTGCGGCGAGCCGCTGCGCCGCGCGGCTGATCAGCAGCGCGACGCGCAGTTCATGCGGCACTGCTGGCGGATCGCCATGCATTGCGAGCCCATGAGCCCAGAGCACGACATAGTCTGACAGGCCGATCCGCAGCGGGAGCGGCAATTCGATGCCGCCGCGGCGGAACTCGGGCCGGCTCCCGTGGCCGGCCGCTCCACACCGGGCGACGGCGCGATGCGCGGCGTTCTGATGTCCGGCCGGTCTCCGCCGACAAGCGAATCGGCTGCAAAGGCGCTCGTGAACGGCGCGGCGAGCGGCGCGGCCAGCCCGAGCAGGCAGGCGACGGCGAGCAGGCGCAGTGCCGGACCCACCATTAACCGCGATTTTTGCTTCCAGGCCCGAAAGCCTGATAATGACTGCCGCGCGGCGCGGACTCCCGCGCCCTTTTCCGATGCGATCAGCAGCCCGTTCATGACCTCGTCCTCCGATCGTTCAACCAAGGCGCCCGACGCCCGCCTGATCGCCCGCTTCGCGGAGATCGTGGGCGCCGACCATGCGATCACCGACGCGGCCGAGCAAGCCCCATTCCTCCGCGAATGGCGCGACCTCTATGTGGGGCGGACACCCCTGATCGTGAAGCCCGCCTCGACCGCGGAGGTCTCACGTCTTCTCGCCTTGGCTAACGCCGAGGGCGTGGCCGTGGTTGCGCAGGGGGGCAATACGGGCCTGGTCGGCGGGCAGATCCCGAGCGAAGCGGGGACCGAAATCGTGTTGTCGCTCGCACGCATGAACCGCATCCGGGGTATCGACGCGGCAGGCGCCACGATGACGGTCGAGGCCGGCGTGA
This sequence comes from uncultured Hyphomicrobium sp., assembly GCA_964508485.1. Lineage (GTDB taxonomy): Bacteria > Pseudomonadota > Alphaproteobacteria > Rhizobiales > Hyphomicrobiaceae > Hyphomicrobium_C. Next base: position 2,955 of record CAZDUD010000116.1, on the reverse strand, counting down.
CGCTGGCGGAGGCTCAGACCGCGGCGCGCGAGGCCGGGCGGCTGTTCCCGCTCAGCCTCGCCTCCGAAGGCAGCGCCACCATCGGCGGATGCCTTGCGACCAATGCCGGCGGCGTCGCCGTGCTCTCGTACGGCACGGCGCGGGCGCTGGTCTCCGGGCTCGAGGTGGTGCTTGCGGACGGCCGCGTCTGGGACGGGCTCCGCGCGCTCAAGAAGGACAACACGGGCTACGACCTGCGCGATCTCTTCGTCGGGTCGGAGGGGACGCTCGGGATCATCACCGCGGCGACGCTGAGGCTCTACCCGGCGCCTGCCGAGCGCGCGACGGCGCTCGCGGCACTTCCAAGTCTCGACGCGTTGTTGCCGTTCTTCCGGCTTGCGGAGACACAGGCTGGATCGGCGCTGACCGCGTTCGAGTTCATGAGCGGCACGCTCCTCGACTTCGTGACGCGGCATATTCCGCAAACGCGGCGGCCGCTCGCGAGCGATGCGCCGTGGTTCGTGCTGCTCGAAATCTCCGGCGCACAAGGGAACGCTTCGGCACTTCGCGACGCTCTGCTCGCGTGCGCGGTGGAGGAAGGTCTCATCACCGATGCCGCGGTGGCGGCCTCGCTCGCGCAGGCGGCCGATCTCTGGCGGCTGCGGGAAGCCGCATCCGAAGCGCAGAAGAGCGAAGGCGGCTCGATCAAGCACGATATCTCGGTGCCGGTCTCAAGCATCCCGGAGTTCCTCGTGCGAGCCGGCGACGTGGTTGAGCGCATCTGTCCCGGCGCGCGCCCCGTTCCGTTCGGTCACTTCGGGGACGGCAACGTGCACTACAATGTCTCGCAACCTCCGGGCATGGCGCGCGAGGCGTTCCTTGCGCTCTGGGACGAGATGGCGCGTGCCGTCCACGACGTGGTCGTCTCGCTTGGGGGATCGATCTCGGCGGAGCACGGGATCGGACGGCTCAAGCGCGACGAGCTCGTGCGCGTGAAGAGCCCGGTCGAGATCGATCTCATGCGGTGCATCAAGACGGCGCTGGACCCGAAGGGGATTTTGAATCCGGGCAAGCTGCTCGGGCTGTAAGTGGCGGTTCCCGCTCCTCGTCATGGCCGCCCTTGAGGCGGCCATTCATTGTCAGCGGCAGGGGCGCGCTTCGACCTGGCAACTGTAGCTGCCGCCCGAGCCGGAGCAGCTCACCTTCTTGGCGACGGCCTTGCTGAAACGCGCCCAATCGCTGCCGTACTCGAAATCGGTGAAGCTCTGCCAGGAGCTGATGGCGTCGCGCTGTGCCTGCGCCTTGGTCTTCCCCGTCCCGTTGCCGTAGTGCCAGTGGTCGACCATGCACATCTTGTTTCCGACGCGTGCCTGCGTGTGCATTGAGTCGAAACCTGTCACGTCGGCGTTCGCGACGGTTGAGACCATGCCCACAGCAAGAGCCGCCAAACTCAGGCGAATAGCGCCGGTCGTCATGTCGAACGTCCTCCTCAGCACGTGAGCCCGTATTCTAGCGATTCAAGCGCCGGCCTCGACGGGGCAAAACAGAAATGCGCACAAGAGACGCAAACGCGTCACAGGCCATTCCAGCCATTCACTGCCATTCTCTCGGGAAATGCCCCGAAGTATACGGCGGGCTACTCGATGCCGAGCGCCATCGCCATGCGGACCAGATCGGCAATCGAGCGCGCCGACATCTTGGTCATCACCCACGTGCGGTGGATCTCGACCGTGCGCGGACTGATGCCGAGCTGCTGGCCGATCTCCTTGTTCGAGAGGCCACGGATGAGAAGCTGCATGGTGTCGCGCTGGCGATCCGACAGACCCGCGAACTTACTCTTCAGGTCATCGAGCTCGAGCCGCTCCTTGAGCGAGCTTTCCGAGGCTACGAGCGCCTCCTCGACGCTGGCGATCAGGCGCTCGTTCGAGAACGGCTTCTCCACGAAATCGAAGGCGCCGAGCTTGATGGCCTGAACCGCCAGCTCGACGTCGCCATGGCCGGTCATCAACAGCACAGGGCGCGGATCGCCCTCGCTCTGCAGCTTGCGCAAAAGATCGAGCCCGGAGACATCCGGCATGCGCACGTCGCTCACGATGCAGCCCGCGGCGAAGGGTGCTGCGAGAAACGCCTCGGCGCCGTCATAGCAAGCGACCGTCAGCCCATGCGTCTCGAGAAGCATGGCAACGGCGTCGCGGACCGAGGCCTCGTCGTCAATGATGCTGACCGTCTTGCTCATCGCCCTCCCTTTCTACCGGCAGCTTCAAGACAACGCGCGCGCCGCGCGGCGAGGTCAGGATGGAAAGGCCGCCGCCGTGCGCTTCCGCGATCGACCGGGCAACCGCGAGACCGAGCCCGGACCCTTCCGGCTTCGTGGTCGTGAACGGGGTGGGCTCGTTGACGTCGAACCCCGGCGGAAAGCCCGGGCCGTCATCCTGCACCTCGATCAGCACATCGCCATCCGCCGACACCTCGATGATCGCCTCGATCGTACCGCTTCGGCCTGTCCCCAGAATGGCCTCGGCGCCGTTGACGATCAAGTTGTGTATCGCCTGTTGGAGCTGAATGCCGTCTGCGCGGATGATCGGCAATCTCGGGTCCACATCGATCACCAAGCGAATGCCTTTCTTCTCGAGATCCTCGCGCAGTAGCGCCTCGAGCTCGGCGAGCTTCTCGTGAAGATCGACGGGGCGCTTCCTCAGCGTGCCCTGGCGCAAGAGCTCGCGAATGCCGCGCAGAACCTCGTTGGCCCGCGCGCTCTCGGTCCGAATCTTGTCGAGGGCACGCGCGAGAAGATCTTGCCGCCCGTCCTCCATGGCCTTGGTCGCGATCCCCGCATACGTGCTGAGGGCGGTCAGCGGCTGGTTGATCTCATGCGCAATGGTCGCCGCAACCTCGCCCGCCGAGCGGATGCGCAACGCTCTGTTGATCGATGCCTGCTGATCGCGCAGGCGTGCCGCCGCGGCCTCGCGCTCGGCA
>CAZDUD010000115.1:0-10680 GCA_964508485.1 uncultured Hyphomicrobium sp. | reverse complement strand
ATCAGCACGACGGCAGCGGCGCCGTCGTTGAAGCCGGACGCGTTGGCCGCCGTAACCGTTCCTTCCTTGGGATCGAAGGCAGGCCGCAGCTTGGAGATTCCCTCCACCGTCACGCCATCCTTGATGTACTCGTCGGTATCGACGACGACATCGCCCTTCTTGCCCTTGATCGTAACCGGCGCGATCTCGTCCTTGAACTTGCCGGCCTTGCGCGCGGCCTCCGCCTTGTTCTGCGAGGCAGCCGCGAACGCATCCTGGTCGGCACGCGAGATCTGCCACTGCTTGGCAACGTTCTCGGCCGTCGTGCCCATGTGATAGTTGTTGAACGCGTCCCAGAGACCGTCCTTGACCATGGTGTCGATGAACTTGACGTCGCCCATCTTGGTGCCGTCGCGCAGATGCGCGGCGTGCATGGAGCGGCTCATGCTCTCCTGACCGCCCGCGACGACAATCGTCGCGTCGCCGGTCTGGATCTGCTGCATGCCGAGCGCCACCGCACGGAGACCCGAGCCGCAAATCTGGTTCACGCTCCAGGCCGGTGTATCGACGGGAATGCCGGCTGCGATGGAGGCCTGCCGCGCCGGGCCCTGGCCCTGGCCGGCCGTGAGGACCTGTCCGAGGATGACCTCGGACACGTCTCCGGGCTGCACGCCCGCGCGCTCGAGTGCGGCGGTGATGGCGACCTTGCCGAGCTCATGCGCGGGCAGGGTGGCGAGTGTTCCGTTGAACGTCCCGACGGGCGTTCTGGCGGCACTGGCAATGACGACGGTCGTGCTATCCGCACTCATACGTGCTTCCTCCTCGGGGGCAATCAGGGGCGTTTTTTGGCCTTTAAGGGGGCGCATCGCCTTTGACATGCATCAATGGAATGCCAGCCCCAATTGACGATAGCAGGTGCTGAACGCCGCCCGCAATTAGCTCTTGGTTAGGAACTTTGCTTGGCAGCTATGCAGTTAGGTGTGGAAGCGCATCCGGAGCCTGTGCTACGATGCCGCAGTGCAACGAGGTTAGTTTGATGGCTCAGCCGATGCTCAACAAATCTGACGTACAGGCCGACAAGAAAGAAGCGGTGGTCATCAAGAAGTATGCGAACCGGCGCCTCTATAACACCGAGACAAGCACCTACGTGACGCTGGACGACCTGGCCCAGATGGTTCGCAACGACAAGGACTTCGTCGTTTACGACGCCAAGTCGGGCGACGACCTCACCCACGCCGTGCTGACGCAGATTATCGTCGAGCAGGAGAGCCGTGAGGGCGGGCAGACGCTGCTGCCCATTCCGTTCCTGCGCCAGCTGATCCGCTTCTACGACGACAATATCGGCACCATGGTGCCGAGCTATCTGCAGTTCAGCCTCGAGAACCTCGTCAAGGAGCAGGAGAAGTTCCGCTCCATGTTCGCAAGTGCGTTCGCCAATCCGGCCGCCGCCTTCGAGGCCTACCAGGACCAGGCCCGCAAGAACATGGCAATGTTCGAGCAGGCGATGGCAATGTGGACGTCGTTCGGCGGCGCAGCAAAACAGGGCAAGCTCGGCGACGCCACGCAACCGGCGAGCACCGACACGGAAGCCCCCAAGGGCGAGATCGACGAGCTCAAGGCGCAGCTCACGGCCATGCAGCAGCGCATCGAGCGGCTCGCAAAAGACCGCGAGTAGCCCCAGAGCACAACAGCTCTAAAGAGCGCCTTTCCGCTTTAGCTCTTCGATGGTCATAGGCTGCCCGAAGAGAAAGCCCTGATGATAGGTCACGCCGGCGGCCTCGAGGAACGCGGCCGTCTCCTTATCGCCCACCCACTCCGCGACCGTCTCGAGCCCGAGCCCCTTGGCCATCTCGATCATCGACTTTACGAGGACGCGCGCCTGCGCATCGTGGCCCGCGTTGACGACGAAGGCGCCGTCGATCTTCAGCATGTCGACCGTAAGCAGCCGCAAATGCTGGAATGACGTGTAGCCCGCGCCGAAATCGTCGAGCGCAACCCTGCATCCGAGAGCCCTCAGACGGTCGAAGAACACGGCGGCCGCATCGAAATCGTGCACCATCGCCGTTTCCGTCATCTCGACGATCAGGCGCCGGGGAATATCGGGCTGATCCGCCGCGAACGTCTGCAGGGCGGCGATCCAATCCTCGTCCCCTGTGGTCAGACTGGAAATGTTGATCGAGAGGATGAGGTCGCGGTGATCGGCAAGAAGCGGCAGCGCGAGCTCAAGCGCCCGCTTGTCGACAAGCCGCGCGAGGCCCAGCTTCTCGGCATCCTCGACGAAATCGGAGGCTGCAATCAGCACGCCGTCGTGACGGCGCAGTCGCAGAAGTCCCTCATAGAAGGCAAGCGTGTGATCGCTGGCCCGCACGACGGGCTGCAGCATAAGCAGCATCCGCCCTTCCTCGATGGCCCCCATCACCGATGTCGAGACAGCCTCCTCACGCTTGAGCGCACGCTCCGCGGCAAATTCGGGCGTGTACGCAACAAAGGTGCCTGGAGGTTGCTGCTTTGCGAATTCGACGGCACCCAGCGAGCACTGAATGGCTTCGCTGACCGTGCGGGCATGAAGCGGGAGCACCACGCCGCCGACGGAGACGGAGGCGGCCATCGGACCGACCGACGTCGGAATGGTCGCGGCGTCGACAAGCAAGATCATCTGCTCCGCAACACCCTTGAGCGCATCCGGACCGCAATCGTCGACGATGATCGCAAAGGTGTTCGTCCCGTACCGGCCGATGGTATCGGCGCTTTTGAGTTTCGATTTCAGAAGGCGCCCGGTCTGAGCGATGAGCTCGTCGCCGATGTCGATGCCGAGCTGCGTGTTGACGGCGCCAAGCGCATTCACCGAGACCATGAGCAGCGCGGCAGGCCGCTGCGTGCGCTCGGCACGACGAAGCACGGCGCCAAGTGCCTCAAACAGCCGGGTCCGGTTGAGCGAAGCGGGATCAAGGTCCGGCACGTCTCTGTCCGTTCGATAGGCTGCATGCGTTTATCGGCGCTCCGCCCCCCGGTCGCCACGGCGGCAGGATGGAGATCCGTTGCGCGGCAGAGTGCCTGCTTCGGCCAAAAGATCGAAACCGGACGCAAATCATGTGCGGGCCAATAAAAAATAAAAGGTATCCGCAAACACCAGCTGCTCCGCATGCAGCCTTATAATCATCATATCAGACAATTGTCGCACAGACAGCAAATCGCGACGCGCGATCCCGTAAAAAGGAGCGCGCGTCGCGATGACCTCAGGAACTGTGGAAGTTAGTCGGTGTTGCCGAATCCGATGTCGCGCCGCGCAACGCGAATGCCGATGGTGAACCCTGCGACGACGTCGATGAGGAGGGAGACGAGAAGCAGGAAGAAGACCGAGGTCGCCGCCTGCGGAACGACGATGAATTCGACCAGCGCGGCGATGAAGATGAGCATCGACAGGCCATGATCGACCAGCGAGGACGTCGATGTGTATGTCGCTTTCAGAAGCTCGATGAACAGGACGAGAAGGGCGACAACGAGGATCAGGTCGCCCCAGGTAAACGCCCAGCGCGCGCCGCTGATCATGGGAATGCTGAAGATCTCGGCCGCGAGAAGCTCACGGGCCGCCGCCGCGCCGTCCCCCGCGACGCTCGGAGAGCCCGAGAAAAGAACGATGACATTGTAGAGGACGAAAACAATAAACGTGAACGGGATAGCTCTCAGCGACATAGTTCTCTCCTGCTGGCCAAGACGTGAGCCTCGTAACCTATCCTCCGAAAGATTGCGAGGGACGACAAGCAAAACGACGGCCCCCACCGGGAGCCGTCGTTCATCTAGCTACAGGTCGAACGTGCCGGATCGGTGACGACCCAGCGGAATCCGCTCAAGCGTCGGACTTCGGCTCGAGGATCTGCCGGCCGCGATACTTGCCCGTCTTGAGATCGATGTGATGCGGGCGGCGGCGCTCGCCGCTGTCCTTGTCCTCGACATAGGCAGGTGCCGACAGCGCGTCATGCGACTGACGCTGCCCCTTCTTCATGGGCGAGGTCTTTTTCCTTGGAACAGCCATAGGTTAACTCCAATGATCGCAGCGCCACGCACGGGCGCGCGGCAGGTCTCGGTCGTGCGGAATGGGTGATGCCCGGCTTTGGCCCGACCCGGCGGCTTGACCGCTCGGTCGGCCGCTGCAGGCTCCAAAACCAAAGATTGCGGCCTTATAGCCGCAAATACGGAACCGCGCTAGGGCATTTTGGAACAACTACAAGCTGCGGAAAAGGCAGCGAATTCCCGCAACCTCAAGGCGACCCGAAATTGATTATGGGCGACCAGTCGTCGGCCTGAGGCTGCTTCTTGCGGGCCGCGGGCTTGGACGGCGTCTTGCGAAGCACGCGCGGCGGCCGGACGACAGCCGGTGTGGCCGCGGGCGGCGACGCAGCCGCAGACGTCACGCACGACGCGACAGACCCATAGGCCTTGACGCGGGACTGCACCACACGCGCCTTCGCCGATGTCTGCGGACCGGGGGACCCGGCGTCGCGCACCACCGGATTGGGGAGAACGGCAGCCAGCAGAGCCGCTTCGCGCTCGCTGAGCCGCGCGGCCGATTTGCCGAAGTGATGTCGCGCCGCCGCTTCGGCGCCGAACACACCGGGAGCCCACTCCGCAATATTGAGATAGACCTCCAGGATCCGCGTCTTCGGCCAGACGAGTTCCATGTAAAGCGTCAGCGGAATTTCGATGACCTTGCGCACGTAGCTCTTCGCGTTCCAGAGGAAGAGGTTCTTCGTCACCTGCATGGAAATGGTGCTGGCCCCGCGCGGCGTTCCCCGTGACGCGCGGTCGATCGCCTCCCGTATGGCTGCCGTGTCGATGCCGCTGTGCTCGCAGAAGCGCCCATCCTCCGACACGATGACGGCGCGCACCAGATTGCGGGATATGGAGTTGAGCGGCACCCACGTGCGGTCGATCGCCGTTCCCGTCAGGAACTGCGTCAGCATCAGCATCGAGCCGGGCGGGTTGATAAAGCGGAAGAGAATGATGAGCACCAGGACGAGCGCGAGATAGCCGCCGATCGCATAGGCCGCATAACGTGCGGCCGTCCGAAGATGCGCGCGCCACGGCGTTGTCTTCCACCAGGGCAAGGGCGCCACGGCAGGCTCCGCTGCCGGCGGCTGAATGTCGGGCGGCACCGGAAGCGGAATGCCGAGCGACGGGTTGAGACGGCGCCCGAGCGTGATGAGATGCGGTTCTTCCTCGATCGGCGGCGGACGGAAAAGATCCTCAGCCGCGGATGTGAATGACCGCTCCGCCTCGCCTTCCGTCGAAACATCTCCCGCCGGCGTGTCGGCGTTCGGGCGTTCGAGGGACGTTTCGCTCACAGGGACGTCGGGCTCGGACGGCTCTGCAAGTGCACCCGCGATCGCGCTACGCCAGGGTTCGGCGTCGTCGGGACTTGCGTCGAGCGCCACCACGTCCGGAGGCACTGCGGTCGCGACCGATGCAGCGTCCCGTGCAGCGATGGTTTCGGCCCCGCCTGCGGAATCCGCCTCGCGCGCGGTCGGAGCGGAAGCGTCGGGCAAGGCCTGCGGTTCAACCGGCGGCGACGGCACGGCCGCATGGGAATCAGGGGCACAGGCTTCGGCAGCGAGCAAAGTCTCGTCCGCAACGGCCGGCTCGAAACTCTGAGGAAGCGCCTCGACGGGAGCGACGGGTTGGGAGACCGGATCGGATACATTAACGACGTCGGAAGGCTCGGAAATGGCCTCCGAAGTGGCAGGTTGCATAGCCTCGCCGGAGGAAGGCTGTTCGGGCTCCCGTGTTGCAGGGCCGCCCTCCGAACGGGGCCGCTCGGACGGTGGCACCTCGTCGGGGCCCCCGAAGTCCTCACGGATGTCCTTGTCCGCCACGGATGCTATATCCCGCGCCACGCGCCCACGTTCCACCGATAATCCTAGGTACTTCCTCAATGACCTTCGCGCAAAGGCTCGATCGGATCAGACGGCTAACGGAAGCCCGTCTGGATGCGCTGCTAGGTGCAAAAACGGAGCCACCTGAAGAGGATGCCCCGCCCCCGCGACGGCTGTTGGACGCCATCAGCCATGCGACGCTCGGAGGCGGAAAAAGGTTCCGCCCGTTTCTTGTGGTCGAGAGTGCGGCTCTTTTCGGGCTTTCCGAGCAGGAAGCTCTGGATACGGCGGCCGCCGTCGAATGCGTACATTGTTACTCTTTGGCCCACGACGACTTGCCGGCCATGGACAACGACGCCACGCGCCGGGGCCAGCCAACGGTATGGAAGGCCTTCGACGAGTGGACGGCCATCCTCGCCGGCGACGCGCTGCTGACCTTCGCATTCGAGACATTGAGCGCTCCGGCCACGCACCCGAATGGCGAGGTGCGCCTGGAGCTGATCGCCGGCCTTGCCAGAGCGGCCGGCGCACGCGGCATGGTCGGCGGACAGGCCCTCGATCTCGAAGCTGAGCGGCTGCCACGGGATCTGCCGTTGTCCCTCGCGGAAATCCTACATCTGCAGAGCCTGAAGACCGGCGCCTTGATCACGTTCGCTGCCGAGGCTGGTGCCATCCTTGGCCAGGCGGATAACGACGCACGGCGCGCGCTGCGCACGTTCGGTACGGAGCTCGGTCTCGCCTTCCAGATCGCGGACGATCTTCTCGATGCCGAAGGCGACGCCGCGACCGTCGGCAAAGCCGTGAGCAAGGACGCAGCGGCAGGCAAGGCCACGCTGGTCTCCCTGATGGGAATTGATGCGGCGCGCGCCGAGCTGAAGCGCGTCGAGCAGGCCGCCATCGCCGCGCTGTATCCGTTCGGGGAACGCGCCGCGACACTGATCGAGGCGGCGCACTTCGTGACCAGCCGCAATCGTTAAGCACGAACCGCGGCCAGACATGGCGCCGCTTTGCATTTCCCGCGGTTTCGGGCCATAAGCCGCTCCTGACGCGAGCAAATGAAATGATCCCCAAAATCGCCATCGTCGGCCGGCCCAACGTGGGCAAGTCGACCCTGTTCAACCGCCTGACCGGTACCCGCGCCGCGCTCGTCTCGGACCTGCCGGGGCTGACGCGCGACCGCAAGGAAGGCGACGCCGAGCTGGGTGGTCGTCCGATCAAGATCATCGACACGGCCGGACTCGAGGTTGCCGCCAAGGGTTCTATCGCCGACCGCATGCGTCAGCAGACGGAAGCCGCCATCGCACTCGCCGACCTCGTTCTGTTCGTGATCGACGCGAAGGATGGCGTCACCGCGACCGATGAGACCTTCGCCCGCACCGTGCGCGCCTCGGGTAGGCCCGTTGTGCTGATCGCCAACAAATGCGAAGGCCGCACGTCCGACGAAGGCTTCTACGAAGCCTTCAAGCTGGGCCTCGGCGATCCGGTTGCCATCTCGGCCGAGCATGGCCTCGGCCTCGGCGACCTCGAGCGCGACGCCCTCGCCGCCTTGGGCCTCAAGCCGAAGCCGAGAGCGAAGTCCGCCGACGGAGAACCGGAGACCGACGAGACGGACACCGCCGAGCGCCCGCTGCGCGTCGCCATCGTCGGCCGTCCCAACGCCGGCAAATCGACGCTCGTCAACGCCCTCATCGGCGAGGATCGCATGATCACCGGCCCCGAGCCGGGACTGACGCGCGATTCCGTGGCGAGCGATATCACCTGGCAGGGCCGCGCCATCCGCCTGTTCGACACCGCCGGCCTGCGCCGCAAGGCCAAGGTCACGGAGCTCGCCGAGAAGCTCTCCACGAGCGATACACTGCGCGCCATCCGCTTCGCCGAGGTCGTCGTGCTGCTGCTCGACGCCGAGCGCGGCATCGAGCACCAGGATCTGAGCATCGGCGACCTCGTGACGGAGGAAGGCCGCGCCTTCGTCATCGCGCTCAACAAGTGGGACCTGATCGAGAACAAGCAGCAGATGCTGAAAGGACTCTTCCAGAAGATCGCCGAAGGCCTGGCGCAGGTGCCGGGCGTCGCCGTGATCCCGATCTCGGCCGCAAGCGAGAAGGGCCTCGACAAGCTCCTGCGCGCGGTCTTGACGGCATCCGAGATCTGGAACCGGCGCGTCCCCACGAGCGAGCTCAACCGCTGGCTCGAGGAGGCACTGGCCCGGCACGCGCCACCCGCGCCCTCCGGCCGTCGCCTCAAGATCCGCTACATGACCCAGCCGTCGACGCGTCCGCCGACGTTCGTCGCCTTCTGCTCGCGCCCCGACGCGCTGCCGAAGACCTATCAGAAGTACCTTCTCAACAGTCTGCGCGAGACGTTTGATCTGCCGGGCGTTCCAATCCGCCTGAACCTCCGCGGCGGCGACAATCCGTTCGCGCCCAAGCGCCGTCGCGGTTAACGCGGGCAAACCTTTTTTGATGATCGGAATGGAACCGGCTGGCGCCGCCAAATCCGGAGCGATAGGGTCGCGACTGGGGATCATGCCGATCAGACTTACGATCAAAAAAAGGAATGCGTGATGTCCAAAGCCTCCCGCTCGCGTACGATCCGCATCGCCTCCCGCTTAACCCGCACCGCGCCGATGGTCACGGCCGTGCTCGCGTTGCTGACGGTTGAAGCCGTCGCCTACAGCAAGAAGGTCGAGAACGCCTGCAGAGGCGACTACAATACGCACTGCCCCGCCTACAAGGTTGGGTCAGCGGCCCTTCGCAATTGTATCGAGCTCGCCGGCAAGAGGGGAAATTTGACCAAGAGATGCTTTGACGCGCTGGTCGATGCCGGCATGGTGCCGAGGAAGTATCTGAAGAAGAAGCGCTGAGCGCTTGATCGGAAGCAAGCACCGGAATCGCAGCGGGCGGGAGTCCGGCAGCGAACCCGAAGATGCTGCTGAACGTCACCGCCCGCACGGGCGTCACCCAAGATGGCGCCGCACCGGACTCGCAGAAATAGGCGAGCCTCTCCGCAACATCAAGACCCTTAAGTCAACTTTTCGAGACACATTAATATTCTCTGCATCGCGCCATGCAACCGCACGCGTTATGATGCAGCGCGTCAGGAGACAAGAGGCATGGCCGAAGCCACGGAAGTGCTGTTCTACCATCTCGAGCGCGCGCCGCTTGAGCGCGTGTTGCCGTCTCTGCTCGAGCGCACGCTGGAGCGCGGCTGGCGCGCTGTGGTGCAATCCGGCAGCGCAGAGCGGCTCGAAGCCCTAGACCTCGCACTCTGGACCTACAACGACGCGAGCTTCCTCCCGCACGGCGCGGCCCGCGACGGAGATCCCGCGCGCCAGCCCGTCTACCTCACGACGGGAGAAGAGACGCCGAACGACGCCGGCGTGCGCTTCCTCGTCGACGGCGCCGAGATGGACACGTTCGAAGGTTTCGTGCGCATCGTCTGCCTGTTCGACGGCCGCGATCCCGAGGCAACCGGCAAAGCGCGAGAGCAATGGAAAGCGGCAAAAGCAACCGGCTGCGCCGTCACCTACTGGCGCCAATCCGACGGCGGCCGCTGGGAGAAGCAGGGCTGACCTGCGCCCACCCACCGCACCTTGGTCGGAACCGAACCGCCCTCCCTCCACTCCATGGCCGCCCTTGAGGCGCCCATCCAGAGGCCGCAAGAGAGGAGGTTGGCGTGTGTGGCCCTGGATGTCCGGGTCAAGCCCGGCCATGGTGTGAGGGGAGATGGCCTTAGCCGCTGCGACGAGCCGTCGAAAGAAATTCCACCAGATCCAGCGTCATGTGGTGGATGTGGTCGGGCAGCTCGGTCCAGGCCTTCATCTGCTCCTGGATCGGATGGTCCACATAGCTCGAATGCACGAGCACCGTCGTCATGCCGAGATCGTGCGGCGCGGCAAGGTTCATCGGCATGTCCTCGAACATGGCGGACGTGTCCGCCGCAATGCCGTGACGGCGGATCATGCGCTGGAACGCTTGCGCCTCGGGCTTCGGCACGTAATCGCAGGCCGCGATATCGCAGATGTCCTCGAAAAGGTCGAGCACACCGAGCTTGTCCGCCACGCGCTCGGCATGCCGCCGCGAGCCGTTGGTATAGATCAGCCGCCGCCCCGGCAACGCGGCTATGGCCGTCCGAAGCGCGGGCGACTCCGGCACCATCGAAAGGTCGATATCGTGCACATAGGCGAGGAATTCCGCCGGATCGATCTTGTGCACGGCCATGAGACCGGCGAGCGTCGTGCCGAACTGGCGGTAGTAGCTCTTCTGCAGATGCCGCGCATGAGCATATGGAACACCGAGATAGCGGGCGATGAACGCCCCCATGCGGTGATCGACCTGCGCAAAGAGATTGCACTCGGCCGGATAAAGCGTGTTGTCGAGATCGAAGATCCAGGAGTCCGTATGCTCAAATCCGCGCGGCTCAGCGCCGGCACGCGACGCAAGGACCTTCGGAAGCACATCACCCGGGATCTTGCGCTCCGCGCTCATGCGCTCTTTTTCGCCTTCGGTTTCCTGCGGCCGACGAGCGTGCCGGCACCGTGATCGGTCAGAAGCTCGAGCAGGACGCTGTGCGGAACGCGGCCGTTGATGATGACGACGGCCTCGACACCCGACTCCACGACCTCGATGCAGCCCTCGATCTTTGGGATCATGCCGCCGGTGATGGTGCCGTTGCGGATCAGATCCTGCGCTTCCGTGATCGTGAGATCAGCAATCAAGTTGCCGTCCTTGTCGAGCACGCCTTCGACGTCCGTGAGCAGAAGCAGGCGCTTGGCCTGCATGCGCGCTGCCAGCGCCGACGCAAACGTGTCCGCATTGATGTTGAGCGTCTC
>CAZDUD010000114.1:0-10723 GCA_964508485.1 uncultured Hyphomicrobium sp. | reverse complement strand
CGGCTCCTCGAGCGTCTTCAGGAGCGCATTGAATGCGCCCTTGGACAGCATGTGCACCTCGTCGATGATGAACACCTTAGTGCGCGCCGTCAGCGGGCGATAGCGGGCGCTCTCGATGATCTCGCGGATGTTGTCGACGCCGGTATTGGAGGCGGCGTCCATCTCGATCACGTCCGGATGGCGGCTCTCCATGATCTCGGCGCAGTGGCGGCCGAGCACCGGCATGTCGATCATCGGCGCGTGGACGGTGTCGGTCTCGTAGTTGAGCGCGCGGGCCAGGATGCGGGCGGTCGTGGTCTTGCCGACGCCGCGCACGCCGGTCAGCATGAAGCCGTGCGCGATGCGGCCGGACGCAAACGCGGTGCGCAGCGTCTGCACCATCGTCTCCTGGCCGATCAGATCGTCGAACGTCTGCGGACGGTATTTGCGCGCGAGCACGACATACGGCTTGGCCGGCGCGCCGGCGTCGCCGCCCGTCTCTTTGCTGTCTGATTTCTTCTTGGCCATCCGCCCCGCCTCTACGCTCAACGATAGGGGACGGGATGCATCGCTTTCGGCCCGAAGGGCCGGGGAGCAAGGCGACCCGCGGCTCGTGCCGCGCCCCCGCGGAGCCCGCTTTGCGGGCGTGAGCGATATAAAGAGGCTGACGAACGACCCGTGCACCTGTCGTTAGGGCTGCTTCCTTCCGGACCTGACCCGGTTGGCGACGTACTCGTCCGCCGCCAGCCTCCAGCCGGAATATGGCGTCTTGCCGTGAGGGTGGCAAGCGTTGCGGTGGCTCAACCCACAGGGGCTCAGGCCGGGTGTGAACAGATACTGGTGAAGGGGCGGAAATGCTGGCACAATCAGCCCACCAACCGGGCTCGGGACACTTCGGGGGAGGCGCTCCATGATCGACAATCTGTTCCTGCTTGCGGTCGCAGCCCTGGGCTGGGGCCTCTCGCTCGCGACGTATCGCCTGTTCGCGCTCCGGCACCAATGGCCGATGGGCGCGCTTCAGATCGACTTTCCCGCGATCCCTGTCCTGATCGGGCTGGTCGGCGTCTTCATCTCGCTTTTCTTCGCGCTCATGCGCGGGGCGGACGCCGGCGGATGGGTCATCCTGCTGTTCGGCGTTCTGCTCGCGATCTTCTGGACCGGGTTTTTGCGCGTCGGCTCGCAGATCTCGCTCTTTCTAACGCCGATCGCGACGGTGCTTCTCATCGTGGGATGGATCAGCCTTCCCCTTGCATGAGACGCGCGGGCCGTTCCGCGGCTCTCAACTCTGACATGCTGGATCGGCTTTCAGCGTTCCGCATGTCCGCAAAACGCCTGCACGAAAGTCGGTGCACACGCGTCGTCGCGCGTCACCGTACATGCTTGCTTTCGCGCTGCAATAGACGTAGTTGATCACAAGACTTCGGCGGGGCGCACACGGGAGGGTCGCGGACGATCGGGGCATAGCGACCCAGGTTGTCTTCGCGCTCTTTTCCCAGCCCCGCGCGTGATCCGCTTTGGGGAGCCAGAATGGCCGTCCGCCGTCTCAGTCCCGACCAGCCGCGCGACTTCGCCTTTACGCCCGAAAACCTTGCCTGGGCGAAAGAAACAATCGCCAAATTTCCCGAGGGCAAGCAGGCTTCCGCCATCATTCCGCTGCTCTGGCGCGCCCAGGAGCAGGCGGGCGGCTGGCTGCCGGAACCGGCGCTGCGCGCGGTGGCAGACATGCTCGGCGTCGCCTATATCCGGGCATATGAGGTGGCGACATTCTATACGATGTTCCAGCTCTCGCCGGTGGGCGCGAAGGCCCACGTGCAGGTCTGCGGAACGACGCCCTGCATGCTGCGCGGCGCTGAAGGCCTGATCGACGTCTGCAAGCGCCGCATCGCCGAGCACCCGCACGAGCTTTCCGAGGACGGGCAGTTCTCGTGGGAAGAGGTGGAATGCCTCGGCGCTTGTGCGAACGCGCCCATGGTGCAGATCTTCAAGGATACCTATGAGGATCTGACGCCGGAGGCGTTCGACAAGATTCTCGCTGCAATCGGGCGTGGCGCAGAGCCCAAGGCCGGATCGCAGATCGGCCGCAAGACCTCGTCGCCGGAAGGCGCGCCGACGACGCTCACCGATCCGGCGCTCTACGACGGATCGACGCTCGGAGCGTGGCGCGTACGTTTCCCGGAGCTCGCGGAGGGTGGCGCAGCGGCTGCTCCCGGCGGCGACAAATCCAAAGGGTGAGCCTCCATGCTGCTCGAGGACAAGGACCGCATCTTCACGAACATCTACGGGTTCCATGACTCGGGCCTCAAGGGTGCGATGTCGCGCGGCTCCTGGGACGGCACCAAGTTCTTTATCGACAAGGGCCATGACTGGATCATCTCGGAGGTGAAGACCTCGGGTCTGCGCGGGCGCGGGGGCGCGGGCTTCCCGACGGGGCTCAAGTGGAGCTTCATGCCCAAGGCCGATGCGCGGCCGTCCTACCTCGTCATCAACGCGGACGAGAGCGAGCCCGGCTCCTGCAAAGACCGGGAGATCATGCGCAACGATCCGCATCTGCTGATCGAGGGTGCGCTGCTCGCCGGCTTCGCCATGCGCGCGCACACGAGCTACATCTATATCCGCGGCGAGTTCATCCGCGAGCGCGAGCGTCTGCAGCGCGCCATCGACGAGGCCTACGAGGCCAAGCTGATCGGCAAGAACAACAAGCACGGCTGGGACTTCGACCTCTATATCTCGCATGGCGCGGGCGCCTACATCTGCGGCGAGGAGACGGCGCTGCTCGAAAGCCTCGAGGGCAAGAAAGGCCAGCCGCGCCTGAAGCCGCCGTTCCCGGCCAACGTCGGGCTTTATGGTGCGCCGACGACGATCAACAACGTCGAGAGCATCGCCGTCGTGCCGGACATCCTCAGGCGCGGCGGGCACTGGTTCGCGGCGTTGGGGCTCCCGAACAACACCGGCACGAAGCTGTTCCAGATCTCGGGACATGTGAACCGGCCGTGCGTGGTCGAGGAGGAGATGGGCATTCCGGTCCGCCAGCTCATCGACGAGCACTGCGGCGGCGTGCGCGGCGGGTGGAACAACCTGCTCGCCATCATTCCCGGCGGCTCGTCGATGCCGCTGATCCCGGCCGATCTCTGCGAAACGCTGACGATGGACTTCGACAGCCTGACGAAGCTCAAGTCAGGGCTCGGCACGGCAGCGATCATCGTGCTCGACAAGTCGGCCGACGTGGTCAAGGCCATCGCGCGCATCGCCTACTTCTACAAGCACGAGAGCTGCGGACAGTGCACGCCGTGCCGCGAAGGCACGGGCTGGATGTGGCGCGTGCTCGACCGCATGTCGCGCGGGGAAGCGGAGAAGAGCGAGATCGACAAGCTGTTCGACGTGTCGAAGCAGATCGAGGGGCATACGATCTGCGCGCTCGGTGATGCAGCAGCGTGGCCGGTGCAGGGGCTCATTCGCCACTTCCGTCCCGAGATCGAAGCGCGCATCGACGCCTATAAGGCGGCGCACAAAGAAGCGGCGGAGTAGGCGATCCCATGCCGAAGGACCTCATCATCGACGGCAAGCAGATCACGGTCGAGGACGGCATCACCTTGCTCCAGGCGTGCGAGCAGGCGGGTGCCGAGATCCCGCGCTTCTGCTATCATGAGCGCCTGTCGATTGCCGGCAACTGCCGTATGTGCCTGGTCGAGGTGCAGGGCAGCCCGAAGCCGATCGCGTCGTGCGCCATGGGCGTCAACGACCTGCCGCCCAACAAGGACAACTCGCCCAAGGTCATCAATACGAAAAGCGCCATCGTGAAGAAGGCACGCGAAGGCGTGATGGAATTCCTGCTCATCAACCATCCGCTCGACTGCCCGATCTGCGACCAGGGCGGCGAGTGCGACCTGCAGGACCAGGCCATCGGCTACGGCTCGGGCGGCTCGCGCTTCATCGAGAACAAGCGCGCGGTCGAGGAGAAGTACCTCGGGCCGCTGATCAAGACCTCCATGAACCGGTGCATCCACTGCACCCGCTGCGTGCGCTTCATGACCGAGATCGCTGGCGTCGAGGAGCTTGGCGCCATCGGCCGCGGCGAGGACATGGAGATCACGACCTACCTCGAGCGCGGCATCCTCTCCGAGATGAGCGCCAACGTGAACGACCTCTGTCCGGTCGGCGCGCTGACGCATCGGCCCTGGGCGCACAATGCGCGGCCGTGGGAGCTGCGCAAGACCGAAAGCATCGACGTCATGGACGCGGTCGGCTCGGCTATCCGCATCGATGCGCGCGGGCGCGAGGTGATGCGGATCCTGCCGCGCAACAACGACGCCGTGAACGAGGAGTGGATCTCCGACAAGACGCGCCACGTCGCCGACGGTCTCCGCACGCAGCGGCTCGACCGGCCGTATATCCGCAAGGACGGCCGCCTCGAGCCGGCGACCTGGGACGAGGCGCTGGCTGCTGTCGCGGCCAAGCTCAAGGCGACGCCGGGCGATCGCATGGCGGCCATCGCGGGACCGCTCGCGGGCGCCGAGGAGATGTTCGCGCTCAAGGATCTGTTCCACCGTCTCGGCTCGACCAACGTCGACTGCCGCGAGGACGGGGCGAAGCTCGATCCCGCGCTCGGGCGTGCGAGCTATGTGTTCAACGCGACCATCCAGGGCATCGAGCGGGCCGACGCCATTCTGCTGATCGGTACCAACCCGCGCCTCGAGGCGGCGGTGCTCAACGCGCGCATCCGGAAGCGCTGGCGCCAGGGCGGGCTGACAATCGGCGTCATCGGCGAGCAGGCGGATCTCGCATATCCTTATGAGTTTCTTGGCGCGGGCGGGAAGACGCTCGCCGACGTGGCGGACGGTCAGAACGCCTTCGCGGAGAAGCTCAAGGCCGCCAAAGCGCCGCTGGTGATCGTCGGGTCGGCGGCGGTTGCGCGGGCTGACGGGCGCGCCGTTCTCGCTGCTGCGGCGCGCATTGCGTCGGCTGCCATGGCGGGCAAGGATGCTGGTTGGAACGCCTTCAACGTGCTGCACACGGCCGCTTCGCGCGTCGCAGGGCTCGATCTCGGCTTCGTGCCGGAGAAGCCGGCTTCAACAGATGTCGCGGGCTTCGTTGCGGCTGCCGAGAAGGGCGACCTCGACGTGCTGTTCCTGCTTGGCGCCGACGACATCGACATGAGCCGGCTAGGCAAGGCATTCGTCGTCTACCAGGGCAGCCATGGCGATGCCGGTGCGCATCGCGCCGACGTGATCTTCCCGGGCGCGGCCTATGCGGAAAAGAGCGCCACCTACGTCAACACCGAGGGCCGTGCGCAGATGACGGCGCGGGCGGCGTTCCCGCCGGGCGAGGCGCGCGAGGACTGGACGATCATCCGGGCGCTGTCGCCGCTCACCGGCCACACGCTGCCCTTCGACTCGATCAACGTGCTGCGCGCCGGGATGTACAGCCATACGCCGAGCCTCGCCGCGCTCGATCGCGTGACACCGGCGCCCGCCGACGTGATCGCCGTGCTGGCCTCCGGCAAGGGCAGCCTCAAGGACGAGCCGTTTCGCTCGGCCGTCACAGATTTCTATCTCACCAACCCGATCGCGCGGGCCTCGGCCGTCATGGCCGAGATGAGCGCGCTCAAGAAGGCCGCCGGCAAGGCGCGCCTCTCTGCCGCCGAATAGGAGCGCACCGCCCAGATGTCGAGCGAGACCATCACGATGCTCTGGGAGTACGGGCTTTGGCTCGCGATCGCGGTCGGGCTGTCGCTGCTTGTGCTGGTCGGTCTCCTGCTCTGCGTCGCCTTCCTGCTGCTCATGGACCGCAAGGTGTGGGCGGCCGTGCAGATGCGCCGCGGCCCGAACGTGGTCGGCCCGTTCGGACTGCTGCAGTCGTTTGCCGATCTTCTGAAGTTCGTCTTCAAAGAGCCCGTCATCCCCGCAGGTGCGGACAAGGGCGTGTTCCTGCTGGCGCCGCTCGCGACGGCGACCTGCGCGCTCGCCGCCTGGGCCGTGATCCCCATGAGCAAGGACGGATGGGGCACGTGGGTGATCTCGGACCTCAACGTCGGCGTGCTCTATCTGCTGGCGATCAGCTCGCTCGGCGTCTACGGCATCATCATGGGCGGCTGGGCCTCGAACTCGAAGTACCCGTTCATGGGCAGCCTTCGCTCGGCCGCGCAGATGATCTCGTACGAGGTGTCGCTGAGCTTCGTCATCATTACGGTGCTGCTGATCGTCGGGTCGCTCAATCTCGGAGAGATCGTGATGGCGCAGACGACCGGGCTCGGGACCAAGTTCGGGCTGCCAGCCTCTGCTCTCGACTGGTACTGGCTCCCGCTTTTGCCTATGTTCGTCATGTACTTCGTCTCGGCGCTCGCGGAGACCAACCGGCCGCCGTTCGACCTCGTGGAAGCCGAGAGCGAGCTCGTCGCCGGTTTCATGGTCGAGTACTCGTCGACGCCGTACCTGCTCTTCATGCTCGGCGAGTATGTGGCCATCGTCACCATGTGCGCGCTGGCGACAATCCTGTTCCTCGGCGGCTGGCTGCCGCCGCTCGACATCTGGCCCTTGAACGCCGTTCCGGGGATCTTCTGGTTTGCGGCCAAGGTCGTGTTCATGTTCTTCATGTTCGCGATGGCCAAGGCCATGGTGCCGCGCTATCGCTACGACCAGCTCATGCGGCTCGGCTGGAAGGTGTTCCTGCCGCTTTCGCTGTTGATGGTCGTTGCCGTCGCCGGCGTGCTGCAATTCCTGAGATCGGCATAGGAGGGCTCGACGATGCGCGCAGCCCAAGGCATCAAATCGCTGTTCCTCGCCGAGTTCGTCTCGGCATTCTTCCTCGCCATGCGCTACTTCTTCGCGCCGAAGAAGACGCTCAACTATCCGTTCGAGAAGGGGCCGCTGTCGCCGCGCTTCCGGGGCGAGCACGCGCTCAGGCGCTATCCGAACGGAGAAGAGCGCTGCATCGCCTGTAAGCTGTGCGAAGCCATCTGCCCGGCGCAGGCGATCACCATCGAGGCCGGGCCGCGGCGCAACGACGGCACGCGGCGCACGACGCGCTACGACATCGACATGGTGAAGTGCATCTACTGCGGCCTCTGTCAGGAGGCCTGCCCGGTCGACGCGATCGTCGAGGGGCCGAATTTCGAGTTTGCGACCGAGACGCGCGAGGAGCTCTACTATTCGAAGGAGCGGCTGCTCGCGAACGGCGACCGGTGGGAGCGCGAGATCGCGAAGAACATCGCGCTCGACGCGCCGTATCGGTAGGCCATCCTTCTCTCTCCGACTGCGGGAGAGAGAATGACGGAGGGGAAATGGCACTGACGGCGGTCTTCTTCTATCTGTTCGCGACCCTGGCGCTCGCCTCCGGGGCGATGGTGATCGTCGCCAAGAACCCCGTGCATGCGGTGCTGTTCCTGATCCTCACCTTCTTCAACGCGGCCGGGCTTTTCATCCTGCTCGGGGCCGAGTTCCTGGCCATGCTGCTCATCATCGTCTACGTGGGCGCAGTCGCGGTGCTGTTCCTGTTCGTCGTCATGATGCTCGACGTTGACTTTGCGGAATTGCGCGCAGGCTTCATCAAGAACGCGCCCATCGGCCTTCTGGTCGGCGGCGTGGTGCTGGCCGAGTTGGTGGCTCTCGTCCTCGCGCGCGGCGTGGCCCCTGTGGCGCCCGGCACGGCCGCTTCGCCGATCCCGCAGGGCGTGACGAATACCGAGGCGCTCGGGCTGATCCTCTATACGAAGTACATCTACTTTTTCCAGGGCGCGGGGCTTGTGCTGCTCGTCGCCATGATCGGCGCCATCGTTCTCACGCTTCGCCACAAGACCGGCGTCAAGCGGCAGTCGATTGCCGATCAGGTCGCGCGCGGGCCGAAGACGGCCGTGCAGATGGTCAAGGTCGCGCCCGGAGGCGCCACAATTCCCGACGCGCCGGCCAAAAAAGCCGCACGTCGCGCGTAGGAAGGACGGGGAACCCATGGAGATCGGGCTCGGACATTATCTCACGGTCGCGGCGTGCCTGTTCACGCTCGGCATGTTCGGCATCTTCCTCAACCGGAAGAACGTGATCATCATCCTGATGTCGGTCGAGATGATGCTGCTCGCCGTCAACATCAACTTCGTCGCCTTCTCGCATTTCCACGCCGATCTCGTCGGACAGGTGTTCACGCTGTTCGTGCTGACGGTCGCCGCGGCCGAAGCCGCGATCGGCCTCGCCATTATCGTCGTCTACTTCCGCAACCGCGGCTCCATCGCGGTTGAGGACATCAACATGATGAAGGGCTAGCGCATCCCATGATCTACGCCCTCATCGTCCTCCTGCCGCTTGCCGGTGCGCTGATCGCGGGACTGTTCGGCCGCCTTATCGGGCCGCGACCCTCGGAGATCATCACGACGTCGCTGCTCATGATCTCAGCCGTGCTGTCGTGGATCGTGTTCGTGCGCGTCGGCTTCGACGGCGAGACGGCGAAGGTGCCGCTCCTGCGCTGGATCACGTCGGGCGAGCTGGATACGGCGTGGGCGCTGCGCATCGACACGCTGACCGCTGTGATGCTGGTCGTCGTGAACACGGTCTCGGCGCTCGTGCACCTCTACTCGATCGGCTACATGCACGAGGACGACAGCCGGCCGCGGTTCTTCGCCTATCTGTCGCTGTTCACCTTCGCCATGCTGGCGCTGGTGACGAGCGACAACCTCGCGCAGATGTTCTTCGGCTGGGAGGGCGTGGGCCTCGCCTCCTATCTGCTGATCGGCTTCTGGTACAAGAAGCCCGAGGCCAACGCAGCAGCCATCAAGGCGTTCGTCGTCAACCGCGTCGGCGACTTCGGGTTCGCGCTCGGCATCTTCGGCCTGTTCGCGGTCATGGATTCGATCAACCTCGATGCCGTGTTCGCGGCGGCACCGGACCAGGTCGGCAAGACGTTCTCGTTCCTCGGCTACGACGTCGATATCCTGACGACGATTGCGCTCCTGCTCTTCATGGGCGCCATGGGCAAGTCGGCGCAGTTCCTCTTGCACACGTGGCTCCCGGACGCCATGGAAGGCCCGACCCCGGTCTCCGCCCTTATCCATGCGGCGACGATGGTGACGGCCGGCGTGTTCATGGTGGCGCGGCTCTCGCCCATCTTCGAGCTGGCGCCGATGGCGCTCGAGGTCGTGGTGCTGATCGGTGCCGTCACGGCGTTCTTTGCGGCGACCGTCGGCCTCGTGCAGAACGACATCAAGCGCGTCATCGCCTATTCGACGTGCTCGCAGCTCGGCTACATGTTCGTCGCCTGCGGCGTCGGCGCGTACTCGATCGGCATCTTCCACCTCTTCACGCACGCCTTCTTCAAGGCGCTCCTGTTCCTCGGCGCGGGCTCCGTGATCCACGGCATGCACCACGAGCAGGACATGCGCAAAATGGGCGGGCTGGCGAAAAAGCTGCCCATCACGTGGGCCATGATGCTGATCGGCACGCTGGCGCTGACCGGCGTCGGCATCCCGCATCTCGCCGGCTTCGCGGGCTTCCATTCGAAGGATGCGATCATCGAGGCGACCTACGCGGCACATACGCCCAACAATTATGCCTTCTGGGCGCTCGTCATCGCCGCGTTCATGACGTCGTTCTACTCGTGGCGGCTCATGTTCCTCACCTTCCACGGAGAGACGCGGGCCGATCATCACACCTACGATCACGCGCACGAGAGCCCGTGGGTGATGCTGATCCCGCTGCTCGGGCTGGCGACGGGCGCGGTGCTGGCCGGCGTCGTGTTCCAGTATTACTTCTTCGGCGAGGGATATGACGCCTTCTGGCACGGTGCGCTGTTCGAGGCGCCCGGCAAGGACATCCGTCATCACATGCATGAGTTGCCGGGCTGGGTGCCTTGGGCGCCGACGATTGCGATGCTGTCGGGCTTCGCGCTCGCCGTCGTCTACTATGTGCTGGTACCGGGCCTGCCGGCCGCGACCGCGCGCGCCTTCAAGCCGCTCTATCTGTTCCTGCTCAACAAGTGGTACTTCGACGAGCTCTATGACTTCATCTTCGTGAAGCCTGCTTTCGCCATCGGGCGGCTGCTCTGGAAGGGCATCGACGGCTCGGTCATCGACGGTACCATCGACGGGACCGCGAAGAGCGTGCTTTGGGGTACGGGGCGTATCGTCCGGCTGCAGACCGGCTACGTCTATCACTACGCGTTCGCCATGCTGATCGGCGTGGCCGCGCTTCTCACCTACTTCATTCTGGCAGGCGGGGGCGCCCCATGAACCTTTCGGGCGCTCCGATCCTATCGCTGGTGACGTTCCTACCGCTCGCAGGTGCGGTATTCATCGCGTTCCTGTCGCGCGAGGCTATCCAGAACATCCGCTACACGGCGCTCTGGACGACACTGATCACGTTCGTGATCTCGCTCCTCATCTGGATCAACTTCGACCCCACCATCTCGGGCTTCCAGTTCCTCGAGGAGAAGAACTGGCTCGGGCCTATCAAGTACAAGATGGGCGTCGACGGCATCTCGATGCTGTTCGTGATCCTGACCACGTTCCTGATGCCGCTCTGCATCCTGGCGTCCTGGGAGGCCATCGAGGATCGCGTCAAGGAGTACATGATCGCGTTCCTGGTGCTCGAGACGCTGATGATCGGCGTCTTCTGCGCGCTGGACCTCGTGCTCTTCTACCTGTTCTTCGAGGGCGGCCTGATCCCGATGTTCCTGATCATCGGCGTGTGGGGCGGGTCGCGGCGCGTGTATGCGAGCTTCAAGTTCTTCCTCTACACGCTGCTCGGCTCGGTGCTGATGCTGCTCG
>CAZDUD010000113.1:0-10845 GCA_964508485.1 uncultured Hyphomicrobium sp. | reverse complement strand
ATGTCGCCGTTGCCGAACGGCGGAGCGCATCATCGTGGGCGAGGTCCGCGGCCCCGAAGCGTTCGACCTTCTGCAGGCCATGAACACCGGCCATGACGGCTCGATGGGCACGCTCCACTCCAACAGCCCCCGCGAAGCGCTGAGCCGCCTCGAGAGCATGATCATGATGGGCGGCTTCACGCTTCCCATCAAGACCATCCGCGAGATGATCGTCGGCTCTATCGACATCATCATCCAGGCGGCCCGCCTGCGCGACGGATCGCGCAAGATCACGCACATTACGGAAGTGACGGGAATGGAGGATGAGATCATCACCCTCCAGAACCTGATTGTGTATGAGATCACCGGCGAGGACGCGCACGGCAAGCTGATCGGCCACCACCGGTCGACCGGCATCGCGCGCCCGGCATTCTGGGAGCGCGCCCAATACTACAAGGAGGAGAGCCGCCTCGCCGCAGCGCTCGCTGCCGCGGAGATGCTCGATTCCAACGGCGTCCCCTTGGGTGAGACGCGCGATTGATCCGGGGGCAGAGCCGATGACCGAAGACATGATGCCGATGCTGACGGCGCTGATCGCCGCAATCGCCATTGCTGCCGTGGCCTACGCCTTCTTGTATCCGTACATCTCTGCCGACCGCATCAAGGACAAGCGCGTCGCCGGCGTCAGCGAGCAGCGCGGCAAGAAGATTGCGATCCAGACCACGGCGGAGGTCGCCGCAAGCCGCAAAAAGCAGGTCGCGGACAGTCTCAAGGACCTGGAGAACAGACAGAAGGCGCGCGAAAAGGTCTCCCTGCGCCTGCGTCTCGAGCGTGCCGGCCTCGACATCACGCCGCGGACATTCTGGATCGCAAGCGCGGTTTCCGCCGTCGTGATCGCCGTGATTGTCGAAAGTTTTGTACCCGCCTCGGCGGCCGCCATGCGCCCGATGCTCCTCTTCGTCGCGCTGCTGGTCGGCGGCTTCGGCCTGCCGCGCTTTGTCCTGGCAAAGATCACGGCGAAGCGCCAGAAGAAATTCCTGGCCGAGCTTGCCAACTCCATCGACGTCATCGTGCGCGGCATCAAGTCGGGTCTGCCGCTCAACGAGTGCCTCGGCGTCATCGCCAAGGAGAGCCAGGAACCGATCGCCAGCGAGTTCCAGGAGGTGATCGATCAGCAACGCATCGGCGTATCGCTGCCGGAAGCCCTCGAGCGGCTGACTCGGCGCATGCCGCTGCCGGAGATGAAGTTCCTGGCCATCGTCATCGCCATTCAGCAGCAATCGGGCGGCAACCTCGCGGAAGCCCTCTCGAACCTTTCCGGCGTGCTGCGCGATCGCTTCAAGATGGCGATGAAGGTGAAGGCGCTGTCATCAGAGGCAAAAGCCTCTGCAATGATTCTGGGGTGCCTCCCGCCGGGCGTGATGTTGATGGTGCACATGGCGTCACCCGACTACATCGCACCGCTTTTCACCACGCGCACAGGCAACATCTTCATAGCCGCCGGCCTGTTCTGGATGTCGATCGGCATCCTTGTCATGCGCAAGATGATCAACTTCAAGTTCTAGTCCACGAGAGAGCGCGCCATGCAAGAGATTGTCGACACCGTGATGTCACCGCCCTTCCTGGCGACGATACTGGCTGCCGTCTCGGCCTTCGCGACGATCCTTGCTCTCGTCATGCCCATGCTGGCGCGCGACCAGATGAATCAGCGCATGCGCGTGATGGCACTCGAGCGCGACAAGCTGCGCTCCCAGCGCCTCGCCGAGCTCAGCAAGGAGCAGCGTTCCGGCAAAGCCAAGCTCAGGCAAACGCCGAAAGGGTTCATGCGCGAGATCGTCGACAAGTTCGACCTGCGCTCTCAGTTCGACAATGAGGAGCTGCGCAACAGGCTGAAAATGGCGGGCCTCCGGGGCGAAGCGCCGCTCGTCGCGTTCATGTTCTTTCGCGTCGCGGCCCCGCCGATCGTGCTGGTGGTTGCGCTCGTCTACCTGTTCTTCATTGCCAACATCCAAGCCTCCAACGGCATGAAGGCCCTTTACGCCGTTCTGGCGGGAGCGGCCGGCTACTATCTGCCCAACGTCTTCATCACGAACCTCGCCCAGAAACGCCAGCAGGCGATCAAGATCGCCTTCCCGGAGGCGCTCGATATGCTGCTGATCTGCGTGCAGTCTGGCATGTCCGTCGAGGCCTCGTTCGGCAAGGTCGCAAAAGAGGTCGCCGCCCAGAGCGTGGAGCTGGCGGAGGAGATGTCGCTCACGACGGCCGAGTTGTCCTACCTGCCGGACCGGCGGCTCGCCTACGAAAACCTTGCAAAACGCACGGCGCTCCCGAGCGTCAAGGCCGTCACGACGGCGCTCATCCAGGCCGAGCGCTACGGCACGCCGGTCGGCCAGGCCTTGCGCGTAATGGCCAAGGAGAACCGCGACATGCGTATGTCGGAGGCTGAGAAGAAGGCCGCCGCCCTGCCGCCCAAGCTCACCGTGCCGATGATCCTGTTCTTCCTGCCGGTGCTGTTCCTCGTCATCCTCGGCCCCGCCGCCATCACCTTCTGGAAGCTGCAGTAAGCCGATTGACCTCCGAGCGCCTCGGCACACCTTCCAACTACACTTGCGTGGATAGTGTCGTTGATCCCGACCTTCGCCGGGACGACGTTGAGCGTGGGCATACCGTTATCTCTATTCCGTCATGGCGGCTGCCATGGCGGAGCCATGCTTCGCATGGAAGGCCGGCACCCCCACGCAAGCTCAGCATACACATCGCGCAAAGGATCACCCGCCGCTCGAAACAGCGCTCCTTCACGCATGAACCATTGGAGAAACTGTGGGGCTCACTCGGCGCTGAACAGGCTCGCGGCGCGGTTGTCAGAAGCCGACGCCGCCGAGCCGGTCTCAACCGCGCTCGGACGAAGCAACGGCCCGGTCGCGGGGCCGGCGCGCTCAACCGGTGCCTCAGCAACGGCCGGCGCCCAAGACGCGGCTGCGGGTGGCTCGATTGGAGCGGCGAGTGCGGGCGCAGCCTTCGCGTCGAGCTTGACCATCTTCTTGAGCAGCGCCGTATTGGCCTGCGCCTCCTCGGCCGGCAGGTCGACGGAGCCGACCCTGACCGCCTCGTCGTACTTGCCCTGCAGGCCGAGCACCAGGGCAAGGTTCTGACGAACCTTGGAATTGTCACTGCCCGAGACGGACGCCTGGCGCAGAAGCTTCTCGCCGCGCTCCGCTTCCCCGCTCATCGTATAGGCGAGAGCCAGATTGTTGAGCACGGACGGATGCTCCGGATTGAGAGTTTGCGCGCGCTCGTAGAAGGCGATCGCCTCACGATAGCTGCCCTCCTTGGCCAGCGCCGTCCCACGCGCCATCACCACACGCCAGTCCGGCGCGCCGGGATCGTCGGCCACCTCGAGCACCTTCTTCGCGACGCTGATCTGGTCGAGATCGAGCGCCAGCCGGCCGTAGTCGGCAGCAAGCTTCCGGTTCGCGCCATGAATGAGCGACGCCTGCTGCAGAACACCCAGCGCCTCGCGCTTCTGCCCGGTAGCCTTGAGGCTCTGCGCATAGGCAAGCGCGACGTCGAGATCGCGGGGGCTCTTCGCATAGAGCTTGCCCCAGTACTCGGCCGCTGCGCGCGGCTCGGTGGGCGCGGCCTCCTGCAGGGACTTCTGGGTCTGCTCCGGCTGGAGCGCAGAGAAGAGCCCGTTGCTGTCCTCGCCAACCTGAGCGCAGGCCCCGAGCATGAGGCTCGCCGCCAGCGCCGCAAGCACGCCGCAAGAACGGCCCGGTCTGGCCGGTGGCGCGTCGGGATCGGCGACCATAAAAGTCTCCACTGCTCGTCTGTCACGGGACGGTGCACGGGCGAATACCCAGCCTTCCGTCACTTTCTGATACAGCCGTCAATAAAGACTTAATGGAGCACAACCGTCCGTTAACGGGCCGCGATCTCCTCCTTCGCGCCTTGCGCCCACTCCTCCATGGCCGGAAGCGCGAAAAGCGCTTCGATGTACGCTGCCGCCGTCCCGTCATCGCCGAACGCACCGAGGTCCGCGACGTAAGTCTTGAGACGCGACGCAACAGGCGCGTACATGGCATCCGCGATCGAGAACTGCGAAAACAGGAACGGGCCATCCTCCCCGAAGCGGTTCCGGCAATCGGTCCACAGCTCTATGATTCGCCGGATGTTGACCTCGACCGGCTCGGGGTAGTCGGACTTGAGCTCCTGGGTAACGAACTTCATCGGGCAGTGCTCGCGCAACGGCTGAAACCCCGAGTGCATCTCGGCGCTCGCGGAGCGCGCGATGGCCCGGGCCGCCGGATGCTCGGGCCACAGCAACTTTTCGGGATAGCGTTCCGCCACAAACTCGAGAATGGCGAGGCTGTCCCAGATCATGAGATCCCCGACCCAGAGCACAGGCACCTTCCCGGCCGGCGAATGAGCGAGGATCTGCTCCTTCGCATCCGGCGCGCGAAGGTTGATTCTGACCTCCGTGAAAGGGATTTCGGCCTGCTTGAAGGCGAGCCACGGCCTGAGGCTCCAGCTCGATGTATGCTTGTTTCCGATGACGAGTCGGAAGCCGTCGTCTGCCATTCCCCAGCCCCTCTTGCGATTGTGTTTCCCGGCGTATGACTGGATAATGCCCCATCATCGAAGGCCCGTCCAAGTGGCCATTCCTCACGAGACAAAAAGACCCCATTCATGACCGACAAGCCCACCGTGGCGAGCACGCTCTCCCCGACCGACGTGCTAGCCCCATACGACACCGCCGGGGAAAGCACGCCGATTTTCTTGCTTCACGAGACGAGCCCAGCATCCCGCAACGAAGGCCTCGACGACGGCGCCAGGCGCTGGCTAGACGCGCATCGGTTCACCGGCAGCGCCAGGAGGCAGATCGTGCTGCCGGGAGAGAAAGGCGCAATCGGCGGCGTGGCCCTTGGTCTCGGCAACGGCACAGCCGGCGATCCGTCGGGTCCGTCCGAGCTCCTGATCGGACAACTCGCCGCAAGTCTTCCGGCAGGCCTCTACCATCTGGCCGCGCCGACGGCCGAGGCAGAGCTTGCAGCCATCGCGTGGGGCCTCGGCGCCTACAAGTTCCGCCGCTACAAGAGCGCACCTGCCGAGGCCGCCCCGCCCCGCCTGAAGGTTGCCAAGGGCGTCGACTATCAGGCCGTCTTGGATCAGGTCGGCGCCATCTGGAAAGGGCGGGACCTGATCAACACGCCGGCCTCCGATTTCGCGCCCGAGGATCTCGAGGCCGCCGCCGCACGCCTCGCCAAGGACTACGGCGCACGCCTCGAGACAACCGTCGGCGACGACCTCCTGGCCAAGGGCTTCCGCATGATCCACGCCGTCGGACGCGCGAGCCCGCGCGCCCCGCGCCTGATCGACCTGCGCTGGCAGAAACCCGGCGGCGCGGAAGACGCACCGACACTCACCCTCGTCGGCAAAGGCATCACGTTCGACACCGGCGGCCTCGACATCAAGCCAGCCTCCGGCATGCTGCTGATGAAGAAGGACATGGGGGGCGCTGCAGCGGCCCTCACGCTCGCCGAGTTGATCATGAGCCGCGGCCTCGACATACGCCTGCGCCTCGTGATCGCCGCCGCCGAGAACAGCATCTCGGGCGACGCCTTCCGCCCCGGCGACGTCCTCCTGAGCCGGGCCGGCAAGACGGTCGAGATCGGCAACACCGATGCGGAAGGCCGATTGGTCCTTGCCGACGCCATCTCGCTGGCCGACGAGGAAAGCCCCGACACGATGCTCGTGTTCGCGACCTTGACCGGCGCCGCCCGCGTCGCGCTCGGCCCCGACCTGCCGGCGTTCTTCTGCGACGACGACGCCTTCGCGGCGGCGCTCTCCACCGAAGCCCAGGCGGTCGGCGATCCCGTTTGGCGCCTGCCGTTCTGGCCGGGCTACGAGCGCCATCTTGAGAGCGAAATCGCCGACATGAATAATGTCTATGAGGCCCCGTTTGCGGGCGCCATCACGGCGGCCCTGTTCCTCAAGCGCTTCGTGAAGAATGCGAAACGCTTTGCTCATTTCGACCTCTACGGCTGGCGCCCGGCCGCGCGCCCGCTCGGACCGAAAGGGGGCGAGCCGCAAACGGCCCGCGCAATCTTCTCGCTGCTCTCGAAGGAGGGCTCCGCATGACGGCTGAGACGCCGGACACAGAAAGCACGGACGGTGGGCCTCCGCCGTTGCCGCCCCCGGCGCTCGACCCGCGCCGCCATGCCGTGCGTCCGGATCTTGCTGCCCTCTCCTTGCGCGGGCAGGTCAACGCGCCGCGCTACTCGGCCGGCGTCATCCGCCAGGTGACGCGCCCCGCCGTGCCGCTCAAGCGCGAGCCCAATCCCAATCTCGGCCTCGATAACGAGATCATCTACGGCGAGTTGGTCAGGGTCTACGACGAGCGGGAGGGATGGGCCTGGGTGCAGATCGAGCGCGACCGTTATGTCGGCTACGTGCCATCTGCGGCGCTGACAGGCGAGATCATGCCGATGACCCATCGCGTCAAGGCGCTCGGCACGTTCGTCTACCCCGGACCTGACATCAAGACGCCGCCGATCATGCATCTCCCTCTCAACGCCGAGCTGCGCGTCGCGGAATGGGGCGAGCGTTTCTGCCGCCTTGAGCGCGGCGGCTTCGTCATGACGCGCCATATCAGCGAGCGCGACCGCTACGAGCGCGACTTCGTGGACATCGCCGAGCGCCTGATCGGAACGCCCTACCTGTGGGGCGGCCGCACGCGCATCGGCATCGACTGCTCGGGCCTCGTCCAGATCGCCTTGCAGGCGGCCGGCATCGACGCCCCGCGCGACACGGACATGCAGGTCGCGGAGCTTGGCGAGTCCATCCCGATCCCGCAGGAGCTTGACGGGCTGAAGCGTGGCGACCTCGTTTTCTGGAAGGGCCATGTCGGCATCATGTCGGACGCCCTGATGATGGTGCACGCCAACGCTCACCACATGGCCGTCGCCGCGGAGACTCTGCCGGAAGCCGCCGACCGCATCGCGAAGCAGTCGTCGGCCATTACCGCCATCCGCCGCCTTTCCCGCCCGGCGACGACAGATCTAGAGCCGCCGCCGATAGGGTAGGAAATGACGGTCGCGGCACTCCGCACCGCCGTCGGGCGCCGCGCCGTTCCGCCAGACAAGCCCCGGCCCGAGATGGACGTGCGTTTCGATCCCCTGGGGCGCACCCGTCGCGGTGCTCAACCATTTCCTCTGAATCACGTTGCCGTCGACGATCCGCTCGAGCAACAGCACGAGCTGATCGAGCGTATCCAACGCGCGGTCCTCGTAGGTTTCACCCGCGAGCGAAATGTCGAACCGGCCGCTCTGCCTGAGAGCGATGGCGACGGGACAGGCCGTCGGCTGATGCGGCTCGAGAGACAAGAGCCAGCTCTCGCCCTCCCGCGCCTCGACGGTGTGCGCCACGTCGGAGATCGTCGGCACCCAGTAGCGGATTTGCTCGATGGTCGCTTCGACCGAAGGCCCGCGAAAGCCCTCTGGCGGTGTGCTCATGAATCATACCAGCGCGAAAGGGAGATACCCCAGGATGTCGCAAATCGCATGCGTGCTCAAGCGCAATGAGGCCGCGGGATTCGAATGGGGAAAACCCCCGATCGAAACACGATGCCTAGCCAGCGATCTCAGCTCGATGTGTCACCTTGATGTCGAAGGCGGCGGCCAGAAGGGCCTTGGTGTAATCGGCCTTCGGCGCCGTGAAGATCTGGTCGGCCGGCCCTTCCTCGACCGCGCGCCCGTTGCGCATGACGATGACGTAGTTGCAGAGCGCGCGCACGACCTTGAGGTCGTGACTGATGAAGACATAGGCGAGATCGCGCTTCGCCTGCAACTCCCGCAGCAGGTTGACGATCTGCGCCTGAACGCTCATGTCGAGCGCGCTGGTCGGCTCGTCGAGCACGATAAACTTGGGCTCCAGCGCCATGGCGCGCGCAATGGCGATGCGCTGGCGCTGGCCGCCTGAGAACTCGTGCGGATACCGATCCAGCGCGGACGCATCGAGCCCGACTTCCTTGAGTGCCCGCGCCGCCTGCTCGCGCCGCTGCGCCTCCGTCCACTCGGGCTTCTGGATCAGCAGCCCCTCTTCGATGATGCCGAAGATCGAAAGACGCGGCGACAGCGAGCCGTAGGGGTCCTGGAACACCACCTGCATCTCGCGCCGGAGCGGACGCATCTCCTTCGACGACAGACTGTCGATGCGCTTGCCCATGTAGACGATCGGCCCCTGCGACGAGATGAGACGCAGGATCGCAAGCCCGAGCGTCGTCTTGCCGGACCCCGACTCGCCCACCACGCCGACCGTCTGCCCGGCCAGGATCTTGACCGAGATGCCGTCCACCGCCTTCACATGATCGACCGTCCGCTGCATCAGACCGCGCTTGATCGGGAACCAGACCTTGAGGTCGTCCGTCTCGGCGATCACCGGCGCGTCGGCCTTGAATGCCGGTGGATGGCCTTTAGGCTCGGCGGCAAGCAGATGCTGCGTGTAGGGATGCTGAGGCGCCGTGAAAAGCCTCTCCGTCGGCTCCTCCTCGACGATCACGCCGTTCTGCATCACGTAGACGCGTTCGGCCATGCGCCGCACGATGCCGAGATCGTGCGTGATGAGCAGCATCGCCATGCCCATCTCGCGCTGAAGGTCGCACAGCAGCTCGAGGATCTGCGCCTGGATCGTCACATCGAGTGCCGTCGTCGGCTCGTCCGCGATCAGGAGATCGGGCTCGTTTGCGAGCGCCATGGCGATCATGACGCGCTGACGCTGGCCGCCGGAAAGCTGATGGGGAAACGCATCCAGCCGTTTCTCGGGCTCCGGAATGCCGACCTTGGTCAGAAGCTCGAGCACGCGCGCCCGCGCCGCCGCACCGCTCAAGCCGCGATGCAGCTTCAGCATCTCGCCCACCTGCCGCTCGATGGTGTGCAGCGGATTGAGCGACGTCATCGGCTCTTGGAAGATCATCGAGATCCGCCCGCCGCGGACGCGCTTGAGGTCCGCTTCGGAGGCCTTGAGCAGATCCTTGCCCTCGAAGAAGATCTCGCCCGTCGGATGGAACGCGGGCGGATAAGGCAGGAGCTTCAAAATCGAGAGCGCCGAGACGGACTTCCCGCTACCGGATTCGCCGACGAGCGCCACCGTCTCGCCCTTGTTGATGCGGAACGACACGCCCTTGACCGCCGTCGTCGCTGCGCCGCCCGCGCGGAACGCGACCGACAGGTTCTTGACGTTGATCAGCACTTCCCGGGACATGGCCGCGCTCCTCAGGCGAACGTCTTGCGGGGATCGAGCGCGTCGCGAACCCCTTCGAAGATGAAGATCAGCAGCGACAGCATGATCGCGATGGAGAAGAACGCGCTCATGCCGAGCCACGGCGCGCCGAGATCGCCCTTGCCTTGCAGGAGCAGCTCACCGAGCGACGGCGAGCCGGGCGGCAACCCGAGCCCAAGGAAGTCGAGCGAGGTCAGCGTCGTGATCGAGCCCGAAAGCTGGAACGGCATGAAGGTCAGCGTCGCAACCGCCGCATTGGGCAGCACGTGTTTCCACATGATCGTCCGGTCCGAGAGCCCAAGCGCCCGCGCCGCGCGCACGTACTCGAAATTGCGCGCACGCAGGAACTCCGCGCGCACGACACCGACGAGGCTCGTCCATTGGAACGCGAGCAGCACCAGCAGCAGCGTCCAGAATCCCGGAACCAGCACGGCCGCGATGATGATCAGCACATAGAGCGTCGGAATGTTGCCCCAGATCTCGAGGAACCGCTGCATCACGAGATCAAGCCACCCGCCGTAGTATCCCTGCACCGCGCCCGCCGCGACACCGATCGCACTCGAGAGCAGCGTGAGGATGAGACCGAACAGCACCGAGATGCGGAACCCGTAGATCACGCGCGCGAGCACATCGCGGCCTTGGTTGTCGAGCCCCAGCCAGTTCCAGTTGCCGATTGCAAGATAGCGCGCCATCTGGTCCGGCGGCGCTTCGCAGAGGGGCGCGCGGGCAGCCCATTGCGGTGGCGCGGGATACCCGAGACCGCCCTGCTGCTTGATGCCGTCCCGCTCGATGTAGCAGCGCCCCTCGGCGTCCGCGCGGTTCGGGTAGTCCTTGTTGATCGTGTCGTAGGAATAGCGGATCGGCGGCCACAGCATCCAGCCGTTGGCGTCGATCTCCTGGATGTTGACCGGATCGCGGTAGTCGGTGACCGCCAGGAATCCCCCGAACTTCGACTCGGGATAATCGACCAGCACCGGAAACAGGGTCTCGCCCTTGTAGCGAACGATCAACGGCCGGTCGTTGGCGATCAGCTCGGCAAACAGCGTGACGAAGAACAGCACGAGGAAGATGACGAGGCTCCAGTAGCCTCGCCGGTTCGCCTTGAAGTTCGCCCAGCGCCGTTCGTTGATGGGGGACAGCTTGAACTGCGGCAGCACGCGCGCGAACAAAGGCGGCCGCACGAGATCGGGCCTGACCTCCTGTTCCAATCCGTCCTCGTCCCGCCGCACATCCATGGGCCTCAGACCTCCCGGCTCTCGAAGTCGATGCGCGGATCGACCAGCGTATAGACGAAGTCGGTGATCACGTTCACGACCAGCCCCATCAACGCGAAGATGTAGAGCGTCGCGAACACCACGGCATAGTCGCGTTTGATCGCGGACTCGAAGCCGAGCAAGCCAAGGCCGTCCAGCGAGAATACGGTTTCGATCAGAAGCGCGCCCGAGAAGAAAGCGCCGATGAAGGCAGCCGGAAACCCGGCGATGATCAGCAGCATCGCGTTGCGGAAGATATGCCCGTAGAGCACCTCACGCTCTCCGAGCCCCTTCGAGCGCGCGGTGGTCACGTATTGCTTGCGGATCTCGTCGAGGA
>CAZDUD010000112.1:0-10883 GCA_964508485.1 uncultured Hyphomicrobium sp. | reverse complement strand
CGCCTCGCGCTTCGCTCCGCTGATGAGGCGGTCGGTCATGTTTTGTTCTGTGGCTGTATTCGAAGAGCGCGTCAAGACAAGTGACACACGTCACCAACGATGACGTCACGTCCCACGACAGAGGAGCCGCCCGAAGATGAGCGCAATCGCAGGCGGCACGGCGGCGAGCAGACCGTACATGATGGCGTGCTTACTCGTGGCCGCACGCAAGGCCTCCTGCGTCGCCGGATCGGAAGGCGACATGTCCATCGGCACATGCGGCGCCGTCGTATAGCCGAAATAGGCGACCACGCCGGTCCAGACGAGCGACAACCCGAGCCACACCGGAAATGAGAACAGCTTGCACATCGGCCACCTCCGCGATGAGCGAGGACGTTCTGTGAAGATCCTGGCCCGTGTCAAGGACCGACCGCAGAAGCGAACATGACGACCTCCGGGGGCCTCATATCGTTTCCGAAACGCCACGGCCCGCACGAAATTCCTATAGCCCCGTAGCAAAAGCCAAATCCGGCTGCTGTAATCCGCGGACGGATCAAGGCTTGAACGCCGCCGGACGGGGCATTGCGCAGATGGATCACACGTCCAACGAGGTACGCGACCTCTTCTTGAGAGCCCACCGGGAATGGGAGACGGGACGGTTCGACCAGTTCATGCGGTTGATGCACGAGGACATCATCTACATCGTCAACGTCGATGGCCAGCAAGTCCCTTACGCAATGAGCGCGGTTGGACGCGAAGATGTCCGCGACAGGCTGGCGCTACTCTTAGCGACCTTCGTCGTGACGAAGTTCGAGGTACTCAGCCTCTTTCCCGAACCGGCGCACATCACAAGCCTCGTGCATGGCGTTTACAAGCACAAAGCGACCGGAGAAATACTCGACATCAAGGTCCGCTTCCGCGCGTGGTATTCCGAGAAACAAATCCTGCGCATCGAAGAAATTCACGACGCCCGCTACGTCGAGGCTTTCGAGCGATTTGTGTTCTTCATTCAGAGCGCATCCAATTCAAGCTAGGTTCAGGTCCCTTGCCGTCATAGTCGGCAAGCTCGACGAGGTCGCTCCCGCACCCCCCAAACGCAAGCCCCGCGCCGCTACCGCGCCAGCTCCTTGAGCCCACGCCGGATGAGCTTGGCGGTGTCCGTATCCGCACCAAGCTCTTTCATGGCGGCGGCCACCGCGGCCGAGGCCTGCGCCGGGTTGTAGCCGAGGTTTGTGAGCGCCGAGATGGCCTCCGCCGCCGCGAGTCCCTCCGCCGGCACATCCGCAATGCCGCCCGGACCGGATGCCACCGGCACGTTGAGGCCCGCGACCGACAGCGCGGGCGCCTTGTCCTTGAGCTCAGCCACAATCCGCTGCGCAAGCTTCTTGCCGACCCCCGGCGCCTGCTCGACGGCCGCCCAGTTGCCGAGCGCGATGGCGTTGGCGAGGTCCTGCGTCGAGAGCACGCCGAGCACGCCCAGCGCCACCTTGGAGCCGACGCCCTGCACGTTCTGCAGCGTCCGGAACCAACTCCGCTCGACCTCGCTCTGGAAGCCGAACAGCCGGATGGAATCCTCACGCACATGCGTGTCGATGGTCAGCACCACCGCCTCGCCGAGCTTCAGGTTGCGCAGCGTGCGCGCCGAAAGCTGCACCTCGTAGCCGACACCGCCGACGTCGATGATCGCGTGCGCTTCGCCGATGGCGTCCACCTTGCCCTTGAGCTGACCGATCATGAGTGCTGGCCGATCATCGCGCCACCTCTTCCTTGAGCACGCGCCGCGCCAGCGCCGCCGCGCCGCGATGATTGGCGTGGCAGATCGCGATGGCAAGCGCATCTGCCTCGTCCGCGCTTTCGAAGCGCGCCTTCGGCAGCAGGAAGCCGATCATGGCTTGGATCTGATGCTTCTCGGCGTGTCCCGCCCCGACCACCGATTTCTTGATGAGGTTCGGCGAATACTCCGCAATGCGAAGCCCGCGCATGGCAGGAGCAAGCAGCGCCATGCCGCGCGCCTGCCCGAGCTTCAACGTTGCGCGCGCGTTCTCGTTGACGAACGTCTCCTCGACCGCCGCCTCGTTCGCACCCGACGACGCAATGACGCTCGAAAGCCCCTCGAACAGCTCGCGCAGCCGATAGGCGAGATCCTCGTCCGACGTAGACGTGATGAGCCCAGACGACACGTACGTAAGCCGCACGCCGTCGGTCTCGATGACGCCCCAGCCGGTGCGCCGAAGCCCCGGATCGATGCCGATGATGCGAACCAGCCTGTCCCTCATGCCATGGGATTAGCGCGATTCGCGTTTTCGAGCGTTAAGGCCCCTTTCCAGGGAGGCACCGGCGGCCCTAGGGTGGCGCAGATGTCTTGGAGAGGAAAACGATGCACCGCGTGGCCCGCGTCGGGTTGGCCCTCGTCGTCCTGGTCGCCCCGGGCATCGGTCCCGCGTTGGCCACCGACGGCACCGAGTTTCTCTGCCTCAAGGACCTCGCCGCACCGATCGAGGGACTATCGATCGCCTGTTACAGTCAGGCGGGATGCGCCTTCGTAGAAGCTCAGAAGGCCGAGCCGTTGCCCGACTACGACCCCGAAAGCGTGCCTTACGCGCTAGGCCGCGAGAAAATAGAGGGCATCGTCACCGCCTCCGACCCGATCATGAAAAAGATCCGGGAGTTCGGATATAAGTGCCGCAAGCTGGACTGAACCGGCAGCCTTGCATTTCACTTGGGGGACCGCATGCCGACCATCGCCCTTGGCACCAATGAATGGATGATGATCTGGGGCGGAGGGCTCGCCCTGCTCGCGATCCTCATCATGTGGCGCATCTCGCGCTACGACCTCGCGGGAGCCGCGTTCGACAGCGCCTGGCAGGTCGCTCGCGGCAAGCGCTCGGCCGAGAACCCCACCGCACTCGAGGAAAAATATAACGAGATCGCCCGTGAGGCCTCCGTCACCGGCAAGGCGCGCCGCGCTGCCGGCACCGTCATCGGCCACTTCGCCGCCAAGGTCTTGAACCTGATCGCCATGCTGATGCTGCTCGGCGGCGGCGTCTTGATCGCACTCGGCTACTTCTGGCGCTGACCCACACGCCAGGATCGGGAGCTAGCCGCTGCAGGAAACACTCCCCTTACGCCGCCGCGCACGAACGTCCTTGTTGTCGATCAAGCCGCACTGCGCCCCTGATTTGCTAGGTTCCCGTCACGCAGACGAAATGATCGTGGGACGCATGAGAAACATCAAGACGGCATTCATAGTCTTCCTCGCAGCGCTCACCGGCCTGTGGCTCTTGGCCGATACGTTCTGGCCCGAGCCGCTGACCTATTTTTCGTTCCGGTCCGTGTTCGTCCAGTACACCGGGCTCGTAGCCATCGGTGCAATGAGCGCGGCAACGCTGCTGGCCGTGCGCCCGATCTGGCCCGAGTCCAATCTTGGCGGGCTCGACAAGATGTACCGGCTGCACAAGTGGCTGGGCATTACGGCGCTGGTTGTCGGCCTCCTACACTGGTGGTGGGCCAAGGGCACCAAATGGATGGTCGGATGGGGCTGGCTCACGCGGCCCGAGCGCCGCCAAGGCGGCGGTGATCAGGTGCTGGGACCGATCGAGGGCTGGCTCAGAAGCCAGCGCGGCTTTGCCGAGTTTGTCGGCGAGTGGGCGTTCTACGCCGCCGTGATCCTGATCGTCCTCGCGCTGTGGAAGCGCTTTCCGTACCACCTGTTCGCGAAAACGCATAAGTGGATCGCGGTTGCATACCTGATCCTCGTCTATCACGCCGTCGTCCTGATCAAGACCGCCTACTGGAGCGAGCCGGTCGGCTGGGTCATTGGCGCCGCGATGCTGGCCGGTACCGTGGCCGCCCTGTTCGCGCTGTTTGGCAGGATCGGCGTCGGCCGCACGGCCCGTGGCGTCATCGAAGCGACCACCTACTATCCGGATCTGCGCGTCCTCGAAACCGCCATCCGGGTAAACGACGGCCGCTGGAAGGGGCACAGCGCCGGCCAATTCGCGTTCGTGACCTCGAACCCCTCCGAGGGCGCACACCCCTACACCATCGCGTCGGCATGGCATCCCGACGAGCAGCGTATCGTCTTCATCACCAAGGCGCTCGGCGATCACACGGGACGTCTTCACGAGACGCTCGAAGCAGGCATGCCGGTCAGCATCGAAGGCCCCTACGGCTGCTTCACCTTCGACGACGAGCAGCCGCGTCAGATCTGGATTGGCGCCGGGATCGGCATCACGCCGTTCATCGCGCGCATGAAGCACCTGGCACGCTCACCCTCGCCCCAGGAGGTCGTGCTCTTCCATCCGACCACCGATTTCGACCAGACCGCAATCGACAAGCTGACCGCCGACGCCAAGGCCGCCAACGTGCGCCTCAACGTCCTGGTCGACGCGAAGGACGGCTTCCTCGATGGCGACCGTATCCGGCAAGCGGTTCCGGACTGGCAGTCCGCCAGCATCTGGTTCTGCGGA
The DNA here is from genome assembly GCA_964508485.1 of uncultured Hyphomicrobium sp. Lineage (GTDB taxonomy): Bacteria > Pseudomonadota > Alphaproteobacteria > Rhizobiales > Hyphomicrobiaceae > Hyphomicrobium_C. Next base: position 6,435 of record CAZDUD010000112.1, on the reverse strand, counting down.
CCGCCGAGGTTCGGCGAAGCGCTGCGGAACGATTTCATCGCCCACGGCTTTGACGCTGCGAACTTCCATCAGGAGCTGTTCGAGATGCGTTGAGCGCGCGCAAGAGCCGAGGTCAGTCCTCGTCCTGCAGCGACAGGATGTACGTCGCCAGCAGAAACATCTCGTCCCGCGTCAACCGATGGTTGGGCATCATGGGCGGAACGCCTTTGAGCCAGCCGACGATGCCGTGCAGCGACTGTCCCGGCCGCTTGGCCACCGCACGGAAACCCGGGATTTCGGACCGGCTTTGCTTCTCGCCCTGGCCTGGGTTGAGGTGGCAGTTGGCACACAGCCGCTCCGCCAGCTCCTTGCCGCGCGCAACGTCGTCATCCTGCGCACGCACCGCAACCGAAGCCGCCAAGTGCATGACGGCAACCATCGACAAGATCCGAAAGAGGTGCGCCACGGAATCCCCCCGGTAGCTCTAGGGCCCTGCGGGATAAGCCAAGGAGTTGATGTAGGCGATGATCTGGTCGACCTCACGATCACCGAAATCGAACTTGGGCATCTGATCGTGCGGGGCGGCGATGCCCCGCGAAAGCGGCTCGCGCAGCGCCTGCAGCGCATACCGGCTCTGCAGGTCCCGGAACGGAGGCGCCTTCGCATTGGGGCTCTCGCCACCACGGCCGGTCGCGTGACACCACCCGCAGTTCCTCTCCGCGATGTTCTTGCCCGCGCGCACGAAGGCGGCGCCTTCGTCCGCAGCAGTCGATTGGCCGAGCCGCTTCAACCCGTCGCGCGCACCGGCGAGACCCGGATCGATCAGGAGGGCGCGCCGGAAATCCGCAATGGCTTCCGCCTTGAGTCCCTTGGCCTCATAGGCATAACCCCGGTTGTTGAAGGCGACCGCATAAAGCGGGCTCGCGGCAATCGCCTCCGTAAAGTCGGCAATCGCCCGATCCACATTCCCGGCCCTGCGAAAGGCGAGCCCGCGGTTGTTGAGAGCGTTCGCGCGGCCCGGCTGTAGCGCCAGAACGGCGTCGAAGTCCGAGATCGCCTTCTGCGGATCGCCGCCGACAAAATGCGCGTGGCCCCTCAGGAGGAGAACGTCGGCGTTCGTGCTGTCGATCTTGAGCGCCGCATCGAGATCCGCAAGCGCGCGCTTCGGATCGTTGCGGGAGAGATGCACTTGTCCGCGCGCCGCAAGGGCGGCCGCGTCGTCGGCGCGCAAGCGAATGGCCTCGTCAAGATCCGCCAAGGCCTCGCCTAACGCGCCCGCCTCCAGCCGCGCGCGCCCCCGCGTGCGAAAAGCCGACGCCCTTTGCTGTGAGTCGTACCCCGCCCCCTCGATGACCTGCGTGCAGGCCCGGATGCGCGCCGCCTTATCGCGCGACGTCAGGCAGTCTTGATCGGCCCCCGCCGTGGCCCCGCCACAGGTAGCAATGAGGAAGACAGCCACCAGTCCGCTGAGATAGCCGCGCATCGCGCTCCTCCGGTTCGACTCGCCGGAGGAGCGTAGGGTTGGCGACGGCAGGGGCCGTTGAGCCCGATCAAATCAGATCAGCTTGCCCATCGCGACCGCCGTATCGGCCATGCGGTTCGAGAAGCCCCACTCGTTGTCGTACCAGGAGAGAACGCGCACCAGCGTGCCGTCCATGACCTTGGTCTGGTCGAGATGGAAGATCGACGAGCGCGGATCATGGTTGAAGTCGGAGGACACGTTCGGCTGGTCGGTGACGCCGAGGATGCCCTTGAGCGCCTGCGCAGCCGCCGCCTTCACGCCCGCGTTGATCTCATCCTTCGTCGTCTCGTGCTTGGCGATGAACTTGAAGTCCACGACCGACACGTTGGGCGTCGGCACGCGGATCGACGTGCCGTCGAGCTTGCCGTTGAGCTCCGGCAGCACGAGGCCCACGGCCTTCGCCGCACCCGTCGTGGTCGGGATCATCGACAGCGCTGCGGCGCGGGCGCGGTAGAGATCCTTGTGCAGCGTATCGAGCGTCGGCTGGTCGCCCGTGTAGCTGTGAATGGTCGTCATGAAGCCCTTCTCGATGCCGACCAGGTCGTGCAGCACCTTGGCCACCGGCGCGAGGCAGTTCGTCGTGCACGAGGCGTTCGAGACCACGAGGTGGTCCTTCGTGAGCTTGTCGTGGTTGACGCCGTAGACCACCGTGAGGTCGGCCCCGTCCGCCGGCGCCGAGACCAGCACCCGCTTGGCGCCCGCCGTGAGATGCGCCGACGCCTTCTCCTTGCTGGTGAAGATGCCCGTGCACTCGAGCGCGATCTCGACGCCAAGCTCCTTATGCGGCAGCTCGGCCGGGTTCTTGACCGCCGTCACCTTGATCGGGCCGCGCCCGAGGTCGATGCTGTCGCCCTTGACCGTCACCTCGCCGGGAAACCGTCCGTGCACGCTGTCGAAGCGCAGGAGATGCGCGTTGGTCTCGACCGGCCCGAGATCGTTGATCGCCACCACGTCGATGTCGGTGCGCCCCGACTCGTAGATCGCGCGCAGCACGTTGCGGCCGATACGGCCAAATCCATTGATCGCGACCTTGAGTGCCATGGAACGTCCTCCAAACGATTGGGCTGATTATGTTGGGCGGGTGACGCATATACGACACGGGCGTGCCGGATGGACCGCCAAGCGGGCGCCATTAAGTTTGCCGCACCCAACCCTGTCAATCCTGCGCCCCGCCGCATCGCCGAATTGGTAGGCATCCGGCTCCATCCGGATCGGGTGATTTCTTGCGCGCCTTGGAGAGATTACTTATGCTGAGCAATCCAAGCGGAACCCGTTGAGGAGCGACGGGTTAGAGGGTCTGCGAAGAGGGGTGCGGATCGGCTCATGGCTCAGCGGGCAAAGGAAAAGGTTAAGCGTCCTGCAGGTCGCCCGAAGGAGCCTGCAGCGCCCCGGGCTACCGGCGCACCAGACACGCGTGTCCGCGCGCTCGAGCAGGAGTGCGACCGCCTCAAGAACGAGCTGGAAGCCGCCCACCAGCGCATCGCCGCCCTGGAAGAAAGTCGGAGCCTGGTCGCCGCACGCATCGACGGCGTCATCGAGTCCCTCAGCGGCGTTGTCGATAGAAACGACTGAGCCCTCGCTTTTTGCCCAGCCGGCCCCTATGTTAGCCGGGCTGCGGGGTTCGTCAGGAACACATGAATCTCCAGGGCCTATAAGATCTGCCTGGGAGCTGTCCCTGGCCGGGGCCGTGGCCCCGGACATATGGCGCCCACCTTACATTTGTAGGGACCCGGCGAGATCGAACGTTCCAACGGCCACCGCGGCACTTTTCCGTCCTCCAAGCCCCATCGGCTCGATCTTCGTCATCGTCGTGAGGGACGCAGCACCCGGCGTCGCTCGATGCAGGCGCGGATACCCCGCGGCCGCAAGCTCTTGTGCCGCGCGCACGCCAATTGATGATTGAGGAAACCGAATAGCCTGCGCCCGGACGATCTGAGACAGTTGCCGCGCGAGGCAGCCGCTGCGTCCGTCCGAGGACAACGCGGCCCGCAACCATCGAAGATCCCCGAAACGATATTGATATCCGCTGCGAGGTTCCCGTGAACGCTGATGATGCCAAGAAAGCAATGCGCCGCGAGGCCAAGGCCGTTCGGAGCGACGCCTTTGCACGCCACGGCGGCACGGCATCAGCAGCCATCGCCGGCCACGGGATTGCGTTTGCGGGAACCCCGGCGCCGGCCGTCGTTTCCGGCTTTCTCGCCATCGGCGAGGAGATCGACCCCACGCCCCTCATGCAGCGCCTGATCGGCGAGGGATACCGCATTTGCCTACCCGTGATGGAGGGCAAGGGAAAGCCGCTCGTATTCCGCGCCTGGGCACCGGGCGAGCCGCTTGCGGAAACCATGTGGGGAATCCGCGAGCCCCTGCCCGAAGCGGAAACGCTCGATCCCGACGTCGTCCTCGGCCCCCTCCTGGCCTTCGACACGACCGGCTACCGCCTTGGCTACGGTGGCGGATTCTACGACCGCACGCTGGCCCGCCTGCGCGCCTTGAAGGCGATCGTCTCCATCGGTATTGCTTTCGACGAGCAGAAGGTCGACGCCGTGCCTCATGTCGACTATGACGAACGCCTGGACTGGATCCTGACCCCTTCCGGGCCAATGAAGTGCCCGCCGAACCTATAGAAGCCTTGAAACCTCGTTCGACCACAAACGCGCGCATCGAAACGCTCACCCTCCAATCGAGAGGGGTGATCTGATGCGCCTCCTCTTCCTCGGCGACATCGTGGGCCGCACCGGCCGCAAGGCTGCCGTCGAGGCAATCCCGCGCCTGCGCGAAAGCCTGAAGCTCGACTTCCTCGTCATCAATGGCGAGAACGCGGCCGGCGGCTTCGGCATCACGGAAGCCATCCACCTCGAGCTGATCGACGCCGGCGCGGACGCCGTCACCCTCGGCAACCACGCCTTCGATCAGAAGGAGACGCTCGTCTTCATCGAGCGCCAGGACCGCCTGATCCGCCCATTGAACTTCCCGCCCGGCACGCCCGGCCGCGGCACCGGCCTCTTCACGGCCGCGAACGGCGCCGACGTGCTCGTCATCAATGCCATGGGCCGCGTCTTCATGAACGAGATCGACTGCCCGTTCCGCGCCGTCGACCGCGAGATCACCGCCTGCGGCCTGAAGTCCGGTGCCGACGTGATCCTGGTCGACTTCCACGCCGAGGCCACGAGCGAGAAGCAGGCGCTCGGCCACTTCCTCGACGGCCGCGTGTCCGTCGTCGTCGGCACGCACACGCACACGCCGACCAGCGACGAGCGCATCCTGCCCCACGGCACGGCCTACATGTCGGACGCCGGCATGTGCGGCGACTACAATTCCGTGCTCGGCATGGACATCGACGAGCCGATCCACCGCTTCCTGACGCGCCTCCCGCGCGAGCGCTTCGAGCCAGCGCTCGGCCCCGCGACGATCTCCGGTCTCGCCGTCGAGATCAACGACAAAACCGGCCTTGCGACACGCGTGAAAAGTTTGCGGCTCGGTGGCGTTTTGGAGCCGACCGAGCCGCTTTGGTGATGTGAGAGAGAGGTTATGGCAACCGCGTGAGAAGGGGCATTGCCCGCCCTCAGCGCAATGGTGAGCCCTGCTCACCCTAGTCCGCGATTGGGCAGAAGCGGCATGGTCACAAGTCTAGTTGATTCTGCACATCCCCGCGAGGCCCCCACCCCGGAGACCTGGAGCAGACAAAAGTCCTCCGATACCCCCGAAATACGGACATTTTGACCGGAGGAGGGGGTTGACCGGCGCTGGACGGCCCCGCATTAAATCGGTCCCGAACAGCCCCGCCCAGGGGCGCCTCATCCAGGATTTTCGAACACCCTTTTTTCGGAACACCCCATGGCCGGCCACTCAGCGTTTAAGAACATCATGCACAAAAAGGGCCGCAAGGATGCTGCCCGCGCCAAGATGTTCGCCAAGTTCGCACGCGAGATCACGGTCGCCGCCAAGTCCGGCATGCCCGACCCCGCCATGAACCCTCGCCTGCGCCTCGCCATACAGACGGCTCGCGCCGAGAACATGCCCAAGGATAACATCGAGCGGGCCATCAAGAAGGCTTTAGGAGGCGACAGCGAAGCCTACGAGACGATCCGCTACGAAGGCTATGCGCCGGGCGGCGTCGCCGTCATCGCCGAAGCGCTGACCGACAATCGCAACCGCACCGGCGGCGCCGTGCGCGCGGCCTTCACCAAACACGGTGGCAACCTCGCCGCAACGGGCGCCGTGGCGCACATGTTCGAGCATGTGGGCGAGATCCGCTTCAAGACCGCGGCCGGTTCGCCCGACGCCGTGCTCGAAGCCGCCGTCGAGGCCGGCGCCGACGACGCAGCCTCCGACGATACCGGCCACCTCGTCACCTGCAGCTTCGACAGCCTCGGCACAGTTGCCGCAGCACTCGAGGAGAAGCTCGGCGAGCCTGAGAGCGTCAAGGCCGTCTGGAAACCAAACCTCACCACCGAGGTGGACGAGGAGAACGCCGAAAGCATTATGAAGCTGATTGCAGCCCTCGAGGACGACGACGACGTGCAGAACGTTTTCGCGAACTTCGAGGTGTCCGAGGACGTTCTTAAGAAACTGACCGCCGCATGATCGCGCCAGGCGCTGCAGATTGAGCGCGGCCGATTGAAACCTCAATACGAATGGACAATGGGACAAAGGCCATGACCGAGAAGCTCGAAGACATTGCCGCAGCCATGGTGGCACCCGGCAAAGGCATCCTGGCCGCCGACGAAAGCTCGGGCACCATCAAGAAGCGCTTCGACTCAATCGGCGTCACCTCGACCGAGGACACCCGCCGCGACTATCGCGAGATGCTGTTCCGCGCGGGCGACGCCATGAAGAACTACGTCTCCGGCGTCATCCTCTACGACGAGACCATCCGCCAGAAGGCCAAGGACGGCACGCCGCTGGTCGATCTCATGAAGGCCGCAGGCTCAATC
>CAZDUD010000111.1:0-11240 GCA_964508485.1 uncultured Hyphomicrobium sp. | reverse complement strand
GCCCCTCGGCCTCGATGACCATGTCGCCGAGGCGGGGGCCGGTGGCGATCTGGAAGGATGCCTTGCCCACCTCCTCGCGCCCGGCCTGCTCGACGAGCTTGTCGTAGGCGGCGATACGCGCCTTCGATTTGGCCTGGCGGGCCTTGGGCGAGGAGCGGATCCATTCCAACTCGCGCGCCATCTGCTTCTGGCGGCTTTCCTCGGCGGCCTTCTCGCTCTCGGCGCGCTTGGCCTTCTGCTCGAGCCAGCTCGAGTAGTTGCCCTTCCACGGCACGCCCTGGCCGCGGTCCAGCTCCAGCGTCCAGTCGGTGAGGTTGTCGAGGAAGTAGCGGTCATGTGTCACGAGGATCACGCAGCCCGTGTATTCCTTGAGGAAGTGCTCGAGCCAGGCGACGCTTTCGGCGTCGAGGTGGTTGGTCGGCTCGTCGAGCAGCAGGATGTCGGGTTTCGACAGCAGGAGGCGTGTCAGCGCCACGCGGCGCTTCTCGCCGCCCGAGAGCTTCGTCACGTCGGCGTCGCCCGGCGGGCAGCGGAGTGCGTCGAGCGCCTGCTCGACCTGGGTGTCGAGGTCCCACAGGCCCAGCGCGTCGATCTGGTCCTGGAGCGCCGTCATCTCGTCGGCGGTCTCCTCGGAGTAGTTGGCGGCGATCTCGTTGAAGCGGTCGAGGATGGCCTTCTTCTCCGCTACGCCCTCCATGGCGTTGCCGAGCACGTCCTTTTCGGGATCCAGCTCCGGCTCCTGCGGCAGGTAGCCGACCTTGATGCCGTCGGCGGGCTTCGCTTCGCCCAGGAAGTCGTCGACGGTGCCGGACATGATCTTGAGCAGCGTCGACTTGCCGGCGCCGTTCAGGCCGACGACGCCGATCTTGGCGCCGGGCAGGAACGACAGCGAGATGTCCTTCAGGACCTGCTTGCCCCCCGGATAGGTCTTGGAGAGCTTGTGCATGTGGTAGACGTACTGATGGGCCGCAGCCATTCGGGCGCCTCTCGGTTTGCGAGGTTTCGGGAGTTGCCGGGGGTTTTAGCGGATCGCCCCGCCAATCTCAATCGCTGCAATTCGGCGCATTACCGAAGCGTAACGCGCTCCCCAATTGCCCTTGCCGATCGGTGAAACCACCTTTCCGCCGAACCCTTTTTTCGAGGTCCCGCCCATGTCCCACCATGCCAATGCCTCCGTCAAAGCAGCCTGCGCGATTACCGGGCAGGAGTGGCCGCGACGGCATCTCATCAACTTCGAGACCATCCGGCCAAATCTCGCGGAGCGCATCCGGCGCGACCATCCGGATCTGGCGCCCGATGCGCTGATCTCGAAGACCGAGATCGAGCGCTACAGGGCGGCTTACGTGGAGGAGCTTCTGCGGGACGAGTCAGGCGAGATCAGCAAACTTGAGCAGCGCGTCGCGGACAGCCTTGCCACGCATGAGACGCTTTCGGAGAACGTGGAAAAGGCATTCGATGAAAAGCGCACCTTCGGCGAGATCGTGTCTGATCAGCTCGCGAGCTTCGGCGGAAGCTGGCTGTTCATCCTGAGCTTCCTTGCGCTGCTCGGTGTCTGGATGGCCTACAATGCCGCGCAGGGGACGAGCGCAGCATTCGATCCCTACCCGTTCATCCTGCTCAATCTCGTGCTCTCCTGTCTTGCCGCGCTACAGGCGCCGGTCATCATGATGAGCCAGAAGCGGCAGGAGGCAAAAGACCGGCTGCGCTCGCTCAACGACTACCAGGTGAACCTCAAGGCGGAGCTGGAGATCCGTCACCTGCACGAGAAGATCGACCACCTGATCAGCAAGCAGTGGCAGCGGCTCGCGGAGATCCAGCAGCTTCAAATGGAGATCATGCAGGATCGGAGGCAGTGAGGCAGTGAGGCAGTGAGGCAGTGAGGCAGTCAAAGAGTGCCTTTCCTACTGCCTACTGCCTACTGCCTACTGCCTACTGCCTACCCTCACAAGTTCGAGACGCCGGTGAAGAAGAAGCGGCCGAGGCCGATGGTGAAGATCAACCAACCCCAGAGCGTGTGCTCGATGAAGACGGCCCAGAAGGAGCGCGTCACCGCGTAGCGTGCGGCGAGGATTAGGCCGCCGAGCGCGGTCGCGGCGATGGCGAAGGCCGAGTTCATGACGATGTGGGCGAAGCCGAACAGGAGGCCGTTGACGGTCACGATCAGCCAGACGTGGGTGCCGAACAGGGGCCCGTAGCGGTGGAAGAAGAACGAGCGATAAAGTAGCTCCTGCGCTGCCACCGAGAACAGCGGATAAGCGATCATGATGCGCGTGTAGGTCTCCGGCCGGTTGGTCGGAAATTCGAGGAACCAGCTCGGATGCTCGTGCTTGATCCAGAGCGCGGCGGCGCTGCCCGCGATCAGGAAGATCATCACGATCGTAAGGGCGTTGCGCCAGCCGAGGCCGCGCTTGAGCTCGTCGCGCAGGCGGAACGTGGGGTCGATCAGGAGCAGGAACGCGGCGATGAAGAGCACCGGCAGCAGCGCGACGAAGATCGGGATTTTGGTGCCGGGCGGGATGTAGTCCGAGAGCAGCGGGATGTGCTCTCCGTGCACGAGCCAGCTCATGACGATCGGCGCGCCGCCGAAAAGGATCGCCATCTCGATCCAGCGCCATAGGCATCCGACGAGCGACAGCGGCCCGACGTCGGGCTGCGTGCCGCCGGCGCGGATCACCAAAGGTCGCCCTTGTGCGATTGTGGTCATGTGAGCCGAGTGCCTGCCCGTGCGCGCTACGTCAAGCCAGGAAGCATTGTGCGGCGCCGCTGCCAGCGTCGTTCGATCTCGGCGGCTATGGCGTCTGCGGCGTAGAGGGGCGGGTAGCTCCAGTGCTCAAGCGCAGCGAAGCGTTCCGGCGCCGGGCGTGTCACGCCTTTGGATTGAAGCGCGGCGTGGAAGGCGTCGAACTTGGCGGCCCCGCCCTCGGGCGCGAAGACGTAGATGGGCCGTCCGGTCGCCGCCGCCTCGCCGACCATGTTGATGCTGTCGGCGGTGACGAGGAAGGCGTCGGCCTTGGCAAGGAACTGCGGATAGGGATTGGGGCCTTCTCCCTTCCAGAAAATGGCCGGCGTGCCTGCGATGGCGGTTTCGATTGCTGCGGCCAGTTCGGGCGGCGTGCGGCGCGAGGCCGTGATCATCAGGCCGCCTCCCAGCTCGGCGAGCGAGCGCACAAGCGTCGCGAGCTTGCCGATGATCGCGTCCGGGTAGAGGTAGCGCTCGTTCGGGCCGCCGACGAGGACGGCGATCCGGGGCGTGGGTAGCGCGTCAATCGCTGCGTCGGGGCGGCTGCGAAGCCCGGCGAGGCGGGCCGGTGACAGCGGATGGGGCGCGGTCAAGGTCGAGATGACATTGGGGCCGCGCCGCTTGTCGTGCTCCGGAACCCAGATGAGGTCCGCTGTCCCCGGTCCCGTCCTCGGGTCCATCATGGCGACGGTGTAGGTCTTGAAGCCGGCTTTTTTCTTGAGGGCGCGGATGTAAGGCGTGGTCGTCCGGCCGGCCGCGAAGGCGATTTGTGGCCAGGGCGGCGCGAAGAGCGTCCCAGGCGCGCCGAAGCGTTCCTTGGGGGCTACCGGCCCCCAAGGTGCAAGCGCCTTCCAGAGGCCCGACGGCGCGATGCGCTTCCACTCTACCTCGACCCCAAGGGCTTCGGCCACGCCGCGGCAGAGGGCCTCGTGGCCGGCCTTGCCGTCGCTGATGATCCAGGCTTTTGCGCCGGCGAGCGGGCGTTTTGCGTTCGCTTCGGCCGCGCCGGCCGCGTTGGGGGGACTGTCCATGCCGGACACCTTCTGCGGTCCGTCAGCGGCTGTCGAGTCCCCGGTTTGGTTGTAGATCGCGCAATAGTAGGAACGAACATCGGAAGAAATCTTTGCATTCGTTGCGCCGCTGTCCTAGGCCGGATGGGGTGGCTTCTGGAGATCCGACCATGGCCCTTCGCCTCGACGCAATCGACCGGCGCATCCTGCGCGAGCTGATGAGCGACGGCGCGCTGACCAACGTGGCCCTCGCCCAGCGCGTGGGACTTTCCGCGCCCCCCTGTCTGCGGCGTGTGCGGGCGCTTGAGGATGCCGGCGTCATCCAGGGCTATACGGCGATCGTGGATGAGCGGGCGCTGGGCTTCGAGCTTACGGCGTTCGCTCTGGTGGGGCTGCACAATCAAGCGGAGCCCGATTTGCGCGCGTTCGAAAACCGCGTGTTGGGCTGGCCCATGGTGCGCGAGGCGTACATGCTCTCGGGCGAGAGCGATTACATCCTGAAGTGCGTCGCGCCGGATCTGCCGGCGTTCCAGGACTTCATCCTCAACGAGCTGACGGCGGCGCCCAACGTGGCAAGCGTGAAGACCAACCTCGCCATCCGGCGCGCGAAGCTCGCGCCGGGCGTAACGCTGACGGAGATGGAGGAGGAGTGAATCGCCGTTGTTCCGATCCCTCTAACTCCATGGCCGGGATCATCGCGAAGCGATGCTTCGCATCGACACCCGGCCATCCAGGGCCACACACGCCGACCTCTACCCTGCGGCCCCTGGATGGCCGCCTCAAGGGCGGCAATGGAGTTATGGGTAGTCGCAATGGAGATCAGGTCAGCTTGCGCTTGGCGTAGAGCGCGGGGAAGAGGCGCGTCCACAATGCGGTGATGGCAAGCGTTCCGGCGCCGCCCAGGACGACCGCAGGTACGGCGCCGATGAGCGCGGCCATGGTGCCGGCACGGAACTCGCCTACCTCATTCGATGCGCCGATGAAGACGCTGTTGACGGCGGTCACGCGGCCGCGCAGGTCGTCGGGTGTCGCGAGCTGGATCAGAGATGCACGCACGTTGACGCTCACCATGTCGGCGGCGCCCATGATGAACAGCGCCGGCAGCGAGATCCAGAGCGTCGTAGAGAGACCGAAGAGGACAATGGCGGCGCCGTAAACAGCGACGCTCGCGAACATCACCTTTCCCGCGTGATCGGGGATCGGGTTGCGCACGAGCCAGACGACCATGACGAGGGCACCCACTCCGGCCGCGGAGCGCAGGAAGCCGAGGCCCCACGGGCCTACCTCCAGGATGTCGCGTGCGTAGACAGGAAGAAGTGCCGTCGCACCACCGAGAAGCACGGCGAACATGTCGAGCGAGATGGCGCCAAGCACGACCGGGTTCGAACGAATGTAGCGGAAGCCCGCCAACATGGTCTCGAGCGTGCGCGGCTCGGAGCTCGATTTCTGATGCGGCTTCGGGATCAGCAGGGTCATGATCGCCGCGGCGGCGAATAGTGCGAACGCAACCGCATAAGGTACGAGCGACGAGATACCGTAGAGCAGACCGCCGATTGCCGGCCCGATCGTAAACGACGCCTGCATCGCCGACGTGTTCCACGCCACGGCGTTGGGAAACGACTCGCGGGGCACGAGGTTGGCGTACAGGGACTGCATCGCCGGGGTCATGAACGCGCGCGCGACGCCGAACAGCGTGAGAATGACGAACACGGGCCATACGACGCCATGCTCGTCCGTGCGGTCTGCGTGCCAAATCCAGAACGCCGCGAGCGCCGCGACGCAGAGCGCCTCGAGCGCGATCGTGAGCCCCATCACGGCGCGACGGTTGTAGCGGTCGGCCACGGTTCCCGTGACGAGAACGAAGACGATGGCAGGCGCGAACTGCACGAGGCCAACGAGGCCGAGCAGAAATGCGTTGCGGGTCTCGTCGTAGATCTGCCAACCGACGGCGACGGAAATGATCTGCGTCGCGAAGCCGTTCAGGAAGCGCGCCATCCAGTACAGGCGGAAGGACGTGAAGGCGAAAGCCGATGGCGGCCGCCCCGTTCCGGCGCTTGCGTCCTGGTCCAAGTGATCACTCCGACGGAAGCGGCACCGCCGGGATGTGCTCCGGCTGCGATCAGGATCGCCGCTTCAGGCTACTTCCATTCCACTTTGAGAACCTCGTACGAGCGTGCGCCCTTGGGGGTCGTCACCTCGGCCGTGTCGCCCTTCGACTTGCCGATCAGAGCGCGCGCAATGGGGCTCGAGATCGAGATCTTGCCGCTCTTCACGTCGGCCTCGAGATCGCCCACGATCTTGTATTTCACCTTCTCGTCGGTGTCCTCGTCGACCAGCGTCACGGTGGCGCCGAACTTGACCGTCGCCCCGGACAACTTGGACGTGTCGACGATCTCGGCGCGGCTGATCTTGTCCTCGAGCTCGGCCACGCGCGCCTCGTTCAGGCCCTGGGCCTCCTTGGCAGCGTGATACTCCGCGTTCTCCGACAGGTCGCCGTGGGAGCGGGCTTCGGCGATGGCCTGGATGATGCGCGGGCGCTCCTCCGCCTTGAGGCGCTGCAGCTCCGCCTCGAGCAGCTTGAAGCCCTCGGTCGTCATCGGAACACGTTCCATCGACATCGCTAAAGTCTCCCATTCGGCGTGGCCGGCGGCCAGCACCTTCAATCGTGAGATCCCCGTACTCTTATGGGACTTGGTCGCGGGACAAACGCCGAAAAAGCCCCAAAAGTCTCAAGCGCGGCCGACGTAGGCCTGCAGCGGAGCCACTTTGAGGATATCGGCTTTCAGCGCCTTGATCGCGCGCGTTACAGCGACCGCGCCGGCTAAAGTTGTATAATACGGAATGTGGTGAAGCAAGGCCGTGCGCCGGATGTCCTTGCTGTCGGCCACGGCCTTGGCCCCCTCGGTGGTATTGAACACCAACGCGACGTCGCCGTTCTTCATGGCGTCCACAATATGTGGCCGGCCTTCCAGCACCTTGTTCACGACCTCACACTCGACGCCGTTGGCCAGAAGATGCCTGCGCGTTCCGCGCGTGGCGATGACCTTGAAGCCGAGCTCCGTCAGCTCACGGAGCGGGGCCACGATGCGGTCCTTGTCGCTGTCCTTGACGGAGACGAAGACCGTGCCCGTGGTCGGAAGCTTCTGGCCTGCGCCTAGCTGGCTCTTGGCGAAGGCGATCGAGAAGTCGCGGTCCACGCCCATCACCTCGCCCGTCGAGCGCATCTCGGGGCCGAGGATCGGATCGACGCCGGGGAAGCGTGCGAACGGGAATACGGCTTCCTTGACCGCAACGTGGTGGATGTCGGCGGGCTTCAACCCGAAGCTCGCGAGCGGGCGCCCCGCCATGATCTCTGCAGCGATGGCAGCAACCGGCAGACCGACGACCTTGGCGACGAACGGCACCGTGCGCGAGGCACGCGGGTTGACCTCGAGCACGTACACCTCGTCGTCCTTGATGGCGAACTGCACGTTCATGAGGCCGACGACGCCGAGGGCGAGCGCAAGCTCGCGCGCCTGGCGCTCAAGCTCGGCGATGATCTTGGGCGAGAGCGAGTACGGCGGCAGCGAGCAGGCGCTATCGCCCGAATGGATGCCGGCCTCCTCGATGTGCTCCATGATACCGGCGACGAAGGTATCCTTGCCGTCGCACAGGCAGTCGACGTCGACCTCGGTCGCGTCGGCGAGATAGCGGTCGATCAGAAGGGGACGCTTCGCGGACACGACCAGCTCGGACGGACGATCGAGCGTCGCCGAAAGGCGCGCGATGTAGCGGTCCACCTCGGCGCGGTCGTGCACGATCTCCATCGCGCGACCGCCGAGCACATAGGAGGGACGGATCACGACCGGGAATTTCACGCGCTCGGCGATGACGGCGGCTTCCTCGGGCGTCGCGGCGATGCCGCTCTCGGGCTGGCGCAGGCCGAGCCTGTCGATCAGCGCCTTGAAGCGGTCGCGGTCCTCGGCGAGGTCGATGGCGTCGGGCGAGGTGCCGAGGATCGGCACGCCTGCCTCCTCAAGTGCGCCCGCGAGCTTCAGCGGCGTCTGGCCGCCGAACTGCACGATCACGCCCTTGACCTTGCCGTTCTCCTGCTCGCGACGGATGATCTCGAGCACGTCCTCAGCCGTCAGCGGCTCGAAGTAGAGCCGGTCCGACGTGTCGTAATCGGTCGAGACGGTTTCCGGGTTGCAGTTGACCATGATGGTCTCGTAGCCCGCAGCCGTCAGCGCGAAGCAGGCGTGGCAGCAGCAGTAGTCGAACTCGATGCCCTGGCCGATGCGGTTCGGGCCGCCGCCGAGAATGATGATCTTCTCGCGGTCCGAGGGATCGGCCTCGCAGACCGGCTCGCCGCTTTTCTCGCCCGTCTCCGACAGGCCTCCTTTGTCGCTCGCCTCCGGCAAAACCAACCCCCGCTCGTAGGTCGAGTACATGTAGGCGGTGGGCGAGGCGAACTCGGCGGCGCAGGTATCGATGCGCTTGAACACCGGGCGCACGCCAAGTGCCAGGCGCGCGGCGCGCACCTCTGCTTCGGTCGTGCCGGCGAGCTTCGCAAGGCGCGCATCCGAGAAACCCATCGACTTCAGGAAGCGGACATGCTCGGCGGACTTCGGAAGCCCATGTGCCTTCACGCGCGCCTCGACGTCGAGGATCTCCTTGATGCGGTGGATGAACCACGGATCGATCTTGCAGGAGGCATGTACCTGCTCGGGGTCTAGGCCGAGGCGCATGGCCTGGGCGACCTTCAAGATGCGATCCGGCGTCGGGCGGCCGAGGGCCGCGCGGATGACGTTCTTGTCGTCGCCCTGCCCCAGGCCTTCGAGGTCGATGTCGTCGAGGCCGGTGAGGCCCGTCTCCATGGAGCGCAGCGCCTTCTGCAGGCTTTCCGCGAACGTGCGGCCGATGGCCATCGCTTCGCCGACCGAGCGCATGGCGGTGGTCAGCGTCGTGTCGGCGCCCTGGAACTTCTCGAAGGCGAAACGCGGGATCTTGGTGACGACGTAATCGATGGTGGGCTCGAACGAGGCGGGCGTGGCGCCGCCCGTGATGTCGTTCTCCAATTCGTCGAGCGTGTAGCCGACGGCGAGGCGGGCTGCGACCTTGGCAATCGGGAAGCCCGTCGCCTTCGAGGCGAGCGCGGACGAGCGCGAGACGCGCGGGTTCATCTCGATGACGACGAGGCGGCCGTCCTCGGGATTGACGGCGAACTGCACGTTCGAGCCGCCGGTCTCGACGCCGATCTCGCGCAGGACCGCGATCGAGGCGTCGCGCATGATCTGGTATTCTTTGTCGGTGAGCGTGAGCGCCGGCGCGACGGTGATGCTGTCGCCCGTGTGCACGCCCATCGGATCGATGTTCTCGATCGAGCAGATAATGATGCAGTTGTCCGCCTTGTCGCGGACGACCTCCATCTCGTACTCCTTCCAGCCGAGCAGGCTCTCGTCGATCAGGATCTGGCCGACAGGCGATGCATCGAGGCCGGAGCGCGCGATGGTCTCGAACTCCTCGCGGTTGTAGGCGACGCCGCCGCCGGTGCCGCCGAGCGTGAAGGCGGGCCGGATGATGGCCGGGAGCCCGATCTGGTCGAGCGCCTTCATGGCCTCGGCAAATCCCACCTGGATGTCGTAGCCGACGATCTGTCCGCTCTGGTCTTTGATTGGCGGCGAGGACGCGATGGAGGCGCGCGGACTCTCGAGGCCGATGCGGTCCATGGCCTCGCGGAACAGCTTCCGGTCCTCGGCCTTGTCGATGGCTTCGGCGCGGGCACCGATCAGCTCGACGCCGTGCTGTGCGAGCACGCCCTGGCGCTCGAGCGCGAGCGCGGTGTTGAGCGCGGTCTGTCCGCCCATGGTCGGCAGCAGCACGAGCTTCTCGTCCGGGTGCTCCCGGCGTTCCTTGGCGATGATCTTGGCGACGATGTCGGGCGTGATCGGCTCGATGTAGGTCGCGTCCGCCAGCTCCGGATCGGTCATGATCGTCGCCGGGTTGGAGTTGACGAGCACGATACGGTAGCCCTCGGCCTTAAGCGCCTTGCAGGCCTGCGTGCCGGAATAGTCGAACTCGCACGCCTGGCCGATGACGATGGGGCCGGCGCCGATGATGAGAACCGCGTCGATATCTGTGCGTTTGGGCATGGCGAGGCCGGTTCTATTCGAGGCTTTCGCGTTTGGCTATAGCTGAGACGCCGCGTCGGCCCTTCAGGCTCTGCGACCTGTTGAAACGTGATTTTTCCGGTGCCCGCACAGCAAACGAGGGTGCCCTGGGACACCCTCGCGAACCCTCGGTACCGTCTTTTCAGTCCGTCTACTTCTTGACGTCCTTGGGCGGCTCGATCTCGATCTTCTCGGGATACGTGTAGACCTCCTTGAAGATCGGCTTATCGAGGAAATCCTTGCGGGCGAAGATGCTGCGCGCCGGGAGCCCCGTTTTCGGGTCGAGGTAGACCATGCGGACAGCCTCGTTCTTGGTGGTGGGCTCGGTCTTCTTGCCTGGAGGGCCGGCCGGCGCCTCGTCGATCCCGCGATAGCCGCGCAGCTCCTGCCCGTCGACGGTCTCGAGCCCGGTGCACTCGAACTTGCCGACCTCCTGGTAGACCTGAGCGATGCTCTTGATCATGTACTGGACGAGCTGGTCCGCCTCGCCGGACGGGGCTTCCTTCCAGCCGTCGCCGTTGTTGGTCCAGGCCTTCTCGCCGACGACAATGGCCTCCACCGGCTTGTTCTCGGTGAGCGGTGTCAGCACCTGACGCATGCGGTCCGGGGTTGCGTATTCCACGACCATCTTGGCGGGGCCCGCCTCGGTGATCATGTTGGTCTCTTTCCGAATGAACTTCTGCTTGCCCTGCGAGTTGACCGCGAGCGCGACCTCGGTCGAGCAGTCAGCATATGCGGGGGCGGCCGCCACGAGGCCACAGGCAAGGACGAGCAGGCCGGACTTCAAACGCATCGTGTATTTCCTCCATGGCCCTCCTGCCGCGCGGCGGACGGGCCTCCTACTTCCTTAATTGGTCAGTACGGCTTCTCGATCTTGATGTCGGTCGGGTAGGTGAAGGCACCTTTCACGACGGGCTCGACGCTCGGATCCGGCGCGCCGACGATGTTGAAGGCGGGCAAGCCGGTCTCCGGATCGATGTAAATCGTGCGGGCCAGCGTCTCGCCGGTGGCGACCTTCTCGGGCGTCGTCTGATAGGCGCGGTAGCTCTTGCCGTCGAGCGTCACATCGCCGAGGCAGTTGAAATCGGCGGTCACCCGCGGCGGCGCGAACGCCTCCTGCACCTGCAACGTCACCACGCGGGCGTGCATGGGCTGCAGCTCCTCCCAGCCGGCGCCGCTGCCGAGATTGCTCCAGGCCCATTTGCTGATGCCGATGGTCTCAATGCTTTCGCCGCCTGCCGTCGCCTTGCGGTACATCTTGTCCGGCGGCTGGAAATCGAAACGCTGACGCTGCTCGGTGCCGTCCTGTGCCTTGGTCACAATCTCTGTACGCCAAGGCTG
>CAZDUD010000110.1:0-11324 GCA_964508485.1 uncultured Hyphomicrobium sp. | reverse complement strand
GGCCATCTTCGACCGCGAGGGCCTGAGCGCAAATGCGTTGGGCTCGCGCCCGCTCGAGTCGGTGTCGGCCTTTGTCGAATGGGCCGTGTTGGGCGCGCGCCGCCGCACCATGTCGGGCCTCGTCATTCTCTCCGGCAAGGAGAAGGGCTTCATCGTCGGCGCCGACATCAACGAGTTCGAAGGCTTCACGACCGAAGCCCAGGTCATCGACCGCCTGCGCCTCGTGCTGGCGCTGTTCGACCGCATCGAGCGGCTGAGCATTCCCGTTGTTGCGGGTATCCACGGCGTCTGCGTCGGCGGCGGCCTCGAGCTGGTGCTGGCCTGTCACTACCGCATCGCAACGCGTGACGAGTCCACGCGCGTCGGCTTCCCCGAGGTCAAGCTCGGCATCTTCCCCGGCTGGCACGGCACCGCGCGCTCGATCCGTCAGGCCGGCCCCATCGCCGCCATGCAGGCCATGCTGACCGGCAGCATGATCGGTGCTTCGCGCGCCCGCGCCATCGGTCTCATCGACGAGCTGGTCGCAAGCCGCGGCGCGCTGCGCTGGGCGGCACGCAAGGCCGTGCTGAAGAAGCGGAAGGCGAAGCCCGCGGGCCTCACGAAGTCGCTGCTGACCCGCTGGCCGGCACGCGCGCTGCTCGCCAAGAAGATGCGCGACGAAGCGAAGAAGAAGGCGCGCGAGGCTCACTATCCGGCGCCGTTCCGTCTGATCGATCTCTTCGAGCTGCACGGCGGCGATCTCGAGGCATTGAAAGCCGCCGAGACGCGTTATTTCGCGCCGCTCCTGATCTCCGATCAGTCGCGCAACCTGCGCCGCGTCTTCAAGCTCTCCGAGCTTTTGAAAGCTCAGGCGCCGAAGGACCTTAAGTGGAAGCCGCTGCGCGTGCACGTGATCGGTGCGGGCACCATGGGCGCCGACATCGCCGGCTGGTGCGTGGCCTCCGGCATGGAGGTGACGCTGCAGGATCTCTCGCCCGAGGTCGTCGAGAAGGGCATCAAGGCGCAAGGCAAGCTCTTCGCGAAAAAGTTTAAGACCAGGGCGCAGAAGGCCGCCGCCAAGGCGCGCTTGATACCTGACCCGACAGGGCAGGGCGCGTCCCACGCCGACGTCATCATCGAGGCCATCGTCGAGAAGCTCGACATCAAGCAGAAGCTGTTCGCCGAGCTTGAGGACAAGATCAAGCCGGACGCCGTGCTCGCAACCAATACATCGTCGCTCGAGATCGAGGCGATCGCCGCGCCGCTGAAGGATCCCGGCCGCCTGATCGGCATCCACTTCTTCAACCCCGTCGCGCTGATGCCGCTGGTCGAGGTTGTCCGCGGTGCACAGAGCCGCGAGGAGGAGGTGAAGAAAGGCGCAGCTTTCATCACCGCCATCGGCAAGTTCCCGCTCATCGCCAAGAGCGTGCCCGGCTTCCTCGTCAACCGCATCCTGGCGCCCTACATGATGGCAGCCATGGCCCGCCTGGAGAAGGGCGAGGAGAAAGAGAAGATCGACGAGGCCGCGCGCACGTTCGGCATGCCGATGGGCCCCATCGAGCTGGCCGATACCGTGGGCCTCGATGTGTGCGCCCACGTCGGCCGCATCCTCGGGCTTTCGCCCGAAGGCTCGCACCTGCAGCACCTTGTGGACTCGAAGAAGCTCGGCAAAAAGACAGGCGAAGGCTTCTACGTCTGGAAGGACGGCAAGCCTGAGAAAGCCGAGAAGTCGTACTCATCCGAGGAGCTCGAGCGCTTCGGCCGCGAGCTAGTCGACCCGATCATCACCGAAGCCGAGCGCGCGCTCGCCGATGGCGTCGTCGCCAGCGCCGATCTCGTCGATGCGGGCGTGATCTTCGGTACTGGCTTTGCGCCGTTCCGCGGCGGGCCGCTGCACTTCAAGGCGAGCGAGCAGAAAGACAGTGGCACGCTCGCGGCAGCGGAATAGTTGGATTTGCGTTCCCCGATGTGGGACGAACGGGAGAGGTCGTGATGGCTGGAACACTGCGTCGGGTCGGCATCGTCGGAGGCGTCCGCACGCCCTTTTGCCGCTCGAACACTTTTTACGCGGACCTTTCCA
Organism: uncultured Hyphomicrobium sp.; assembly: GCA_964508485.1. Lineage (GTDB taxonomy): Bacteria > Pseudomonadota > Alphaproteobacteria > Rhizobiales > Hyphomicrobiaceae > Hyphomicrobium_C. Next base: position 9,265 of record CAZDUD010000110.1, on the reverse strand, counting down.
ACCTCGACCTGATGACGGCGGCCTTGAACGGTCTCGTCGACAAGTATCGCCTGAAGGGCGTGCACATCGACGAGGTCGTCGGTGGCGCTGTCGTCAGCCACTCGAAGGACTGGAACCTCGCACGCGAAGCCGTGCTCGGCACCAAGCTCGCGCCCTCGACTCCGGGCATCACCATGCAGCAGGCCTGCGGTACCAGCCTGCAGGCGGCCGCAGGCATCGGCGCCAAGATCGCCACGGGCGAGATCGAATGCGGCATCGCCGCAGGCTCGGACACCACGTCCGACGCTCCCATCGTCTTCACGAAGAAGTTCGCAACGCGCCTGATCCAGGTCCAGCAGCAGAAGACGGCCATGGACAAGCTGCGCGTGTTCCAGGGCTTCAGCCCCCGCGAGCTCGTGCCCCAACCGCCGAATGTTGCCGAGCCGCGCACGGGGCTGACCATGGGCCAGCACTGCGAGCTGATGGCGCGCGAATGGAAGGTCTCGCGCCAGGACCAGGACCGCTTCGCCTTCGAGAGCCACCGGAAGGGCGCCGAGGCCTATCGCACGGGCTACATGGACGAACTCATCGTGCCAACAGCCGGCGTGTTCCGCGACAACAACCTGCGCGAGGACATCAGCCTCGACAAGCTCGCGACCTTGAAGACCGCCTTCGACAAGTCCGACAAAGGCACGCTGACGGCGGCGAACTCGACGCCGATGACCGACGGCGCCGCGTGCGTGCTGCTCGCGAGCGAGGAATGGGCCGCGAAGCGTGGCCTCGCGATCCAGTCGTTCCTTTCCTACACGCAGACCTCCGCCAACAACTTCGTCGCCGGCGAAGGGCTTCTGATGGCCCCGACCATCGCCGTCTCGAAGATCCTCGATCGCGCCCATCTTACGCTGCAGGATTTCGACTACTACGAGGTCCACGAGGCGTTCGCGGCCCAGGTGCTGGCGACGCTGAAGGCTTGGGAGGATGTCGAGTACTGCCGGACGCATCTCGGCAAGGACCACCCCCTAGGCTCCATCGACCGCGCAAAGCTCAACGTGAAGGGATCGTCCCTGGCGTTCGGCCATCCCTTTGCCGCGACCGGGGCACGCGTTCTCGCCAACCTGTCGAAGCTGCTCGCGGAGAACGGCGGCCGCGGCCTGATCTCGATCTGCACCGCGGGCGGCATGGGCGTCGCCGCCATTCTCGAAAGCGCCACCCGCGCCGAAGCCCGCGCGGCGGCATAGCCTGCGCCGGATTGCCGATCGATGTTTCGTTGGAGCCACGCTTCCGCGCCGGACATGAGGTCTGACGTGGGTCAGACTTTTCTGCGAGGCACGTTAGAATGACGAACGATACGGGAATTTCACGCCGGGGCGCGTTGGCGGGGATCGCGGGATCCGCTGCCATGCTGACAGGCGACAAGGGTGCCGCCGCCGCAAGCCCGCCCGCAACGACGATTCCCGCCGCAGCCAACGTCTGTCGCATGACGCCGCGCATGGTCGAAGGCCCATTCTATTTCGACCCGAACCTCGTGCGCGAGAACATCGCCGAGGGCCGCGCGGGCGTGCCCCTCAAGCTCCACCTGCAGATCACCGACGGCGCCACGTGCCAGCCAATCGAGGGCGCGCGCGTCGATGTCTGGCACTGCGACGCGACCGGCCAGTATTCCGGCTACGACCGCCAGGGCGATGACCAGAGCATCTCCACCAAGGGCGAGAAGTTCCTGCGCGGCACCCAGACGACAAGCGCCACCGGGGAGGCGACGTTCAAGACCATCTATCCCGGCTGGTACCGCGGCCGCACGACCCACATTCACTTCAAGGTTCTTCTCGACGAGAAGGCCATGCTGACCGGCCAGATGTATTTCCCCGACGCGCTCTCGGAATACATCTTCACGCAGATCGCGCCTTACAACACGCGCAGCGCCAAGCGCGACACGCTGAACAGCACGGACTGGATCGCAGGTGCCGACGGCGATCACATTTCTTTCGTGAACGTGCGCGAGGAGGCCGACGCCTATGTCGCGACGCTGATCATCGGCGTCGACCGCGCGGCCGGACCCGAGCCCGCGGGCTCCGGGCGTCCGCCTGGGCCTCCACCTGGCGTACCTCCTCCCGGCGCAAGTGATCCTCCGCCGGGAGAAGGTGGCCCGACGCGCCCGCGCGGAACGGGCTCCATTGTCCCCGGCACCAAATCCTAGATCGGCGCAGGATCAGCACCCGCGCTTCTTCTGCGCCTCCTCGGCCTTGAGCTCCTTCTTCGAGAGCTTGCCGATCATGGTCTTGGGCAGCGTGTCGCGGAACTCGATGTCGGCAGGCAGCTCGAGTTTCGAAAGCTTGATCTCGAGATGTGCCATAAGCTCCTGCTTGGTCGCCGTCTCGCCCTCCTTGAGCTTGACGAACGCCTTGGGAGCCTCGCCGCGGTATTTGTCGGAGATGCCGATCACGATGCATTCCTCGACGGCCGTATGCTCGTAAAGCGCTTCCTCGATCCGCCGCGGATAGACATTGTAGCCGGAGCAGATGATGAGATCCTTGATCCGGTCCACGATGTAGAAGTAGCCGTCATCGTCCATGATGCCGACGTCGCCTGTGCGCAGGAACGGCCCGGCGAACTGCGCCGCCGTTTCCGCGGGCTTGTTCCAATAGCCCTTCATGACTTGCAGACCGGAGATGCAGATCTCGCCCCGCTCGCCCCGCGGCACTTCGCGGAGAGGATCGGTAAGGTCGCGCAGCGACAGGATCGTGCCGGGTAACGGAAGCCCGATGGAGCCGCGCCGCGCCGGCGTATCGAGCGGATTGCAGGTCGCCACGGGAGAGGCTTCGGAAAGCCCATAGCCCTCGACCAGCGAGCATCCCGTCACCGCATCGAACCGGTCCTTGATCTCGAGCGGCAGCGCCGCGCCGCCTGACAGGCAGAACTTGAGGCTCGTGAGGTCGAAGGATTTGATCTGCGGGTGGTTGAGCATGGCGTTGAAGAGGGTCGGCACGCCCGCGAGCACCGTGAGCCGGTGCTTGGAAATGAGGTCGAGCGCATCCTGCAGCACGAAGCGCGGCATGAGGTGCATCTCGGCCGCGAACTTCACGCCGAGGTTCATGACGACCGTCATGGCGAAGACGTGGAAGAACGGCAGCACGGCCAACGATCGTTCCTTGCCGTAGAGGAGATCCGGCGCCCAGGCGCCGATCTGCTGCACGTTGATATGAAGGTTCGCGTGCGTCAGCATCGCGCCCTTGGGCGTCCCCGTAGTGCCGCCCGTGTACTGCAGCACGGCAATGTCCGTCATGGGGTCGATTGCAACGGGCTCGAACTGCGAAGCATCGGCCGTCGCCTCGCTCTCGAGCCGGATGCGGTCGCGCACGGGAGAGGAGCGCGGGCGCGCGAGCTCCTTCGACTTGAAGAGCTTGAACAGCACCGCCTTGGCTGCCGGCAACAGCGCGGTGAACGAGCAGACGACGGCCCCTTTGAGCACCTTGTCGGCAAGCAGGTGCTCGACCTTGCCGAACAGCACCTTGAGATCGAGCGTCACCATGAGCTCGGTCTCGCTGTCCTTCACCTGGAAGGCGAGCTCCTCCAAGGAGTAGAGAGGGTTGTAATTGACGACGATGCCGCCCGCCTTGAGCACGGCAAAGTAATAGACGATGAACGTAGGCGTGTTCGGAAGAAGAAGTCCGACTTTCGTTCCCTTGACAACACCGAGTTGCTGCAAGCCGGTCGCGGCGCTGTCGACGAGCGCACCGACCTCCCCGTAGGTAAGGGTCCGCCCCAGGAAGGTGCAGCAGGGCCGGTCGGCGCTTAGCCGGGCGGCCTCGTCGATGAGGTCGAAAAGAGGCGCAGCCTCGAGCGGCATGTGCCAGTCCACGCCGGCGGGATAGCTTCGGATCCAGGCATGTGCCGTACGGTCTGAGCCCTCAGCCACGCCGGTGTTCGCCATCAATGGACCTCCCGCGCTTTCCCGTTTAGGAAGGAGGCCCTTGGGGGGAGCCCGCGTCTGAGTGCCGCGCGGGCCTGCCGAGGGCTTTCGCTATCCTCCGGGCAAGCATTATCTGTAGTTAAACGTTACGCAGAATGCCGCTTTTGTCATTCAACACTTTTTTCGGCTCTTCGCCTAGTCTGCGCCCCAGTGGCGGCACAGTAAAAGACTGTGCCCCACGGAACTTCGCAGCGCCGTGGGATCTGACAAGAAGGGGCTTGTGCCGGAGAGCCGCAGGGACCCTAAACCCCGTCGGCTGGACTTCAGGCTGGTTTAAGGATATGTGACGCCCAAGCTTGTGATAATTGCGGCCCTGCACTACTTAGGTGGCTGATTACTTAAGTTGACGAAAGCGGGGTCCCTGCAAGTCGTGTGGGCAGGGTTTGGAGAGCGAGATGGACGAAGTCGCAACCAAAATCATCGACATTCTCAAGAAGCATATGAAGGAGCCGAGAGACGATATCTCGCTCTCGACGGCTTTGACGGATCTAAAGATTGAGTCGCTTGATCTTGCGATGATTGTGTTCGACATCGAGGATACCTTCGGCATCGAGATTCCGTACAACGCCAACGAGGACGTCGGCGACTTCAAGACGGTCGGCTCCGTTGTCGACAAGGTTAAGAGTTTGATGGCCGCAGGGCCTGCTGCCGCGAAGGCATAACCCACGAAGACGGGCTCGTGATCTGCGGGCCCTCACGATCCGTAAGCTGGCTGCACCTCGTCGTCAGAGAAAGGGCGTCGGGAGTGGCCGCGCGGTTCTTTTCCGGCTGGGCAATGTCTTCGCTGCTTGGCCCAGCACTTGGGATAGTTTGAAGAATGACAAACGGCAACGGCACACGTCGTGTGGTCGTCACGGGTCTTGGCGCGGTAACGCCGATCGGACTGAACGTGGCTGACTTCTGGGCGAGCATTCGGGAAGGCAAGTCCGGCGTCTCCGAGCTCGGTGGCTTCCCGCTCGAGGATCTCAAGATCCTCATCGCCGCGCAGATCAAGGATTTCGATCCCAAGGTCCAGCTCAAGAACTACAAGCGCGACAAGATCATCATGCACGCGGACCGCTACTCGTGGTTCGCCGCCGCCGCCGCCGAGCAGGCGGTCGTCCAATCGGGCATCCAGTTTCCGTTTGAGAACCCTTACCGCTCGGCCTGCATCATCGGCTCGGGTGCCGGTGGTCTCACGACCTTCGAGAACGCCTACCGCGATCTTTTCATTCACAACAAGCGCGCCACCAATCCGCTGACGCTGCTGCGCATCATCGGCTCGTCGGCATCAGCGCATGTCGGCATCGAGTACGGCGTCAAGGGTCCGACCTTCGCCACCTGCTCAGCGTGCTCGACGGCGACTCACGCCTTCGGCATCGCGCGCGACTACATCAAGAACGGCCTCGTCGACGTTGCCATTGCAGGCGCTTCCGAAGCCGTCATCAACTACGGCACCATGAAGGCCTGGCAGGCCCTCCACGTTCTCTCGCCCCAGGGCTGCTTCCCGTTTGCCAAAAAGCGTAACGGCACCGTCCTCGGCGAGGGCGCGGGCATTCTCGTGCTCGAGGAATTGGAGCACGCCAAGCGCCGCGGCGCGACGATCCTGGCCGAGCTGGTCGGCTACGGCATGGCCTCCGATAGCCAGGATATGGTGAAGCCCACCGTCGAGGGGCCGAGCTACGCCATGCAGATGGCGCTCGACGACGCCGGCCTCGATGCCTCCGAGATCGACTACATCAACGCCCACGGCACGGCCACCAAGGACAACGACATCAACGAGACCAAGGCCATCAAGGAGGTGTTCAAGAACGCCGCCTCGAAGCTCGCGGTCTCGTCGACCAAGTCCATGACCGGTCACCCGCTCGGCGCCGGCGGCGGCATCGAGGCCGTCGTCACCATCAAGGCCATGCAGGAAGGCTTCATCCCGCCGACCATCGGCCTCGATGAGGTCGACCCCGAGTGCGACCTCGACTACGTGCCGAATGTCGGGCGCTCTGCGCAGGTGACCTACGCGATGTCGAACTCGTTCGCCTTCGGCGGCCTCAACGCCGTTGTCATCTTCGGCCCGCCGCCTGCCTAACGGCGGACCTTGACGGCGGACCCTAACGGCAAACCCCTATCGGCAGTCCTTCATGCAGCGCACGGCCTTGGTGTCCGGGCGGTCGTCGACAATAAATCCGTCGCGGTTAGGCATCTTGACCTCGGCCAGCGTTTTTGCGTCCATCACGGCATCGGCGGGCACAAGGCCGTTCAAGTGCAACAGGTACGCCGACAGCGAATAGACCTCGTCGCCGGCAAGGCTCTGTGGCTGATCCAGCGGCATGGCCCGTCGGATGTAGTCGAACAGGATCGGCGCGTACGGATACATGCTGCCGGGTGTCAGCACGCGTTTCTCGGTCGTGAACGATCCGATCCCGCCCACCATCGAGCCGAACATTGGCCCGCCCGCGGCGGCTTCGCCGTGGCAGGCCACGCACTTCTCGGCGAAGATTTTCTCGCCCGTCGCGACATCTCCGCGCCCTTCAGGCAAGCCTTTGCCGTCGGTCGTGCGGATATCGATGTTCCACGCGGAGAGTTCGGCCTCCGAGATTGGCTGGCCGAGGCGGATGTCCGGCCGGTCCGCGAGGGCCGCGTGCGGGGTGGTGCCGGCGAGGATCGCAAGCAAGAGCGTTCTGAGCTTACGCGATGGCATTCTTCACCTCTCCGTTGGCATCGATGGACCAGGGGAAGATGCCGTTGTGATGCTGCACGAACCCGGTCAGCGCGCGTACCTTTGCAATCTCGTCAACCGTCGGCTGGACATATCCGGTGCTGTCCACTGCGCGGCTCGCGATTTTTGCGGGACCCCCGTCCCAGTGCCATCGATAGCGGAACCGTGTCAGGCAGCGGTCGAGAACGGGCTCCTCGAGCTGCGCCTCGACCCAGGTCTTGCCGCCGTCGAACGTCACGTCGACCGCTTTGATGGTGCCGTTTCCGGACCAGGCGAAGCCCTCGATCTCGTACAGGCCGGGTCCATGCATCTTCATGCCGCCTGAGGGGCGGGTGATCACGGACTTGCACTCCATCACGAAACTGAACTGGCGCCATTTGCCGTTCGGCATCGGATCCGTGTAGCGCGCCGTCTCACCGCGGATCTGCCAGGGCTGGTCGCCGACCTTGATACGCCGCAGCCACTTGACGTTGACGTTGCCTTCCCAGCCCGGAATGATTGCGCGCAGCGGATAACCATTCTCTGGGCGCAGCCGCTCCCCGTTCTGCCCGTAGGCGAGAATGACGTCGCTCATCGCCTTCTCTATTGGGATCGATCGCAAATGACCCGATCCGTCGCCGCCTTCGAGCAGCACCCATTTCGCTCCGTCCGCTAGGCCCGCTTCGTCCAGCAGCCAAGACAGCGGCACGCCTGTCCATTGCGCGCAGCTCAGCAGGCCGTGGCTCTGCTGCACGGTCGTCGAGGCCGCCTTGGTCCAGTCGGTGAGGCCGTTGCCGGAGCATTCGAGGAAGTAGAACTTCGATGTCGACGGATACCGCATCAGGTCGCTCATCGTGAATTTGAGCGGCTGCTTCACCATGCCGTGAATCACCAAGAGGTGCGCGTCGGGATCGATATCGGGAATGCCGTTGTGGTGACGTTCGAAGAACAAGCCGTTCGGCGTCGTGATTCCGATCTGGTTTTGAAGCGGCGTCATGCTCCAGTCGGAGAAATTCTGCTTGTTGACGAGAACGTCGCTGCGCCGGCGAAGGACATTGCCTTCGTATTTCGAAGGCATGCCGTAGGAAGCAACCTCGAGAGGGCGGCCCATCGCCGTGTTCGAGGCCGGTATCTGAAGCGCCTCGGCATGCGCCCTCGTGCCCCCGATCGCACCGCCCGCGAGCGCTGCGCCGGCCAGTGCCGCGCCGTTTCTCAGGAATTGCCGCCGTCCTTGAAGCGTCGGAAGGGGCTCCCTTCCGTTCGCGTCGCCGCTTTTCCTCATAGCCGCTTCCTCCATTTCTGCTTTGTGGTTTGCCCGCAGGCGGGTGTGGTGTCGTCCCGAGTGTTCCGTCTTCGGAGGCACCTGATGTCGCGTTTTCTCTATTGGCTGATCGAAAGGCAAAATGATCAATTCGACTGTACCTATCTACTAATAGGAAGATTGGTGGAGGATGGAGAATGATGCCAAGTGCAAGCCAGCTCTCACGGCTTCGAAGCGGCGCGCTTTGGCGGACGACCTCCGCGTCGCATGCGAAACGAGATGGCGAGGATGATCCGTGACGTGGGAGGAGCCGGGCCAATCCCGGAGTGCGATCTCGACGACGTGCCGGACGTCGGCCGCGACAGACAGGAGGGACCAAAGCCATGCCGTGCGCAGTCGCGTTCGGCGGCCTCACAATGCCGCGGTTGTGTTTGGGCAGCCGACTGCGTGACGCCGCTCCACCCGTGGCGCGACTTGGCTAACGCCTTGCGACTCTGAGCAAAGGCTGCGCCTAGCGTGCTTCCGGAAAAGGGGAACCGGTCATGGCGAAGCCATGCAAGGACGGAGCCCGAAAAGAAGCACGATCAAACAAAGACCTGGAGCCGTTCCGCGATTCAACCAAAACCGGAACGGCTCTAGCGCAAGACCCTTGAAGGTTATGCCGCCAGATGACAAGGTACGCCTGACGATCGGCCTGTCCCCTTATGCTACGCGCGTGGATAACTGACGTCCGCGCCGGACATCAGGCCGATGCCGTCCAATATCGGTCCCGGGAGGCCATGGTGCGGCGCATACTCATCAGAGCTGGGAACGTGGCGATTCGAGCCCGGCTGTTGGCGACTCCCACGGCGGATCGCATCTGGGATGCCCTGCCGATCTCGGGATCCGTCCAGACCTGGGGCAAGGAAGTCTATTTCCGCACGCCCATCTCCCATGACCTCGAGCCCGACGCCCGCGCCGTCGTGAGCAAGGGCGAGATCGCCTTCTGGCCGGAAGGTGACGCCATCAGCATCGGCTTCGGCGCCACGCCCATTTCGAAGCGTGGCGAGATCCGTTTCACCAGCAAATGCAACGTCTGGGCGGTCGCGATCGATGACGTCGACCAGCTCAAAGGCGTTTACCCTGGCGAGGAAGTGTCCGTGGTCGAGGCGGCTGGCGACGGCCAGGAACAACGGGCTGCCGCACCGGTTCGCAGCGCCCGCCGCACCCGCCAGACCGTGCACGCCGACGAGGGCGGCGCGGCCGGCTAGAGACCTTCTCTCTTCGTAGCTTTCCCCCAAATTCGTGACCCATCCAGGGTTAATGCGCCCGCACGGGTAACCAGAGCCATCGCAACAGAAAAGGCCGGAGCGTGGAGAGGCGCCCCGGCCTTGGTGCCCGATCGCTC
>CAZDUD010000109.1:0-11466 GCA_964508485.1 uncultured Hyphomicrobium sp. | reverse complement strand
GCAGTTGATGCAGCGGAAATCTCAGCGGTCCGTCACCGAGACGCGCAGATAGGTCACGTGCCGCCCGAACGGATCGACCAGCTCGGAAGCGGGCGCCGAAGGGCGTTCGGAAAACGCGGTCGGTGACGTGAGGGTCATGTCGTATCCCAAAGTGGTCCGCTTCAACGGAGCTGCGGTCAGTGATCGGACGACCGCAAACCGTTCGTCACACATCTGACACGCGCGTGGCAGCCCCCGTAAGGTAGCGAGGTTGCCGCCGACATCAAGCCCATACGCCCTTGTCTCATGGGCTTGCGCGCGATAGTCCTAAGCGCAAACGCCCGAGAAACAAGGGCAAGTCAAGAGCTTCGGGGAAGGGAACACCATGGCTACCACACACGACGCGACCGGGGCGTACGCTGAGCCCGGCTGGCTCGACCGCGAGGCGATTATCGCCAAGCCGGGTTTCAATCGCTGGATGGTCCCGCCGGCAGCGCTCTGCATCCACCTGTGCATCGGCATGGCCTATGGCTTCTCGGTGTTCTGGAAACCGTTGCAGGGCGCGCTGCTCGGCACCGACGGAAAGCCCATCCCCGAATGCTCGGCCGGCGCGGTGACGTTTGGCGAGAAAGCCGCCGGCACCTTGCGTGCACTGTTCGCCACCGACTGCAATTGGAGTCAGTTCGACCTCGGCTGGATGTATACCTTCTTCTTCGTGCTGCTCGGCGTCTCTGCCGCCATCTGGGGCGGATGGCTCGAGCGTGCAGGCCCGCGCAAGGCCGGCCTCGTCTCGACGCTGTGCTGGTGCGGCGGCCTTCTGATCGGTGCGCTCGGCGTCTACACCCATCAGCTCTGGTTGATGTGGCTCGGCTCCGGCGTCATCGGCGGCATCGGCCTCGGCCTCGGCTACATCTCGCCCGTGTCGACGCTGATCAAGTGGTTCCCCGACCGGCGCGGCATGGCCACCGGCATGGCCATCATGGGCTTCGGCGGCGGCGCCATGATCGGCTCGCCGCTGGCGACGTTTCTCATGGACAAGGTCTTCAAGACCGCCACCGAGCCCGGAGTCTGGCAGACCTTCGTCGCCATGGCAGCGATCTACGCAGTCTTCATGCTGATCGGCTCGTTCCGCTATCGCCTCCCGCCGCCGGGCTGGAAGCCGGAGGGATGGACACCTCCGATTAACGGCAAAGCGATGATCACGAACAACCATGTGCATCTCAAGGACGCGCACAAGACGCCCGCATTCTGGCTGCTGTGGACAGTGCTCTGCATGAACGTGTCCGCCGGCATCGGCATCATCGGCGCGGCATCGCCCATGTTGCAGGAGACGTTCGGCGGCTCACTCGTCGGACAGAATGACCTCGGCTACCTGGACATGAAGAAGGATGCGGCCCTTGCCGCGTCCGCGGCGGCCGTTGGCGCGGGCTTCGTCGGCCTCATCTCTCTGTTCAACATCTTCGGCCGCTTCTTCTGGGCGTCGTCCTCCGACTACCTCGGCCGCAAGAGCACGTACTTCATCTTCTTCGTTCTGGGCGCGGGGCTCTACGTGCTTGCCGCCCAGGCCGCAGACTGGAAGCTCCTGGCGCTGTTTGTCGCCTGCTTCTGCGTTATCGCGTCGATGTACGGCGGCGGCTTCGCGACCATCCCGGCCTACCTCGCCGACATCTTCGGCACGCAGTTCGTGGGCGCCATCCATGGCCGGCTTCTGACGGCCTGGTCCACGGCCGGCATCGTCGGCCCCGTCATCGTCAACTACCTGCACGACACGCGCGCCGCCGAAGGCATCGCTCCCGATAAGCTCTACGGCCAGATCTTCTTCATCCTCGCCGGTTTGCTGGTCGTGGGTTTCATCGCAAACCTGCTCGTGCGGCCGGTCGCCCCGAAATGGCACATGAGCGACGAGGAGGTTGCCGCCGAGCAGGCCAAGCTCAAGTCCGCGTCCGCGACAACGTCGACTGGATCGTTCGGAATCGGCAAGGGCGGCCTGGATTTCAAGGCCGCGCTGTTCTGGTCACTGGTTGGCGTACCTCTTGCTTGGGGGATTTGGGAGACCTTGGTGAAGGCTCTCGTGTTCTTCCAATAAACCAGGAAGACCCCGGCCTTCCCGCAACAGCGACGGAGGCCGGAATGAAGGATTTGATTAGGGTGGTGGTGGGTGGAAGCGTGGCTGCTTTAGCGGCCACGCTTCTTTTCGTTAATGCATCGCGCGCCCTGGACGCGATCGGCCGGGAACCGACACGGGCCGCAGCTCCGGCCGATCACGCCGCGCCGATGCTTCCGCGCCGCGCACGCCTCGTGCGCCTGCCGGATCGTGAGGACGGAAGCGCCGCGCCGGAAATGCACCGCGTGTCCTGGGGTCAGACTGCGGGCCTGCTCGCGCTACTTGGGCTGAGCACCCTCTGGCTCGCAGGCCGCAGACGACTGCGCCTCGAGACGACTTAGAAACACGCGCTTGAAATCAGCCCCCGTTGCGCCTGGCAGATCGCCGCGCTTGCAGCCAAGAGCCGCGGCGACGGCCTTGGCCGCCGCCTGCGCACGGTCGACGGAGTCCAAAAGAACGAGGTTGGCGGCGCTATCGCCCGCCTTGGTCTCCTCCGCCGTAAGCCCCGGCAGGGAAACGACGAACAGGACCACCGCGAACCGCTGCGCCGCTGCCACCATGATATCGAGCCCACGGCGGTCCTGGTCGGAGAAGTCTGCGAGCAGGATGTGCGCGGGCGTGCTCTGAGCGAACGCCACGCCCTTGGCGAGCGATGCCGCATCGCCCGTTGCCACGCGAACCGGAACGATGCGCACTCCACCCTCGGCCACCGCCGCGAGCAGACCGGCCGTTCCGGCTCCATCGCGCACGAACGGCTGATGGTCGCCGTCGACAGCATCCCACGCGATCGCCTCGCCTTCGCCGTCCCGCGCCAGAACGTGCGCGACGTCCGGCCGCGTGGTGTCGAACCCGTCCGCAAGCACGGCCACCGCCACGCCGCCGGGATCACGCCCCGGCGCAAGCCTGGGATCTTCCGCGCGGACAGAACCAACGGCCAGGACGAGCAGAGCCAGCGCAAGTCCGGTCGAGCGCCCCGCCATTAAGAAAGCTCCCGGCGCATCGCCAATCCGCCCGCCGCAAGCAGCGCATCGGCGAGCCCGGCCACATCGTCCAACGTGAACGTCGGCACCTGCTCGCCATGGACGGCGTGATCCGCCGCGATGGCGATCACCAGAGGATCGTCCCCCGCCAGCGGCGGACCGTCGCCCTGCCCCGTGCGCCGCACTTCGATCTTGGGGATCGGCGCGCGCTTCAAGCCTTCGACGATCACGATATCGGTGGGCGCAAGACGCGCAACGATGGCCGCAAGCGGCTGCTCGGGCTCTTCACACCACACGATGTCCTGGCCGTCCCGCAGCACCGCCCGGCGCCGCGGAGAGACCAACACCACCTCATGCGCGCCGGCACGCAGGTGGCGCGCGCTGTCGGTGCCATCCGCTTCGGCCGTCACATCATGGTGACTGTGCTTGACCGTCGAGACCCGGTAGCCGCGCCGCGTGAGCTCTCCAACAAGCCGCTCGACCAGCGTCGTCTTGCCCGCGTTCTTCCATCCCGCGACACCGACGACGAACGGCGGATGCTCCGCGCGCCGCAGAACGCGATCCGCGAACGCCAGATCCTCCGGCGCATTGACGTTGAAGAACGGATCGACGGCCTCTCCGCCCATGTCGACATCGTCGAACGGCATCGCCACCGCACCGAGCCGGTCGATCATGGTCTCGACCTTGCGGTCGCCGCGCGCAAGCGCCGCCGCAATCTCAGGGGCAGCCGTAACCCGCCAGAGACCGATCACATGATGCCTGCGCCCACGTGACTGCGCGACCGCAACCCGCGCATTCTCATGCATAGCAAGCGCTTCAGCCAAACGAGCAACCAAATCGCGCGGAATGAACGGCGCATCCGCCGCCACGCTGACGACGGCTCGCGTCTCGGGCCGCGCACGCTCGAACCAATGGAGCGCCGCCAGCACACCGGCAAGCGGTCCCGAAAAATCGGCGCTCTCATCGGGCACGACCGGAAGCCCAAGCGCCGCGAACCGCGCCGGATCGCCGTTCGCATTGACGATGAGCGCGTCGACCTGCGGCGCGAGCCGTTCCGCGATGTGCTGGACGAGCGGACGGCCTGCGAGCAGCATAAGCGCCTTGTCGCCGCCGCCCATGCGCCGGCTGAGCCCCCCGGCCAAGAGAACGCCCCCGATGCGCACGCTCATGAGATCCGAGCCTTTGCCTGCCGGACTACTCTAACATGCGTTCGCACGCTGCCTTGCTCTTGGTGAAGACGAAGACCTGGCCGATATCGCCTTCGCAGTTGAGCATGACCGCCTCGAGATCGAGCGATGGCGTTTCCTCCATAAGCTTGCACTCGGGATAGCGCTTCATCAACTCTTCCGGCGTCAGCGTGACGCCCTCCGCCTCGAGGGGCGGCCCGCATTGCCGGCCCTCCTCGCTCTGCCGCAACATCCACCAGTCGGCGGCCTGAGCAGGGACGGCAAGCAGACAGAGCGCGGCCGTCAGGCACGAAAGAGCCTGGAGAGATGCCTTTGTCATTTGAGATCCTTGGGTGGGAGGCGAGGCTAGAGCGCCGCGAGCCTATCGCAGGGCGGAGGAAGCGCAATGGACTTCCCGCCATGATGCTTTCCGGAGCGCTGTCATACGTGAGAGAGCCCGTCTATAGTCCGCCCCGAAAATGAGCCAAGGGGTGCCGTCGATGTCTGAGCTGAACCGCCGGAAGTTTCTCAAGGTTGCCGGCGTGGGCGGAGCTGCGGCAACGGTCGCGGCGTGCGACCAGCAGCCGGAATCCCCGGCCGTCGTCAGCAGCATGCCGAGCCTGACCTGGCGGCTCACCTCGAGCTTTCCCAAATCGCTCGACACCATCTATGGCGCGGCCGAAGTCTTCACTCGCATCGTCGGCGAGATGACCGACGGCAAGTTCACGATCCAGGTCTTTGCCGCGGGCGAGATCGTGGGCCCGCTCCAAGCGGCCGACGCCGTATCGGACGGAACGGTCGAGGCCGCCCACACCGCGTCCTACTACTACTGGGGCAAGGACCCGACCTTCGCCATCGCCACCTGCATCCCCTTCGGCATTAACTGCCGCATGCAGAACGCCTGGATGTACGAGGGCGGCGGCATCGACCTCATGAACGCGTTCTACGCCCGCTACGGCATCTTCGGGCTGCCGGGCGGCAACACGGGCGCGCAGATGGGCGGCTGGTTCCGCAAGGAGATCAACACGCCGGCGGACTGGAGAGGTCTTAAGATCCGCATCGGCGGATTCGGCGGCGCGATCATGTCGCGCCTGGGCGCCGTCCCGCAACAGATCCCGGGCAGCGACATTTATTCGGCCCTCGAGAAGGGCACCATCGACGCCGCCGAATGGGTCGGCCCGTACGACGACGAGAAGCTCGGCTTCTACCGCGTCGCCCGCAACTACCACTATCCGGGCTGGTGGGAGGGGCAGGCCATGCTCCACTTCTTCATCAACCTCGATAAATGGAACAGCCTGCCGAAGTCCTATCAGGCGATCATCCGGGCCGCCGCGCACACGGCAAACACCACCATGCAGGCGCGCTACGACATTCAGAATCCCGCGGCGCTGCGGCGTCTGGTCAAGGCTGGCGCGGTCCTGAGGCCGTTCTCCGAGGAGGTGCTCGATGCCTGCTTCAAGGCCTCGAACGACACCTACACGGAGCTCTGCGCCACCAATCCCGAGTTCAAGAAAGCCTACGAGGCCATGACCGCCGTCCGCGCCGAGGACTATCTCTGGTTCCAGCTCTCGGAGCAGACCAGCGACACCTACATGATGATCCAGCAGCGCAAGAACGCGCTGTAACAAGAACGCGCCTCAGAAAGCCGCACTGGCATCCCCCGCTACTCCATGGCCGCCGTCCGCGCGGAGAGGAGAGCGGCTTCGCCACGACGAGGCGGCCATCCAGGGGCTAACGAAAACGAACGCTGGCGTGCTCGGCCCTGGATGGCCGGGTCAAGCCCGGCCATGGGGTGAGGGAAGCAGGGAACGACAGAGCCTAGCCCAGCAGCGCCCGCACGGCTGCGCGCACCTGATCGAGCGTGAACGGCTTCATGATGACGCCGAGGTTCGGCAGCTTGAGCGCCTGCGCCCGTTCGAGCTCCTCGGAAAAGCCGGACATGAGAAGCAGTTTCAGCTTCGGATGCGTGGCAGACGCCCGGCGCGCAAGCTCGATCCCGTCGAGCCCCGGCATGTGCACATCCGACACCAGCACATCGAAACCGTCCGCTGTGCCCGTTAGAGTTTCGAGTGCTTCTGCTCCGTCTTGCGTGAGGTCGACGCGGTGCCCATCCGATACCAGCGCGCGCTTCACGAGATCGCGCGTCGCCTGATCGTCATCCGCCAGCAGAATGTGAGCCATCCTCGTCCTCCCCGGCAACCGGCCCGCCGCAAGCCTTGCGGTCTTACATCTGTCTCGCCCACCCTGCTTACAGGCTCTACGCGACTATTCCTTGGCCATGCGGCCGACGAACGGCAGCTCGCGGTAGCGGTGCGCAACGTCCATGCCGTAGCCAACGACGAACTCGTCGTTGCCCTCGAACGCGCTGAAATCCGCTGCAACATCGACCGCCCGCGGCACCTTCTTGTCGATCAGAACGCAGGTCAGGATCTGGCTCGCCCCGCGCGCCGAGAGCAGATCCTTTGCGAACACGAGCGTGCGCCCGGAATCGAGCACGTCATCGATCAAAATAACGTTGCGGCCCTCGACGTCGAGATCCAGATCCCGCAGGATCTCGACCTTTCCGGAGGACGTGCGGCTCTTGCGATAGCTCGACAGCGTCAGGAAATCGACTTCCGGCTTGAGTCCGGAGCGATAGAGCGCCCGGATGAGATCGGCCGCGAACACGAAGCTGCCCTTGAGCACGGCGACGATCAGCGGGCGCTCGAGATTGCGCGCCGTAATGCCCTTGGCCAGTTCCTCGAGGCGGGCGGCGATGGCCTCCGCCGAATAGAGAACTTCGACCTCAGGTGCTGCGCCGGTTTGCTCTTCTGTCATTCCTGTATCCTTGTCCTCGGCCGGCGGCCTCAGAAACTTGAGTTTCGCCGACGGCGCCGTGCTGTCCGCGCTGGCGACCGAAACTCGCTCGAAATCATGACGTTAGCTCACGATCCTTGTCCGAGACCGATCCCAGCGGACGGGAGGGGTGTTGCCGGCAGCAAGGTATCGGGCTATGCGCCCTGGGGCGCAAGACGGGGTGGAGAATGTCGTGAACGTACCATGGGCACGATTGTACATGTCCCCGCCATATTCGTAACAGATTGATACTGCCCTCGCCTTCCCGCATATAGGCGCCCGACCACAAGCTGAACCCTGAAGCAGATCCCGGAGTGAACCGTCCGTGATTCGATTGACGAATGTCGGTCTCAAATACGAACGCGGCCCGGAGGTCCTTTCGGATGTGAGCTTCCACCTTCGCCCGGGCTCCTTCCACTTCCTCACCGGTCCCTCGGGCGCCGGCAAGTCGTCGCTCTTGCGACTCCTATTCATGTCGATCCACCCGACACGCGGACAGATTCAGCTCTTCGAGCAGGACGTGAGCCGCATCACGACCGGCAAGCGCGCCCCCTTGAGGCGCCGCATCGGCATCGTGTTCCAGGATTTCCGCCTGCTCGAGCACCTGACGACCTGGGAGAACGTTGCCCTGCCGTTGCGCGTCATCGGCAAGCGCCTCGACGACTACAAGGAGGACGTGACGGATCTTCTGCAGTGGGTCGGCCTCGGCGACCGCATGCACGGCTACCCGTCGGTCCTGTCGGGCGGAGAGAAGCAGCGCGCCGCCATTGCGCGCGCCGTGATCGGCAAGCCTGAGCTTCTGCTCGCCGACGAGCCGACCGGCAACGTCGACCCGCAGATGGCGCGCCGCCTGCTGCGGCTGTTCATCGAGCTCAACCGGCTCGGTACATCCGTTCTGATCGCCACCCACGACCATCAGCTGATGCGTCAGTTCAAAGCCCCTCGACTGGAGTTGCACGACGGCCATGTCCGGATCGTATGACAGACCCGACCGACCGCCGATGCGTGGGCTCGACCCGCATCGCGTGCCGGACTACGACCCCTACGACGATCTCGTGACCCAGGGCGGCCGCAGCGGGATACAGACCCGCACGGACTATGCCACCTACGAGCCCGATCCGATCGTGAGCGAGGCGGTGCTTAGAACCGATTACGAGCGCACCGTCCGTCCCGACGCCTATGCGCCGGCGCGCGGAGCACGCAAAATGGAATCGATCACCGCACCGATCGTGCCGGCAGGATCGGTGACGGGCCGCTCGCTGACCCTCGTGATCACCATCATGTGCTTCCTCGCCTGCCTCACGGTCGGCGCCGTTCACCTGATCCGCGAGTCGGCCAACGGATGGCTGAAAGACATCGCAAGCGAGGTGACGGTTCAGGTCCAGGCCAAGGACGGCACCGATACCGACAAGGTCGTGCAAGAGGTTGCGACCTATCTCGGACAGCAGAGCGGCATTACCAAGGTGACGGTGATGTCGGCAGCGGAATCCGCTGGCTTGCTCGAGCCCTGGCTCGGCCAGATCGAGGATCTCAATGCGCTGCCGTTGCCGCGGCTGATCGCGCTCGAGTTGGACCGCACCGCCGCACCCGACCTCGAGCAGGTACGCTCAGGCCTTTCGACCCGCTTCCAGGGCACGACACTCGACGATCATCGCCGCTGGCAGCAGCAGATCGCGACCATCACCAACAGCTTCGCGCTTGGCGGCCTCGCCATTCTGGCGCTCGTCGCCATGGCCACGACCGCAATCATCGTCTCGGCTACGAAAAGCTCGATGGCCTCCAACCGCGAGATCGTGGAGGTGCTGCACTTCGTGGGTGCCACCGACCGTTTCATTGCCCGCGAGTTCGAGAAGCACTTCCTGCGCCTTGGCGTGCGCGCCGGGCTGGTCGGCGCCGCCTTCGCGCTCGCCGTATTTATGTTAATGCCGACCATCGTTCAGATTCTGGGCGGCGGGTCGATGACGCTCACCGAGTTGCACCGGCTGGTCGGATCCGGCGCGCTCGACCTTGCGGGCTACGTCCTGCTGGGGATCGTCGTCGTCGTCATCGCGGCACTCTGCATGCTGACATCTCGTTTCGGCGTGTTCCGCATTTTGAACAGTAAGCATTGACGACGGCCCGCCGATTTCGGACTCTTAATTATCGCATTCTGGGCTGACAGGCGCTCGGAACATCCTGTGCACGGACGTGTCACAAGGGAGCCAAATCGGCTAATCTCCTGGGACAGGATGACTCCGGCAGCAACGTAGGAGCGCTGAGGCCCGTCCGGGCCGGATGAGCACGATGAGCTTGAGACGCATCTTGATCGGCTTCACGGCAGGGCTGCTGGCGCTGACAGCGTTCGGCTTCGTCCTGTTCGCGAACGCCGTGATGCGCGAGCCCGAGGTGCAGAACGTGCGCGCCGACGGCATCGTCGTGCTGACCGGCGGGCAGACTCGCATCGCCGAGGCCGCGCGCCTCCTCGAGGAGAAGCGCGGCCAGCGCCTCCTGATCTCGGGCGTCAATCAAAAGACCGGCCGGCCGTCGCTCATGAAAATCTCCGGCCTCGACGCGGCGACCTTCAACTGCTGCGTGGATCTCGGCTATCAGGCCCAGAACACCGTCGGCAACGCCGACGAGACGCGCCGCTGGGCCGAGGCGCTCGGCTATGACAGCCTGATCGTCGTGACCGCGAGCTACCACATGCCGCGGAGCCTCGCTGAGCTTGCCCGCGAGATGCCCAACATCGCGCTCGTGCCCCACCCCGTGGCCCCCGACGGCCTGCGCCGCAAGGTCTGGTGGCTGGACGCCACGGCGGCCCGCCTGCTCGTCTCCGAATACGTCAAATTCCTCCCCGCTGCCGCCCGCCTCGTCATGGCGCGCGGCATGAGTCCGTGGCAGGCGACGTCCGAGACGGCCGCGTCGGGGACCCCCCACAAGTCCTAGCTTGGCGATCGACGCTGGACCCGACACGATTTCATCGAGATAAGATCACTTTCGTCTAGTGTGCGCCTCGGATGGCTCGCTGCCCGGGCCGGCACCCACGCAAAGTCCCACGCGCGCAACAGTTTCTCAGATCCACACACCTCTACGCCGATGCTTCTCTTCCGCTCCCTCCTGTTCGCCACCGCCTTCTACATCACGACGGCCGTCATGCTGGTCTGCGGCGCGTGGCTGCTGATCGCGCCCCGGAGCTGGGCCATGGCCGGCCTCAAGCTCCACGGCATGATCTGCGTCTGGCTCTTGCGCGTCATCGCCGGCACAAAGCTCGAGGTGCGCGGCCGCGATAAGCTGCCCAAAGGCGCCTGCCTCGTCGTCTCGAAGCACCAGTCCGCCTGGGACACCTTCGGCCTCGTGCCGCTCTTCCGCGACCCCGCCATCGTCCTCAAGGACGAGCTCAAGTGGATCCCGTTCTACGGCTGGTTCTGCGTCAAGTTCGAGCACATCCTGGTCAAGCGCGACAAGGCCGCCAAGGCGCTGAAGGCCATGATCGCCGACGCCGAGATCCGCAAGGCTGAGGGCCGCGAGATCGTGATCTTTCCCGAGGGCACGCGCCAGGCGCCGGGCGCCCCACCCGACTACAAGCCCGGCTACGTCGCGCTTTATGAAGCCCTCGACCTGCCCTGCGTGCCGCTGGCCCTCAACTCTGGCCTATTCTGGCCGCGCCGCAGCTTCATGCGCTATCCCGGCACCATCGTCGTCGAGTTCCTCGACCCGATCCCGCCGGGCCTCCCCCGCAAGGAGTTCCGCCAGCTTCTCGAAACCCGCCTTGAGGCCGCTGCTGCACGCCTTGTCGAAGAGGGAAGGAGCGAGCTCGGATCTTGACCGGAATCGAATTAGAACATATGGTGAACATGTCTTAGAAGGGCATTTGATGCCACCGTTTGGCTAAGCCGTTCGCATTCCTATATTTCAAGGAGATTTCGAGGGCTAACGGCAATGACCGAACCCACATTCCTGGCGCCGATCTCGGAGGAGATCTGGAAGCGCAAGTACCGCTTCTCGAACGCAACGGCGCACGACGAGACGCTGGGCGACACCTTCCGGCGCGTCGCCGCCGCGGCGGCCTCCGTCGAGAAGGGCGGCAAGCGCGTGCGCGCCCGCTGGGCCGGACGCTTCTACGACGCCATGGCCGACTTCGGCTTCGTACCAGCGGGCCGCATCCTGGCCGGCGCCGGCACAGGACGCGCCGTGACGCTTTTCAATTGCTTCGTCATGGGCCGCATCGAGGATGACCTCACCTCCATCTTCGACAACGTGAAGGAGGCCGCCCTCACTATGCAGCAGGGCGGCGGCATCGGCCACGACTTCTCGACGCTGCGCCCCAAGGGCGCGCTCGTCCGCTCGATCGGCGCTGACGCGTCCGGCCCCGTAAGCTTCATGGACGTATGGGACGCCATGTGCCGCACCATCATGTCGGCCG
>CAZDUD010000108.1:0-11926 GCA_964508485.1 uncultured Hyphomicrobium sp. | reverse complement strand
TTCCTCGCGCTCGTCACCGACACGCTGCTCTCGTGGTGGGCGGGGTTGAGCTAGCTGACTTAGCCGCCAGCTTAGTCGCCCTGGCCCTCGTCGCCGTCCTTGCTTTCCGCGCCGGACGACAGCTCCTTGAGCTTGGCGAACACGCGGGCTTCCTCCTCGGCGGGGGTCTCCACGTGCTCGTCGGCATCTCTGGGCTGCACGATCTCGGCCGTGGGGCGGAAGCCCTCCTCGGCCGGTGCCGCGGGCTGGGCCGTCGTCTCCTCGGTCGGCAGCAGGGTTCCGGCCTTGATGGCCTCCTTCTGCGCCTCGCGCCGCTCGCGCTCGAGGCGGCGCGCCGCCTTCTTCACCTCGTTGTCGAGGTCCGTCTGCGAGCAGAGGCCGAGCGTCACGGGATCCTGCGGGACGAGGTTCGGCGAGTTCCAGTGCGTGCGGTCCTTGATCTGGGCGATGGTCGGCTTGGTGGTGCCGACGAGGCGCATGATCTGGCTGGTCTTGAGCTCGGGATGGTTGCGCAGGAGCCAGAGCACGGCGTTTGGCCGGTCGTGGCGGCGCGAGACGGGCGTGTAGCGCGGGCCGCGCTTCGACGTCGCCTCCGGCATGACGACCTTCGGCTCGGCGAGCTTCAGCGCATGCGAGGGGTCCTTCTCCGCCGCCTCGATCTCGTCGCGCGTGAGCTGGTTCGAGGTCACGGGGTCCAGACCCTTGATGCCCTGCGCGACGTCGCCATCGGCGATGCCCTTCACCTCGAGTACGTGGAGGCCGCAAAACTCGGCGATCTGCTCGAAGGAGAGCGAGGTATTTTCGACGAGCCACACGGCGGTGGCCTTCGGCATCAGGGGTTTACGGTCGCTCATAGCGGCTCTTCTCCGGGCTCCCACGGCGTCACCGCGAAAGCCATTTCATTGGTAGGAATTTTGGGATTGCGCCTTATAACGCGATCCCGCGCTCCGCTGCAACACCCGCGTGTCCTGCAAAACCCTTAACTCCAGACCCTTCGTGCGAGTTGCGCATCCCCGGGACGGCCGCTAGACCATGCTCACACTTCAGGACACCGCAGTCCGGACACCGGCAGGAAAAGCAGCATGACCAATAAGATCACGTATTTCGAGGATCTCGCCCTCGGCCAGGAAGCCTCGCTTTCGAATACGGTGACCGAGGACGTCATTAACGCGTTTGCGGATATCTCGGGCGACCGCAACCCGGTCCACCTGGATGCCGCCTACGCCGCAGGCACGATGTTCAAGGAGCGCATCGCGCACGGCATGCTGTCGGCGGCCTACATCTCGGCCGTGTTCGGCATGAAGCTGCCAGGCCCCGGCGCGATCTACATCTCGCAGACGCTGGCCTTCAAAGCGCCGGTCAAGATCGGGGATACGGTGGTCACGACGGTCAAGCTCGTCGAGCTTGTCCCCGAGAAGAAGCGCGCGCGCTTCGAGACCGTGTGCACGGTCAACGGCAAGCCGGTGCTGACGGGCGAAGCGCAGCTCATGGTGCCCAGCCGTCCGGCGGCGTGACGTAGGCTCGTGCTCAAAGAGAAACGCGCCATGCGGGTGGTTCACGGCTCCGACGCGGTCCCGCCCGAGGCGAAGGGCGCCGTGCTGGCGCTCGGCAACTTCGATGGCGTGCACCGCGGGCATCAGGTCCTGATCGGGCGGGCGATCGCGGACGCGAAGCGCAGCGGCCGGCCGGCCGGCGTGCTGCTGTTCGAGCCGCATCCGCGCGAATTCTTCCAGCCGGACACTCCTCACTTCCGCCTGACGCCGCTCGACGAGAAGCTCGCGGTGCTGGACGGGCTCGGGCTCGATGTCGCTATCGTGCTTCCGTTCGATGCCAGGCTCGCGGCGCTCGATGCCGGCCGCTTCATCGAGGACATCCTCGTCGGCGCGCTTGCCGTCACCGAGGTGGTCGTAGGCTATCACTTCTTCTTTGGCCGCAACCGCGGCGGCTCGGTCGAAACACTTAAGGCCGCGGGTGCGGCCCACGGTTTCGCCGTCACCGTGGTCGAGCCCGTAGCCGAGCGCGGCGAGCCGTTCTCGTCGACGGCCATCCGCCTCCTTCTCGCGGAGGGAGACGTGCGCGGGGCGACCGCAGCGCTCGGGCGGCCGTGGCATGTCAAAGGCCCCGTTATCGGCGGCGCCAAGCGCGGCACCGGGCTCGGCTTTCCCACCGCCAACGTCGCGCTTCCGAAGGGCACCGCACTCGGGCATGGCATCTTCGCCGTGCGCGTGACGCTCGACGGGCGTCCGCTCGACGGCGCCGCCTATCTCGGCACACGCCCCACGTTCGACGACGGCATGCCGGTGCTGGAAGTGTTTCTGTTCGATTTCGACGAGGCGATCTACGGACGCACGATCGAGGTGAGCTTCATCGACAAGGTGCGTGACGACCGGAAGTTCGCGAGCGCCGAGGAGCTCGTGCGGCAAATGGAAGAGGACTGCGCGAAGGCGCGCGCCATTCTTGCAGCGGAGCGATCCCGATAGCTAGAACGTCGGGATGCTGCCGGGGCCGCGCTCGCCGGGCTTGCGACCCGCCTTGCCGAGCTTCATGACCTGCCGCGTGCCGTCGGGCATCGCCAGCGTGACGTACTCGCACTTGCGGTCGAGGGCCAGGATCGCGCGCAAGATGCGCTGGCCCGCGTCTCCCCCCTCGTCGATCATCTCGGCGTCCATCGGCCCTGCGTAATAGGTGCAGGCTTCCGTTCCGCCGGGCAGCTTCTTGTTGGGTACCGTTGTGCCGTCGAGTGTCAGGGCGGCGATGACGATTCCGCCGACGATGATCCCACCGGCCAGCATGGCCTCGTGTTTCATGTGCGACCGCCTTCGTGAGCGATTCGTTTACGGACCGTATTTATCATGGTGGGCTGGCGCGAGGCCTGCCGGGCCGCGCGCAACGCGTGGTTCAAGATGGTGATGCAAGGAAAGTCCCTGATCCTTTCGGCCGTGCTCCTTGCGGGTTCGACGGGGTGGCTCGCGGCTGCCGACCGGGGCGGCGATGACCGCCGTGGCGACTGGCGCCGGCGCGACGGCGGACCCAACATCGTCGTAGAACCCTACATCGACCTTTCCCGACCGCAGCAGCCGAACACGGACGATCCGGCTTTCGTGATGGCGGAGGTCCGACGCTGCAATGCCGCCGGCATCCAGCTGTTCGTCGATTGCCTGCGCCAGAACCACTCCTCCATCATGATCCGCCGTCTGGAGGCCTGCGTCGGATCGGAAACCATTCCGGACGAGCTGCAGCAGGTCTCGGTCTGCGTTCCGCTGGCCCCGCCCCGGTGAACAGTCAGGCCGGCGCGCCCTAAAATAAGGCAGGGCGCACCGCCCCCTTGTTTACGCCCCCGCCTGCCGCCATAACTCCTGCCCAACCGCGCCCCTGGATCCGCCAGGGTCGTTCCGTTTTCTCGAACCTCGCGGAACGGCCGTAGGTTCTTGTTTCGTCGTGCTCTGGTTCCCACGTTTCCGGAAGCACTCTAGAGGCCCCGCGAATGTCGACCCGCCAGGATGGGGCCCCAAGCCCGCTCGTGCGTTCCAGTGACGATCTCGTCGCCTGGATCGCGGCCGGCGAAAAGCCGAAAGAGGACTGGCGCATCGGCACCGAGCACGAGAAGTTCGTTTTCTATACCGAGACGTTGCGGCCGGTTCCCTACGACGGCCCGCGCGGCATCCGGGCGCTCATGGAGCACCTGATGGCCCGTTACGACTGGCTGCCGATCACCGAGGGCGACAACATCATCGCCCTCAGGCGGCCGGACGGGCAGCCGGGCGGCACCATCAGCCTCGAGCCCGGCGGACAGTTCGAGCTTTCGGGGGCACCGCTCCGGACGCTGCACGAGACGGCGGATGAGACGCAGGAGCACCTGAACCAGGTGCTCGACGTCGGCGAGGATCTCGGCATCGGATTTCTCGGCGTCGGGTTCTCGCCCAAGTGGACGCTGGTCGAGACGCCGCACATGCCGAAGGCGCGCTATGAGGTCATGACGCGCTACATGCCGACGGTCGGCAGGCGCGGCCTCGACATGATGTACCGGACGGCGACGATCCAGGTGAACCTCGACTTCGGCAGCGAAGCCGACATGGTGAAGAAGCTGCGCGTGAGCCTTGCGCTGCAGCCGATCGCAACGGCGATGTTCGCGTCGTCGCCGTTCGAGGAGGGCAAGATCAACGGGCTCAAGTCGCTCCGCAGCGAGGTCTGGCGCGAAACGGATCCACGCCGCACGGGCATGCTGCCGTTCGTGTTCGAGGACGGCATGGGATACGAGCGCTATGTCGACTATGCGCTCGACGTGCCGATGTACTTCGTCTACCGCGAGGGGCGCTACACCGATGTCGCGGGGGCCTCGTTTCGCGATTTCATGGCGGGCAAGCTCGTGGCGCTGCCCGGCGAGCTGCCGACGCTCGACGACTGGTCCGACCACCTGACGACGCTTTTCCCCGAGGTCCGCCTCAAGCGCTTTCTCGAGATGCGAGGGGCGGATGGCGGCCGCTGGCCGCGCATCTGCGCCCTCTCCGCGTTCTGGGTCGGGCTGCTTTATGACAAGGTCGCGCTCGATGCAGCGTGGGATCTCGTCAAATCGTGGACGGCGGAGGAGCGCGAAGAGCTGCGCCGGATGGTCCCGCGGATGGCGCTCGGCGGCCGGTTCCGCGATACGTCGGTGCAGGAGCTTGCGCTTGCGGCGCTGCGCATCTCGCGCCTCGGGTTGCGGCGCCGCCGCGAGATCAACCATAAGAGCCAGGATGAGACGATCTACCTCTCACCGCTCGAGCAACTCGTGGGCTCGGGCCGTACGGTCGCCGACGAGCTGATCGACCGCTACGAGGGGCGGTGGCGCGGCAACATTGACCACATCTTCGAGGAATTTGCTTTCTGATCAATGTTGTCAGGATATTTCGTTCGCGCATTATGTAGCAATCTGGCTTGGCGCGCGTTTGCGTACGGGTTCAGGTTGCGTTCATCGGACGGCGCGTAACCATAACCGCATTCGTCAACCATCGTAGTTGAGACGTCCGCAACCCTCAGCAGAGGAGGTCGATCGTGAGAAAAATTATCCGATACGCAGTCGCCGCCTCGCTTTTCGCCGCGGGCGCGCTCGCCGTTTCGTCCGTCGCGCAGGCCAGCGATTGCGCGCAGCGCTGCTATGCGCAGGAGAACTCCTGCCGCCGCGCCACCCAGGACAGCCCGCGCTGTGGCGCGGAACTTACCCGCTGCCTGCAGTCCTGCCGGAGGTAGGTGTGGCGCGGCTCCTAGCCTAGCCGCCGCCGGAACTCGTCGTAGCCGAAGCTGCGCACAACCTCGTAGCGGCCGTCCTCGTACAGGATCGCGAGGTCGGGCAGCGGCGTTCCGTTGAACGTCGTATTCTTCACGAACGAGTATTGCATCATGTCGGCGAAGACGATGCGCGAACCGGGCGCCAGCGGCGCGGCAAACGAATATTCACCGATGATGTCGCCGGTCATGCAGGTCTTGCCGCCCAGGATGTAGCTGTGGGGCAGCACGCCCGCTTTTTCCGCGCCGATGACGGGCGGTGTGTAGGGTACCTCCAGCACGTCGGGCATGTGGGTCGAGGCGGAGGCGTCGAGAATGGCGATCTCACCCTCATTCCGGTGCATGCCGATCACCGTCGCCACGAGGTAGCCCGTATCGACGACGAGGCCGGCGCCGGGCTCGAGGTAGACTTCGAGATCGAACGCGGCGCGGAAGGCGCGGAGTGCTGCGATCAGCTTGTCGACGTCGTAGCCCGGCTTGTTGATGAAGTGGCCGCCGCCGAAGTTCACGGCTTTGACGCGCTTCAGATAGGGGGCGAAGTTCTTCGCGACATGCTCGATCAGCCCGACCGAGCCGTCCGCCAGCGACTCGCAGAGCGCGTGAGCGTGAAAGATGTCGATCTCGTCCCAGGGGAGCTGGTCGATCTCGGCCGCGGTCGTGCCGAAGCGTGAGTGCGGCGCGCAAGGATCATAGAGCGCACCGCCGAGCGTCGCGTTCGAGTAGCCGGGGTTGATGCGGATGCCGACGGCGCGGCCTGCGGCCTTGGCGAGTGGAAGGCCACGCGAGATCTGCTCCGGCGAGTTGAAGTAGATGTGGTCGGCGATGGCGGTCAGGCGCTCCACCTCGCCCGGCGCGTAGGCCGGTGCGTAGACGTGGACCTCCTTGCCGAACTCCTCGCGGCCCATGCGCGCCTCGTACTCGCCCGAGGCCGTCGTGCCGTCGAGCGTGTCCTTCATCAGCGGGAAGGCGGCCGGCATGGCCCACGCCTTGGTGGCGAGCAGGATCTTGACGCCAGCCTCGCGCTTGATGCGCGCGGCGGTCGCGAGGTTGCGCTTCAGCGCCGCCACGTCGAGCACGTAGGCCGGTGTGCGGATGTCGTCGGGGATGGTCGCGATCATGGTCCTGCCGTTTCCCCCTCTCCCCACGAGCGTAGCGAAATGGGGAGAGGGAATGGAGCGCGCTATATGGCATCGCCGGATGACGACTTCCAGTGCGGCGGTGTGAGCTATGGGCCGCCGCTCTCGTCGGGCCAGCGGTAGAAGAAGGTAAAGAAGAAGAGCGCGAGGTAGATGGCTGCGAAGGCGGCGCAACCCAATGCGGCGGATGCCTCGTAGAGCGACAATCCCTGGAGGATGTCCGGCCGCTCGCCGCCGAAGCTCGCGATCCCGACACTGGTCGCGCCCAGCTTGCTCCAGGCGCGCTCGGTGCCGATGAGGAGTGCGTTGAGACCGCCCGTCACGACACCCATGAAGGCGAGGCCGCAGGAAAGCAGCAGGAACGAGACGGCGCGAAGGCCGAAGGGCGCGTTCCTCAGAAACAGCCACAGGCCGACGATGTAGGCCGAGATCATTCCGAAGCTGACCGACACAACGGACAGAACGAGCCCCGTCAGCTCGTTGCGGATGGACAGGATTTCGCCTTCGGACATCGCCCCCTCCCGTTGCGTGCACGCTTTCCGGGGGCGCACCATACGTAAAGGACGGGGCGGAGAAAATCGGCTTTCGAGGACGACACGCCGCGAGAAAGAAAAAAGCGGGGCTCGCGTGCCCCGCTTGTCTCAGTGGCTGCTCGCCTGCGGCGGGTCGCTGTAGAAGTCCAGGTCGTCTTGGATGTTCTGGGCCGCGATGCGCCAGTTGCCCGGCGCGTGGGTCGTTCCGTTCGTGTGGCCATTGATTGGCTTCGGGCGCACGTCGGTCTCGATGGCCGTCAACGGCTCGCTTGCGGTCAGCGGGATGGCGCACAGGCGGCCGGCGAGTTGCTGCAGCTCGGTCATGATCATGGCGCGCCGGGCCTCGTGGTGCGCCGTGACCTCGCGGATCTCCGACAGCAGCTTCTCGTCGACGTGATTCAGCGCCGCGTCGAGCGCGCGGATGAGCGCCTGCTCCTCCTGCGTGTTTTCGGCGAGCTTGCGGTGCATTTCCGCGAGCTTATGAGAAAGATGAGCCATGGCTGTCCCCCGTCGTCGTTCGAATCAGGCGGTGAAACTCCGTGATTCTTGTGATTCAATTAAGGGCAGGCAACGCCGCAATTGGCGCAAACGGACCGGAATGCTCGCGAATTTTATTCCCTCCGCGATAACATTTCTTCGGCTCGACAGGAGAAAAAGGGGCCGTCAATGCCCACGCTGCCACTGCGCGACGAGGTGATCGGCAACGCTCGTGACCACGTCGTCGTCGCGCATGTAGGCGTTGTGATAAAGCGCGTCCGACAGGCGCTTCCACATGATGTCCGGGTGCGCGATGCCGCCTTCGGGGCCGCCGTTGGCGACGACACTGTTGTAGAGGCTCTGCGCTGCTACAAAGAGCGCAGCGTCGTCGATGCCACCGAGATCGGTCGCGTCAATGCGCTCCTCGCGGGCCTTGATCAGATAGGGCGGCAGGCGGGTCACGCCGACGAGCTTGTAGAGGCTGTCACCGCCGAACGCGGCGCCGATGACGCCGCCGTGGATCGCGTTCGTCAGCATCTTGGCGTACAGCCACGCGCCGCCCGCACGCGCTAAGAACCAGATGGCGAAGAACACCACGCCGTAGACCACCGGCACCAGCAAGAGGAACGTGAGATCCGCGCCCAGGGCCAGGCCATAGACGCCCGACTTCACCTTCTCGACCACGGGGCCCATGAAATAGCTGCCGGTCCAGGCGAAGAACGCGATGGTTGCCAGGACGCCCGCCAGCGAGGCGAACGCCGTCAGCGAGCGCATCGCAGCGCTGGTCGTCACGTACTGCGGCGAGATCTCGGCTGCGGTCTGTAGAAGCTGCATGGCCTCGTCGCGGGGGCTATGCACGACCATCCATTGGGACGGCGCGAGCGACCGCGCGAGCGACCGTTTCGCGAGGTGGCGCCGGGCCAGCATGCGGACGCCGGCGGCGAGGTTCCACAGGCCGAGCGCGCAGAGGCCGCCGAAAAAGATGATGGACTCGAACTTCTTGTTGCTGTCGGTCGGCAGGATCTCGATCAGGTACCACAGCATGATCGGCGGGATGACGATGCCGAGGACGGTCTGAAAGAGCGCGATCAATAGCGGCACCGTTTTCAAGCGCCGCGTAAAGAACGGCGTGCCGAAGCTCACGATGCCGCCGCGCAACGGCGAGCGGCCGGCTTGCGTCAGGCCTTCGACGGTGACGTTGCCGCCGTGGCTGTGGGCAATAACCGCGTGCGGCCGCCCCGTGCGATGCAACTCCCTCAGGGTATGCGCGAGCTCAGCAGCGGCTTCGAGGCGGTCGAAGTCCGAGTTCATGCCGGACCAATGCAGCGGCAGGATCTCGGCATGTGGGATGCCGCGCTCGGAGAGGCGGTAGAGCAGGTGGTCGGTGAAGGTCGAGCCCCGCTGCCACCAGCGCTCCCCGTCATCATCGGGATGCGCATCGTTGGTGCCGTGCACGGTGACGATGATCGGCGCGGGCGGCTGATCGCTCGCTCGCGATTCAGCGCTCCGTTCTTGCCCCGGCTCCTTCATGTCGACGTCCCAGACCTCGCCATGGCGTGGCCATATCACCGGGAAAGTTCTGGAAAGTGAACAAAAAAATGGGCGGCTTGGGCCGCCCATTCTTCAACTTTTTCGACGCCCGATCACGTCTTGACGGCGAACAGCTCGGCCTGGTCGGCGGGGGTGATGTCTTTTACGTGCCAGGGGAGGCCCTGCTTGCCGAGCTCGTCGAGGAACGGTTTTGCGGGAAGCTGCTCGACGTTGAACACGCCCTTGCCGGTCCATGCGCCCTTGAACATCTGCATGGCGCCGACAACCGGCGGCACGCCCGTCGTGTAGCTCACGGCCTGCGCGCCGGTCTCGACGTAGCACTGGGCGTGGTCGCAGACGTTGTAGATCAGCACGGTCTTGCGCTTGCCGTCCTTGGTGCCGTCGACGATGCAGCCGATGGATGTGCGGCCCGTGTAGCCCTCGCCCAGCGACGACGGTGCCGGCAGAAGCTCCTTCAGGAACTCCATCGGGATCACGGGCGTGCCCTTGTACATGACGGGGTCGATGCGCGTCATGCCCACGCTCTGCAGCACGTCGAGGTGCTTGATGTAGTTGTCGGAGAAGGTCATCCAGAAGCGGATCTGCTTCAGGCCCTTGATGTTCTGGACGAGGCTTTCCTCCTCCTCGTGATAGATGAGGTAGCTCTTGCGCGGGCCGACCTCCGGATAGTCGATCATGCAGGAGATGGTCAGCGGATCGATGTCGATCCACTTTCCGTCCTTCCAGTACTTGCCGCGCTGAGTCACCTCGCGGAGGTTGATTTCGGGATTGAAGTTGGTGGCGAACGACTTGCCGTGGCTGCCGTCGTTGCAGTCGATGATGTCGATGGTGTCGATGGTGTCGAACAGGTGCTCCTGCGCGTAGGCGCAGAAGATGTTCGAGACGCCCGGGTCGAAGCCGCAGCCAAGCACGGCCATGAGGCCCTTGCCGGCGTACTTGTCCTGGTACTTCCACTGCCAGGAGTATTCGAACTTGGCGACGTCGCGCGGCTCGTAGTTGGCCGTGTCCATGTAGTGGACGCCGGTCTTGAGGCATGCGTCCATGATCGGCAGATCCTGGTAGGGAAGCGCCATGTTGATCACGAGATCGGGCTTCACGCGCTCGATCAGCGCCGCCGTCTCGTCGACGTTGTCGGCATCCACCTGCGAGATCTCGATCGGCGTCACGCAGCGCGCGGCGACCTTCTCGCAGCTCTCGAGGCGCCGCGAGGCGAGATGCACATGTTTGAAGACATCACGGTTCTTGGCGGCCTTCTGTGCCGTCACCGAACCCGCCGCACCGGCTCCAATGATGAGAACGCTGTCCAAGGCCAAGCTCCCTTCCTCTGTGAGAGACCAAAACAAAAGACAGCTCGCGTGCACCCGCACTCTGAGCAAGCGCCCGCAAATAGGGCACATGCCCCCGGATTTCAACAGTTCGCGAGGCTTTCTGGGCCCTTAAGGCAAAATAATTTCCGAAGGAAGACGCGGAGCGGGTGCCATCCCGTCAAAAAAGCTTCATGCCGGGCGGCAGCGGCAGCCCGCCGGTGACCTCGGCCATCTTCTCCTGAAGGCGCTGCTCAACCTTCGCCTTGGCATCGCTGGTGGCGGCGACGATCAGGTCCTCGACGATCTCCGCCTCCTCGGGCTTCAGGAGCGACGGGTCGATCTTGACGCCCTTCATGTCGCCCTTGCCGGTGAGCGTGACCGAGACCAGGCCGCCGCCTGCGGTGCCCGTCACCTCGATGGTGGCAAGCTCCTCCTGCAAGCGCTGCATGCGCTCCTGCATCTCCTTGACCTGTTTCATCATGCCCATCAGGTCTTTCATTGGATCTCCTCTCGGCAGGCAGTAAGGCGGTAGGCAGTAAAGGCAGTCGGAGAGAGGTTAGCACCACTGCCAACTGCCTCACTGCCTACTGCCTTTCTCCGGAACGTAGAGCATTTTTGCCGAGCCTGCAGCGCATCATCGCCGCAGCCAGTCCGTTCCGCAGGCGTCGCCGAAAAGCTCGACGCACGAGAGGAACTTCATGGCGTCGACGCCGCCCAGGATGTCCTCGAGCGGCACGCCTTCGTGGGACATGACCAGATCCACGCACTCCTTGAGGCGCGGCCCCAGCACGGGGTGGGCGAGATAGGCGCGCGCCTCGTCGAGGGAGCCGATGCCGTAGAATTCCGATCTCTGGCTGCGGCCCAGGCCCTTGGCCTGCGGAAAGACGAACCAGATCCAGTGGGACGTCTTGCGGCCGGCGCGAAGCTCTTCCAGCACGCGCGCGTAGACGGGCGCCTGGGCGGTGACGAAGCGCTGCAAGTTGAAGGGATCGTCCATAGCGCCGGCTCCCTGCGTGGCCGGGTCAAGCCCGGCCATGGAGTGTAAGAGGCTAATGGCTTCAATCACAGCCGGAACGATTGAGAGCCCGTCCAGAAGCGCCCAAGAAAAAGGGCCGGGGTTGGACCCGGCCCAAAGCGCATCCTCGTTGGGAGAAGGAGGCGTAGCTTGATGAGACCGATGATTCACGCTTCGGACTGATAGGGTCCGAAGCGATCATGGTCTATTCTTTCTTTTTCTTATCCGTGATCTTGAAGTCGGTATCGACGGTCACGTTGTAGGTTCCGTCCGCGCACGCGGCGCCAGCGACCGTGTAAAAGCCATCGCCGGAATGGATCTCGCCCATCTTGCAGCCGTCGGCTTCGAGCGACTTGGTGATGCCGTTGACGGTCGCAGCTGAGAACTTGCCCTCTGAAGCCGCGAGGGCGGGCCCGGCCGCGAGCAGCACGGCGAGCGCCGGTAGTGCCAAAGAACGCATGCGTTTTCTCCCTGATACTGGCCCACTGCCGACGCGACTCGGCTGGACCTATGCGAGCGCTATAACATTGCAATTGTTGCCCTGGGAGACGTCGCGCGCGTTCACGCCGAAAATCGGGAGCAGTTCCCGAAGTGAGGCAGTGAGGCAGTGAGGCAGTGAGGCAGTGAGGCAGTGAGGCAGTGAGG
>CAZDUD010000107.1:0-11958 GCA_964508485.1 uncultured Hyphomicrobium sp. | reverse complement strand
CTCCCCGCTTGCGGGGTGAGGGTTAGGGTGAGGGTGAGGGGCAGCCACCGGCCATGCACCAGCGAGCGCAGCACCCATGCCTGTACCTTCGATTGATTGAGCTAGGCCCTGCCCCTCATCCCAACCTTCTCCCCGTAGGAACGGGGAGAAGGAGTCAAGGCGTCGTCGCCCAGGGCAGCGCTTCGCCGCCCTGCGGATCTTGAGCAGGCGGAGTAGCCTGCTGATCGGTCGATCCCGTCGGCACCTCGGTGGACCAGCCACCCGCGCCGGCTGCAGCACCTGAGCCTTCGGCCCCGGGCTCCGGCTTGTACTCTGCCATCTTGCACGAGCAGCCCGGCACGTACTGCTTGCGGTAGAGGAACGCGCTCTTGAGCTGCGTGTACGGCAGGTTGGAGCGCGCATCCACGGCCTGCTCCATGCCCGCACCGGGGTTCTGGTGATAGTAGAGCGCCGCCGGTGACGCGCACTTGGAAGCGCAGACTTCCTCATCCCGCTGGAAATGGTTCGGCAGCGTCGAGAAGCTCACCGGGAAATAGTAGCCGTCGCAGAGCCGCACGCACACCGTCCGGTAGGTGGCATAGGGCAGCGCGCCGAAGCTCGATCCGCCGCCGCCGTAGCCGCTGCTCTCCCCGTCGTCCCAGAAGTCCGAGAACAACCCGCCGCCCTGGCGGCGCGCCTGCTGCTGGTAGTTGGCGCCACAGTTGTTGCGCGCCAATTCCCGGATGATTTCGTCCTGATAGGATCGGTTCGAGGAGCCCTGAAGCTGACGCAGCTGCACCTCGAGATCGTCGATCCGGCGCCGCGAGGCGTCCGCCTGATTGGCGAGATCGACACACCGGCGCGTCTTGCGCAGCGTTTTCGAGAACAGGAAATACTCGTAGCAGTCGGCGCGATCGAGGTCCCGCCGCTGCGTCCGGTAGGCCTGATCGACCTGCTGCAGCTCGCTCTCGACCATTGGGATCAGGTTCCGGGAATCGCCCCCGCGCTGCCCTTCCTGCACGAGCCGCTGCTCGAGCTCGAGGCAAACCGAGTTGCCGCGCAAACCCGCCTGCCCCTGCTGGTCATAGCCGGAAGGATCGCCGTACATCGGCTCGCTGGGTACAGGCCCCCGCTGCTGCCGAGGCTGGTTATCGCCAAAGGGCCACCAGCTCTGAGCCACAGCGGGCACACCCGCAGCGGCAAGCACAAGCACCGCCGCCGCGCCAAAGGCTGCGGCAGCCGGCACATGCCGGCCGGCTTTCGCCGAGAGATCGAGAATGCGGCTCTTAAGGCCGCGATTGCCGTTTCCTGCCATCGACCCCATCGATCAATTGGGGGCCATATACCCCGGAATTGGCCATGCGCTTCACACTACTTATGTGAGGGCCCGGATAAGCGGTCAATGCGGGAGAATTGCGGCGTCTCGCCCTTCCCCCGCAAACGTTGGACAAAGGTGGCCCGTCAGCGGCGCTTGACGCGCTCCGCGCCCGCCCGCATAACACCGGCCATGAGAACCACGCTGCGCAACCCCGCCGCCCCGATTTGCGGCATTATTATCATTTCGAGCTAGTCATACACGGCTGGCGCGCGGCCCCGTTCTTTGCCTCATGACAAGACAGAGAAACGCCCCGCCAGACGGAGCACCGGTCGGCGCACGGGCCTGTCGAGGCCAGGCGATGCATGAGGAGAAAAGGCGTGTCGCTCACGCTCTATAATACGCTCACCCGGCGCAAGGAGCCGTTCGAGCCCATCAATCCCGCGAACGTCCGCATGTACGTCTGCGGACCGACGGTCTACGACTACGCCCACATCGGCAACGCGCGCCCCGTCATCGTCTTCGACGTGCTGTTCCGCCTCCTGCGCCATGTCTACGGCGCCGATCACGTCACCTATGTCCGCAACATCACGGACGTCGACGACAAGATCAACGCCCGCGCCGCCAAGGACTTCCCCGACCTGCCGCTGAACGAGGCCATCCGGCGCGTGACGGGCGCGACCGAGAAGCAGTTCCACGACGACATCGCCGCCTTGGGCGTGCTGCCGCCGACCGTCGAGCCCCGCGCCACCGAGCACATCGAGGAGATGAAACGGCTGATCGAGGCCCTCGTCGCCCGCGGCCACGCCTACGTCGCCGAAGGCCACGTCCTCTTCGACGTGGCGTCCATGCCCGACTACGGGAAGCTCTCCAACCGCTCGCTCGAGGAGATGGAGGCGGGAGCCCGCGTCGAGGTCGCGCCCTACAAGAAAGGCCCCATGGACTTCGTGCTGTGGAAGCCGTCGAAGCCAGGCGAGCCGTCCTGGCCCTCGCCCTGCGGCATCGGCACGCCCGGCCGCCCAGGCTGGCACATCGAGTGCTCGGCCATGTCGGAAAAGCATCTGGGCCCCGAGTTCGACATCCACGGCGGCGGCATCGACCTCGTGTTCCCGCACCACGAGAACGAGATCGCCCAGTCGCGCTGCGCCCATGGGCTGCCCGTGATGGCCAACGTTTGGATGCACAACGGCTTCCTGCAGGTGGAAGGCGAGAAGATGTCGAAGTCTCTCGGCAACTTCATCACCATCCACGAGCTGCTCGCGACCAGGAAATTCGGCGCCAGCCAGTGGCACGGCCGCGTCATCCGCCTCGCCATGCTCGGCACGCACTATCGCCAGCCCATCGACTGGACGGCCGAGCGCCTGCTGCAGGCCCGCGCCACGCTCATGGACTTCGCGGACCTCCTTTCATCCGTCGAGCCCGGCCCGACCCCGAACGCGGATGTCGTCGCCGCGCTCTCGGACGACCTCAATACGCCGAGTGCCCTTTCCATCGTCTACGGTCTCGCCAAATCCGCCAAGCGCAACGCCGAAGCCGCCGCCGAGCTGCGGGCCACTCTCGATTTCATGGGCCTCTACGGCGGCGAGACGCGCGATGAGCTGAACGTCGGCGTCGAAGCCGTCTCGGTCGATGCCGGCAAGGTGGACGCCCTCGTCGCCGCCCGCCTCGCCGCCCGCAAGGCCAAGGACTTCAAGGAATCGGATCGCCTGCGCGACGAGCTTGCCGCCATGGGCGTGGCATTGAAAGACGCCAAAGACCCCAAGACGGGCGAACTCGTCACCACCTGGGAGATCGCCCGATGAGCGACTGGAAGAAAGACGTTCCGTTTCCGCGCCACTGGTTGGTTTACGTGATCATCAAGCTCGCGATCCTGGCGCTAGCCGTCTATCTCGCCCGCTCCTACGGCTACATCTGAGCAATCCGCGATGAATGCATCCTTTCCCCTCCGTCCGTTCCTGCCCGCCGACACCCAGGCGCTGCAGGACCTCTTTGCCCAGTCAATCGAGGAGCTGACCGCCGACGATTACGACGAGGAGCAGCGCCTCGCCTGGGTGAGCACTGCCGCCGACGGAGAGGAGTTCGCGCGGCGGCTCGGCTCGCTCACGACCCTGATCGTGCAGGTGGAGGGCGAATACGCGGGCTTCGCGTCGCTCAAAGGCAACGACACATTCGAGATGCTCTACGTGCATCCCTATTTCGCAGGCCAGGGCGTCGGCAACACGCTGGCCGACGCCATCGAGCGACTGGCGCAGGGCCGCGGCGCAAAGGAGATCACGGTCGAGGCAAGCGACACCGCCGAGCCCTTCTTCGAGGCCCGCGGCTACGAGGCTACCCAGCGCAACATGATCCCGCGCGACAGCCTCTGGCTCCCGAACACGACGATGAGAAAGCGGCTTGGCGCCGCGAATGATGATTGACAGAAAATGACCAAGGAACGCCTCTACCTGTTCGACACCACGCTGCGGGACGGCGCGCAAACGACAGGCGTCGACTTCTCGCTCGAGGACAAGCGGCGCGTCGCCGCCATTCTCGACGAATTGGGCCTCGACTATGTGGAAGGCGGCTTTCCAGGCGCCAACGATACCGATTCCGAGTTCTTCAAGACGAAGCCGTCCTTCAAGACCGCCCGCTTCACCGCCTTCGGCATGGTGAAGCGCGCCGGCCGCTCGGTCTCCAACGACCCCGGCCTGCAGGCCTTGCTCGGCTCTGCCGCCGACAGCATCTGCCTCGTCGCCAAGTCGTGGGACTACCACGTGCGCGTCGCCCTCGGCATCACCAACGAGGAGAACCTCGCTGCCATCGCCGAAAGCATCCGCGCCGTCGTCGCCTCGGGCCGCGAGGCCATGCTCGACTGCGAGCACTTCTTCGACGGCTACAAGGGCAACCGCGACTACGCTCTCGCCGTGGCCAAGACGGCACGCGACGCCGGCGCCCGCTGGGTCGTGCTCTGCGACACCAACGGCGGCACGCTGCCCCATGAAGTCGAGCGCATCGTCGCCGACGTCGTGCAGCACGTGCCGGGCGACCGCCTCGGCATCCACACCCACAACGACACCGACAACGCTGTCGCCAACACGCTCGCCGCCGTGCGCCAGGGCTGCCGCCAGATCCAGGGCACCCTGAACGGCCTCGGCGAGCGCTGCGGCAACGCCAACATGACGTCGATCATCCCCACGCTGCTGCTCAAGAAGGACTTCGCCGACCGCTTCGAGACCGGCATCACGCCCGAGCGCCTGCGCACGCTGACACACGCGAGCCGCGTGCTCGACGAACTATTGAATGAGGCCCCGAACCGTCACGCGCCCTACGTCGGCGAAAGCGCCTTCGCCACCAAGGCCGGCATCCATGCCTCCGCAATCCTGAAGGAGCCCGAGACCTACGAGCATGTGCGGCCGGAGGCCATCGGCAACGAGCGCCGGCTGCTCGTCTCGAAGCAAGCCGGCCGCTCCAATGTGATGGCATCGTTGGAGAGCCTTGGCCTTGCCGTCGACAAAGACGATCCGCGCGTGCAAGCCCTGCTCGACGAGGTCAAGACCCGCGAATCCACGGGCTACGCTTACGAATCCGCCGAAGCCTCGTTTGAGCTTCTCGCCCGCCGCCACCTCGCGAACGTACCGCACTATTTCTCGGTCGACAGCTTCCGCGTCCTGGTCGAGCGACGCCACAACGCCCTCGGCGAATTGGTCACGGTCTCCGAGGCCACCGTGAAAGTGTTCATCAACGGCGACCGCGAGCCCTTGTGGTCGGTCGGCGAAGGCAACGGCCCCGTCAACGCCCTCGACCGCGCGCTCCGCAAGGACCTTGGCCGCTATCAGAAGCACATCGAGAGCATCGAACTCGTCGATTACAAGGTGCGTATCCTCACGGGCGGCACCGAGGCCGTCACGCGCGTGCTCGTCGAGACCCTCGACAACGCAACTGGCGAACGATGGATCACGGTCGGCGTTTCCCCGAATATCATCGACGCCAGCTTCGAAGCCCTGCTCGATTCCATCAACTACAAGCTGTTGAAGGACGGCGCGACGGCGGCTTGACCGGAAAATAAGAGATGCATCCTGCCCAACGCCTCGCAGCCTCGGCGCTGATCCTCGCCGCCGCGGCCGCCGGCCGGACGGACGCCTACCTCCGCGGCGCTAATTTGTTGCAGGCCCCCGCCGGGCGCGACGCGCTTCGGGAAATTTGCCCTTGAAACCGCGGGCACAACCGGCACACAAACCAGGAGCCGCTCGCAATCGGATTTGCGTCTCGCAAAGCCTGCCGCACGGCATGGGAGAACTGCGCATGCGCCTCGCAAACGGCCTCGCCACCCTGGTCCTGCAGATTCCCGTCGCGCTTGCCTTCGCGGGGCTTGCAATGGTTCCGACACGAACCGCCGCAGGCGGTGGCTTGCCGAGCTACACCGCGCCCGGTGCAGACAAAGCTACCGAAGCCGAGGACACCAAGCTCACCGCCCGCGATGTCACTGCACGCCTGTTCGCGGCCGCGCCCGGCTCCCGTCCCGACCTGCGCGAGCTGAACCTCACCCGCCTCGACTTGGCCGAGCTTGATTTCAAGGGCGCCGACCTCGCGAGCGCCGACCTCTACGCCACCGACCTCTCCCGCGCGAACCTTGCGGGTGCCTCGCTCGTCGGCGCCAACCTCGACCGCGCGACCATCACGTCGGCGGACTTTTCCGGCGCCGACCTCACGGACGCGCACATCGTGCGCCCCACCATTTTCACGACCCTCGAAGTGACGACGAGCGAAGCGCCGAAGTTTATTGGCGCCAAGCTCGTCCGGATGCGCTCCGACGGCTGGCTCGAACGCGCAGACTTCACGGACGCCGACCTGACCGGAGCCATCCTCGGACGATCCGCTGTGCGCGAGCCGTCCGTCAACGCGCCCCCGAGCTTGTCGAGCGCCAATTTCACGCGCGCGATCCTGAAGGACGCGAAGCTGCCCGGCACCTCGCTCGCGTATGCGCGCTTCACCGATGCAGACTTATCCGGTGCCAACCTGCGCGGCTCCAATCTCACCAAGGCCGATTTCAGAGGCGCCAACCTTTCCGGCGCGGACTTCACCGGCGCCAACCTGGACGAGGCGGACCTGCGCGGCGCCCGCGGCCTCGACCAGGCCATCGGCCTCGCCTCAGCGACGAACTACGATCGCACCCAGCGCGACCCCATCCCCTGATCCCATACGGCAGAGAGCGATGCGCTATCCCCCTAATACTCCATGGCCGGGCTTGACCCGGCCATCCAGGAGCCGGATACGCAACGCTTCAGCAAGCTGGCTCGTGCTCTATACGGACGGGCGGCCGCGACGTGGCGCGTAGAACGCCTGAATCCGGATTGGCTCCGATGTCCGACACCCTGACCCTCGCCTCGCTCGCCGACGGCACGATCCTCTCGCCCTTCTCGCGCCTCCGCCAGTTGCTCGACGGCGTCCCACCGGGCGAACGCCCCATCGACCTCACGCTCGGCGAGCCGCGCGAGACCATGCCGGCCTTCGTTGCCGAGAAGATCACCGAGGCCGAGGCACTGTTCGCGAAGTATCCGCCGAT
Source organism: uncultured Hyphomicrobium sp. (assembly GCA_964508485.1). Classification (GTDB taxonomy): domain Bacteria; phylum Pseudomonadota; class Alphaproteobacteria; order Rhizobiales; family Hyphomicrobiaceae; genus Hyphomicrobium_C. The sequence continues at coordinate 5,122 of CAZDUD010000107.1, read as the reverse complement.
CCGCGGCTCCGATGAGCTGCGCGGCGCCATCGACGACTGGATCGGCCGCCGCTTCGGCATTGCAGGCACAATCGATCCGGCCCGCGAGATCCTGCCCTGCAATGGCTCGCGCGAAGGCCTCTTCTATGCGGCCTTCCCGGCCGTCGGCCGCAAGCGGGGCATCGAGGGACGCCCCGCAATCCTCATGTGCAACCCGTTCTACCAGGCCTACCTCGGCGGCGCCCTCGCCGCCGGCGCCGAGCCCGTGTTTCTGAACGCGACCGCCGCCACCGGTCACTTGCCGGATCTCGACGCGCTCGAAGCCGACACCGGCCTGCTCGCCCGCACGGCCGCGCTCTATCTCTGCTCGCCCGCCAATCCGCAGGGCGCAGTTGCAGACGCGGCCTATATCGCCCGCGCATTGGCACTCGCGCGTGCCTACGACTTCCTGCTCTTTTTCGACGAGTGCTATTCGGAGATCTATTCCGGCTCCCCGCCCGTCGGCGCACTCGAGGTTGCAGCCAAAACTCCGGAACGCTTCCGCAACCTCGTCGTCTTCAACTCGCTCTCCAAACGCTCGAACCTGCCGGGGCTGCGCTCGGGCTTCTCGGCAGGCGACGGCGCCTTCCTCGATACGCTATTCGAGGTTCGCAACCTCGTTGGCCCGCAGATGCCGGGTCCCACCCAGCACGCCTCCGCCGCCGTCTGGGCCGAGGAGCAGCACGTCACCGCCAACCGCCTTGCCTATGCCGCGAAATACGACGTGGCCGATGCCGTGCTCGGCACCCGGTTTGGCTACAGCCGCCCGGCCGGTGGATTTTTTCTATGGTTAGATATGGGTGTTATCGGCGACGGTGAATACGCTGCACTAACCTTATGGAAACGTTTCGGCGTCAAAGTCATACCCGGTGCCTACCTGGCTCAGACCGGGCGTGATGGGACCAATCCGGGCGCACCCTATGTGCGCGTCGCGTTGGTCCATGATGCCGGAACGATCAGGGAGGCGCTCGAACGGTTCGTTCATGTATCTGCGTAAGAGACGTTCGCCGCCATGCCGTCTGTCACAGGCTCGTCCGTTTCCGGACACGACCGCCAGCGCCTGCTGCCGCCTGCTCTCGAGGCCCGCCTGATCGGCACCCTCGGCCGGGGCTGCGGGCTTGCGCTTTTGCTGACGCTCGCCGCCGTCTGGGCCAGCATGGTGTCGTGGTCGGTCGCCGATCCGAGCCTCACGCACGCAACCGACGGTCCCGTGAGCAATGCGCTCGGCGCGCCGGGCGCAATCCTCGCCGACCTCCTGCTGCAGACGCTTGGCCTTGCCGCCGCTGTTGCCCTGCTGCCGCTCATGATCTGGGGCTTCGAGCTCGTTCTCGCCGAGCAGGTGCCCAACCTCCGCGGCAAAGCCACCTATTATCCGTTCACGCTGCTCGGCCTCGCCGGCGCCGTGTCCGCAGTGCCCGCTTCCCCCACCTGGCCCATCGCGCACGGCTATGGCGGCATCCTGGGCGATGCGATCTACGACTTCGTGTCCTCGATCCTCGGCTTCATCAGCTCCGACACCGCGTCCCTCGCCGCCGCCATCCTGCTCACCGGGTTCGGCCTGTCGTCGCTCGTGAAGACCCTCGGCGTGACTCATGCCGACATATTCCCGGCACGCCGGCGCGAGCCGCGCCAGGACGTCTCGTGGCGGATCGATGCCGCCGCGCACGCCCTCGCATCGCAATTGCCGCAACCGCGCAGCCTCGCATCTGCCCTGGGCTCGTTGCGCCCCTGGCGCGACACCGCCGGGGACGTCGCCCGCCGCGGCTTCGACGTCATGGAGCACGTGCTCCCCGGCGTCTTCACGCGCCAGCCCGAGCCCGAGCTTTACGCCCCTCGCCCCGCACCCCACGTCGACAAGCGCCGTCGGATCGAGCCCGAAGCCGGCGACTTCGCCTTCTACGACGCGGACGCGTTCGCGGCCGACGATGGCCCCCTCGAAGCAAATGACGACGACGCCCTCGGCATCTCGAGCCGCGCCATCGCCGAGCGGTTTGCGCCCGCAGGCGCACGCCCGCGTCCTCCCGAGGCCGATCTCGGCGCACATGCGCTGCCCGATAACGATCTGCCGCGCTTCCTCGCCGGCGCGCGCGAGACGGCTCCGGCCCCGATCGCGCAGCCCGCGCCGAAAGCGGCCCCCGCACGCCGTCCGCAAACGAGCCTGCTGCGCGCCGTCGCCCAGCGCCGCGCGGAGATCGTCTTCAAGCGCCCTGCTCCCGCCATGCTGAAACGGAGCCCGCCGTCGAAAGCCGGCAGCGAGTTCTCGCAGACGGTGCTGCGCGGCACCGCGCGCCTGCTCGAGGACGTGCTCGCCGACTTCGGCGTCAAGGGCGAGGTTCGCGACATCAAGCCGGGCCCCGTCGTCACGCTGTATGAGCTCGAGCCCGCGCGCGGCACCAAGGCCACGCGCATCATGGCCCTCGCCGACGACATCGCCCGCTCCATGAGCGCCACGAGCTGCCGCGTCGCCGTGATCCCCGGCCGCAACGTCATCGGCATCGAGCTGCCCAACAGCCGCCGCGAGACCGTCGGCCTGCGCGAGCTGATCGAGAGCCCCGCCTTCGCCAACGCCGACGGCATCCTTCCGCTCACGCTCGGCCGTTCCATCGGCGGCGAGCCGATCATCGCCGACCTCGCGCGCATGCCCCATCTCCTGGTCGCGGGCACCACTGGCTCCGGCAAGTCGGTCGGTGTCAACGCCATGATCCTGTCGATCCTGTTCCGCCACACGCCGGAGCAGTGCCGCTTCATCATGATCGACCCGAAGATGCTCGAGCTGTCGGTCTACAACGACATCCCCCATCTCTTGACGCCAGTCGTCACCGATCCGCAGAAGGCGGTCGGCGCGCTCAACTGGGTCGTGTCCGAGATGGAGGAGCGCTACAAGCGCATGGCTAAGCTCTCTGTGCGCAACATCGAAGCTTTCAACACACGCATCAAGTCCGCGAGCGAGCGCGGCGAGCAGCTCGCGCGCACCGTGCAGACCGGCTTCGATCCCGAGACCGGCAAGCCCATCTACGAGCGCGAGGAGATGGATCTCGCGCCCATGAGCTACATCGTCGTCGTCGTGGACGAGTTCGCGGACCTGATGATCACCGCCGGCAAGGACATCGAGACCGCCGTGCAGCGCCTCGCGCAGAAGGCGCGCGCTGCCGGCATTCACCTGATCATGGCCACGCAGCGCCCGTCGGTCGACATCATCACGGGCACCATCAAGGCCAACTTCCCGACCCGCATCAGCTTCAAGGTCGCCTCCAAGATCGACAGCCGTACCATCCTGAACGAGCAGGGCGCCGAGCAGCTCCTGGGCCAGGGCGACATGCTCTACACCTCGGGCGCCGGGCAGCTCTTGCGCGTGCACGGCCCCTTCGTCTCCGACGACGAGGTCGAGGCGGTCGCCAACTATCTGCGCACGCAGGGCGCGCCGCGCTACGTCGAGGCCATCGACGCACCGCCTGCCGACGAGCAATCGGATGCTCAGGGCGCCAGCGGCGGTAATGACGCCGAAAGTCTCTACGACCGCGCCGTCGCCGTCGTGCTGCGCGACCGCAAGGCCACCACGAGCTATGTGCAGCGCCGCCTCTCCATCGGCTACAACCGCGCCGCCGACCTGATCGAGCGCATGGAGCGCGACGGGCTGATCAGCGCGCCGAGCCACACCGGCCGCCGCGAGATCCTGGCCGGCGACATGTCCGGCCGCTCCGTCGCCTGAGTGCCGGAAATCCCCTAGGGATACCGGCGGCCACTGGACTGTGGCGGCGCTAGATCCTATCAATCTCGCGCGTGCCGATGGTCTCCACAGCCGATTGGATCGCGACCGCGTCGAGCAGCGCCCGCGGGCCGCGGTTGCCCATTTGTGGACGCATTTGTCCGGTCAGACAGCAGGGGTGCCTCCAGGTTTGGAGGCGGGGGGCTCAATGAGACGGAACATGAGAATATCGGATCTTGCCGCCAAGGCAGGGCTAGCGCTCGCAATTCTGACGGCCTCCGTCCATGCGGGCGACGCCACGTCGTCCGCCGAGGACCAGCCCGCCGCAACTGCAGTTCCGGCGCCGGTTCCGGCGACGCGTCCCGGCGCCGAAGCGCCTCCTGCCGACGCGAACAGCGCGGCCGCCGATCAGAATGCCGGTTGGAACGCCGAGGTCGCAACGCCCGCCGGCGGCTTGGTGCTCAATGAAGCCCAGACCGAGGTCGTCAAAAAGGTCAACGGCTACTTCAACGCCCTCGGCGATCTCACGGGCGATTTCGTGCAAACCACGGCCGACAACAAGCGCATGAAGGGCAAGTTCATGGTCAAGCGGCCTGGCCGCTTCCGCTTCGACTACGCGCGTCCCTCGCGGCAGATCATCATCTCCGACGGCGAGTATCTCGCCATCCAGGACCTGGACCTCAACAATGAGGACCGCGTCGCACTCGACCAGACCCCGTTCCGCCTCCTCCTGCGCAAGGACGTCGACCTGATCCGCGACGCGAAAATCGTCGAGGTGCAGGAGAGCGGCGACCAGATCGTGGTCGCGCTGCGCGACAAGAGCCCCGACGCACCGGGCAAGATCAAGCTGTTCATGGCGAAAAGCCCCGAGCTCGAGCTCAAGGAATGGCTGACGACGGACGCTCAAGGCCTGGATACGCGCGTCGAGCTCTCGGCTCTCAAGAAGGATGAAAAGCTCGAAGCCAGCCTATTCAAGATCCAGGCTGTGACTTTGAATAAATTCCATCCGACCAGCCCGTAAACAGGAGTCGCGGCGGTAAAAACGTGAACAGTGCCAGGGCCGCCCAGAAAATTGGCAGCCCACGGAAGCGTCTAAAATTAAGGCATTTTTCGCCCTCCCCGGCGTCCGAATCATGACGCACTGGGGATTCTGGGGAAAAGTAAATCACATTTTCGTGATCGAACGGTTTGCCCCCTATTGAAAGCTGGCGTGTTGCGCTTATGTCAGCATTACTCAGGCGGTGCCATACACATCGGTAGCTCCCCCCGTCTAACCGAGGCATCCGTCTGGAACGCCGGCTTCCCTCCCGGCGTTGCGCGCGAGAGCGCTTGAGCGCCCAGCCCCGCCCCCCGGGGGTGGGCGTTTCTCTGTCCCCACCTCCCCCACACGCGCCCCCG
>CAZDUD010000106.1:0-11991 GCA_964508485.1 uncultured Hyphomicrobium sp. | reverse complement strand
GCCAGTCGGACGTGCACTCCCTGCGCGGCTCGACGAGACGTGGACGGCGATCAGCACGCCACCCTTTTTCACGGCGCTCGCGCTGTGGCCCGCCTTCGGGCGCTGGACCGGCGGCGGCTTCTTCGAGACAAACCGCACGCTCTTCATTGGCGAGCCTCCGGATCGCATGACGGCAATCGAGAACGTGCCGTTCCCCAAGGGCATTCAGGTGCGTTCGTACCGAGACATGACCGCGGAAGAGCTGAGCGGGCGCTTCACTGGCTGCCGGCCGGAAGCGCCGCCTGCGGATCTCGTGAACGGCCAGCGAGATGCATTGCTGTCTGCGGGCGCCGGATGGGTAGATTTCATCTTTCCGCGATCGGAGCGCGAGTTGCTCTTTGCCTGCGATGGCTGTCTCTATCGGCTCGTGGGCTGGCGCGATGTGCACCCGGAGCGCTATCTGACGGAGGCGACGCAGATCGCGGACTTCCGCGACATGCGATTTGCGCTCGTTCCTCCGCCGGACTGGGCCATGCGTTGGTGATGGATCTGGGAAGCCTTCTCCTACCTGGAGAAGGCTTCACGCAAATCAGGCCGCCTTGGCGGTGGCGGGCCTGGCGCTGTCGGCGATGTAGGCCATGGCCGCCTGCACGCCGCCCTTCTTGTGCGGAATGCCGGCCAGCTCGAGCGCCATCTCGACGCCCGTCAGCGCGCCGAGCACGGTCAGCTCGTTGGTGTCGCCCAGGTGTGCGATGCGGAAGGCCTTGCCGGCGAGCTTGTTCAAGCCGGTGCCGAGCGACATGTTGAACGTCTCGAGCGTGAGCTTGCGGAAGGCGTCGGCGTTATGGCCGTCGGGCATCAGGACCGTGGTGACGGCGGGGCTGTCGTACTTGGCGTCGCGGCAGTTGACCTCGAGGCCCCAGGCGCGCACGGCCGTGCGGACCGCTTCGCCGAGGCGGGCATGACGCGCCAGCACGTTCTCGAAGCCTTCCTCGTTGATGAGGCGGATCGACTCGTCGAGGCCGTAAAGCAGGCCCGTCGCCGGCGTATAGGGGAACCAGCCGTCGGCGTTGAAGGCCAGCATGTCGTCCCACGAGAAATAGGATCGCGCCAGCGTCGCGGTCTTGGATGCGGCGAGCGCCTTCTCGGAGACGGCGGTGAACGAAAGCCCCGGCGGCATCATCAGGCCCTTCTGGGAGCCGGCAACCGTCACGTCGATGCCCCACTCGTCGTGGCGCAGGTCGGCCGCGGCCAGGCCCGAGATGGAATCCGTCATGAGAAGCGCGGGATGCTTTGCGGCATCGATGGCGCGGCGCACCTCGTCGAGGCGCGTCAGGCAGCCGGTCGAGGTCTCGTTGTGCACGACGCAGACGGCCTTGATGGCTTTGTCCTTGTCCTTGCGCAGGTGGGCTTCGATCTCGTTCGCGTCGGCGCCGATGCGCCAGTCGGTCTGGATCACCTCGGCGCGCAGGCCAAGGCGGTCAACCATCTGCTTCCAGAGGACGGCGAACTGGCCGGTCTCGACCATCAGCACGCGATCGCCGGGCGAGAGCGTGTTGGTGAGGGCGGCTTCCCAGGCGCCGGTGCCCGACGACGGGTAGATGATGACGTGGCTCTGGGTCTTGAACAGGCCCTTCACGCCTGAAAGCACGCGCTTGCCGAGCTTCTGGAACTCGGGGCCGCGGTGATCGAGGATCTGACGCGCCATGGCCGCGATGACGCGCTCGGGAATGGGAGTCGGACCGGGTATTTGCAGGAAGTGCCGGCCTGGGCGGCGTGGCTCGTTCGACATCAATTCGTCCCCTTCTCCGCTCGCTGCGTAGCGCCCGCGCCCTCTGGAGCGGAATCTCTCCGAAGGAGGAAGGGCCTGCCGATTTTTTTGGTTCGCGCGAGCAGCGGCAGCTATAGGAAGGAAACCAGAAACGCGTCAAGCGCGATGACCCGCGCTGAGCCCCTGTTTGGCCAGCATTTTTCTCGTACAAAGGTCTCAGGACCGTATGCCGCGGATGGGATTTGCAAAAAGCCCCGCTCAATTAGCAAAAAATTGCGGAGCAGGGTTCAGGCCATGACCCAGGGTCTGGCGGCGGACAGCAGGTAGTTGACGTCGGTATCGTCCGAGAGGCTCCAGTCGTCGCGCAGCGGGCTATAGACGAAGCCTTTGATGCGCGGCGCGGCGAGGCCGGCAGTTGCGACGTGGGCCGTCAGCTCGTCGGGTGTGATGAAGCGCTCCCATTGGTGCGTGCCGCGCGGCAGCCATCCGAGAACGTACTCGGCGGCGACGATGGCCAGCGCGTAGGATTTCAGCGTGCGGTTGATGGTCGAGAGGATCAGCATGCCGCCGGGGCGGACAAGATCGGCGCACGCCTTCACGAAGGCGCCGACGTCGGGGACGTGCTCGACCACCTCGAGGCAGACAACGGCGTCATAGCGCGCGCCGGCTGCAACCAGCTCCTCGACGGTTGTGACGCGATAGTCGATGGCGAGGTCTTGCGGCTCGGCGTGGCCGCGGGCGATGCGGATGTTCTTCTCGCCGGGGTCGATGCCGGTGACATGGGCGCCAAGCCGCGCAAGCGGCTCCGACATCAAGCCGCCGCCGCAGCCCACATCGAGCACCGACAGGTCCTTCAAGGGGCGAAGCCCCCCGGTCTCGCGGCCGAAATGACGTAAAAGCTCGTCGCGCACGAAGGCCAGCCTCGTCGGGCCGATCTGATGCAGCGGACGGAACTTGCCTGTCGGGTCCCACCAGGCCTTGGCAAGGGCCTGGAAGCGTTCGACCTCGGCGGGGTCGATGTTGCCCGGCAGGGCGTTGTCGGTGGGTTGGGTCGGGCTCTCGATCATGGGGCTCGAGCGTGACAGGGCGGACGCGATTGTCAATGTTGCGGAGCGCTGTTGCGGCGACGCAGGGTTCCCGGTAAGAGAACGGCCGAAAAGAGGGGCATGCCCTGCGGCGCTGGGCGGCCTTTTAGATACAATTTTCCCTACAGAACCGGGTTTGCCCAGAACCGGGATCAAGGCGGTCCAAGCCATGGCTGTTGTCGTGATGAAATTCGGTGGGACGTCGGTCGCCGACGTCGAGCGCATCCGGAACGTCGTGCGGCACGTCAAACGCGAGGTCGAAGCCGGCAACAAGGTGGCCGTGGTCGTCTCGGCCATGGCGGGGGCGACGAACCAGCTCGTAGCCTGGGTGAACGAGGCGTCTCCGCTGGCTGACAAGCGCGAGTATGACGCGGTCGTCGCGTCCGGCGAGCAGGTCACGGCGGGCCTCACGGCCATCGTGCTGCAGTCGATGGGCATCAAGGCGCGCTCGTGGCAGGGCTGGCAGGTCCCCATCGAGACCAGCACGGCGCATGGGTCGGCCCGTATCGCGGGCATTCCGGGCGAGGCGCTCAGGGCCTCGCTCGATGCGGGCGAGGTGGCCGTCATCACAGGTTTTCAGGGCATCGAGCCCAAGGCGCAGCGAATCGCAACGCTTGGGCGCGGTGGGTCGGATACGAGCGCGGTCGCGGTTGCCGTCGCGCTCAAGGCCGATGTCTGCGACATCTACACGGACGTGGACGGCGTCTATACGACCGATCCCAGGATCGTGGCCAAGGCCCAGCGGCTGCCCAAGGTCAGCTACGAGGAGATGCTCGAGATGGCGTCCTCGGGCTCGAAGGTGCTGCAAACGCGCTCCGTCGAGCTTGCCATGGTCAACCAGGTGAAGACGCGCGTCCTCTCGAGCTTCGTCAAGCCCGAGGACATGGCGCCGGTCAAGGCCGGCAACCTGGAGAATATCGGCACAATCGTTTGCGGCGAGGATGAGATCATGGAAACCCAAGTCGTCAGCGGCATCGCCTACGCCCGTGATGAGGCGAAGATCACCATGCTCAAGCTCGAGGACAAGCCCGGCATCGCCGCGCGCATCTTCGGGCCCTTGGCCGACGCCTCGATCAACGTCGACATGATCGTGCAGAACGTCGCCGCCGACGGGCACCACACCGACATGACCTTCACGGTGCAGGCAGCCGAGCTTCCGCGGGCGCTCGAAGTCTTGAAGGCTGCGCGGGCCGACATCGGCAACTTCGAGCTCAAGAGCTCGGCGGACGTGGCCAAGATCTCGGTGATCGGCATCGGCATGCGCAGCCACGCCGGTGTTGCAGCGCAAATGTTCAAGGCGCTTTCCGAGAAGGGGATCAACATCCTCGCGATCTCAACTTCCGAGATCAAGATCAGCGTGTTGATCGATGCTGCCTATGCGGAGCTTGCCGTCCGTACGCTGCACACCGTATACGGACTCGACGCGGCTTAGCCGCCGGAACAGGACGTTAAGCTCCGGCTATCGCTTTTCCGGCAGCATTTCCGCATTCACGCTCAATTTAACGTATAACGGCGCATGGCCCCTTGCATCCTCCAGGGGCGTGCGGATCCATTTTTAACGGCCAATTGCACATGCACTCGAGACGCGGCGACGAGCCCCGTGTGATGTCCTCCGAGCCGGCGCTGCGTGTCATCATGCGCCGGCTGCGCGACATCATGGCCGAGCCGGCGGACGGTCAGGAGCGCCTCGACAAGATCGTGCGCCAGATCGCCGGCGTCATGGTCGCCGACGTGTGCTCGATCTACCTGCGCCGCCAGGACGGATCGCTTGAGTTGTTCGCCAGCGAAGGCCTCAACCCGACCGCCGTGCACGCCACGATGCTCAAGAAGGGCGAAGGTCTCGTCGGCCGGTGCGCGGAGCTTGGCACGCCGATCAACGAGCCCGATGCCTCGAAGCATCCTGCGTTCTCCTACCGGCCGGAGACGGGCGAGGAGATCTACCATTCGCTGCTTGCGGTGCCGATCCAGCGCAGCGGGCAGGTGCTCGGCGTGCTGGTGGTGCAGAACCGCACGGTCAAGGAGTACTCGGACGAGGACGTGGAGGTGATGCAGGCGACGGCGATGGTCGTGGCCGAGCACCTTGTCTCGGGCGCGGTTTCGGGCGTCGGGTCGGCGATCGAGCTGTCACGGGCGCTGTCGCGCGTGATCGCGGGCGAGCCCATCTCGGACGGCATCGCGCTCGGCCACGTGATGCTGCACGAGCCGCGCATCGTCGTCACCAAGCTGATGGCTGACGATCCGGCTGCGGAATTGCGCCGGCTCGAGGAGGCGCTGCTCGAGCTCAAGACCTCGCTCGACGACATGCTCTCCCACGAGCTCTTGTCGGGCGCGGGCGATCATCGCGACGTGCTCGAGGCCTACCGGATGTTCGCGCACGACCGGGGCTGGGAGCGCCGGCTGCGCGAAGCCGTGCAGAGCGGCCTCACGGCGGACGCGGCGGTCGAGCGCGTCAAGAACGGTACGCGCGCGCGCATGCTGAAAAAGCCCGACCCGTTCTGGCGCGAGCGGCAGCGGGATCTCGACGATCTGTCGGATCGCCTGCTCAGGATCCTCGCCGGCGTGCCCATTGGGTCAATCGATTCCCAGGAGATGCCGGTCGACACCATTTTGGTGGCGCGGACGATGGGGCCGGCGGAGCTGATCGACTACGACCGCACGAAGCTGCGCGGTCTAGTGATCGAGGACGGCAGCGGGCAGAGCCATGTGGCGATCGTCGCCAAGGCGCTCGGGATTCCGGCCGTCGGGCAGGCGGAGGGCATCGTCGAGCGCGTGACGGCGGGTGATGCGATCATCGTCGACGGCGTGATCGGCGAGGTGCACGTGCGTCCCTCGTCGGAGGTCGTCTCGGCCTATACGGACAAGGTGCGTTTCCGGGCACGGCGGCAGAAGCAGTACGAAGCGTTGCGCGACCTGCCGGCCGTCACCACGGACGGGGAGACGGTGACGCTGCAGATCAACGCCGGTCTGCTCGCGGACATGCCCCACGTCAAGGAATCGGGCAGCGACGGCATCGGTCTCTTCCGCACCGAGCTCATGTTCATGCTCTCGCACAGCCTGCCACGTGTCGACCGACAAACGCAGGCCTACGAGGCGGTGCTGGACGAGGCGGGCGGCAAGCCGGTGGTGTTCCGCTCGCTCGACATCGGCGGCGACAAAATTCTCCCCTATCTGCCGCATGTGCCGGAGGAGAACCCCGCCATCGGATGGCGGGCCGTGCGCATGTCGCTCGACCGGCCGGCGCTGTTCCGGATGCAGATCCGCGCGATGCTCCGGGCTGCGGCGGGGCGCGAGCTGCGTGTCATGATCCCCATGGTCTCGGTCGCGACCGAGATGGACGAGATCAAGGTGCTGATCGACAAGGAGCGAGATCTCGTCGTCAAGCGGGGCCGGACATTGCCGAGCAAGATCCTGATCGGCGCCATGATCGAGGTGCCGAGCGTGCTGTTCGAGCTCGACGAGCTTCTGCCGCGCGTCGATTTCGTCTCGGTGGGCAGCAACGACCTCATGCAGTTCCTGTTCGCCGCCGACCGGTCGAACTCGCGCGTCGTGAACCGGTTCGATTCGCTTTCCGTGCCCTCGCTCCGGGCGTTGAAGCAGCTTGCGCGGGCGTGCCGCCGGCATCAGACGGCGCTGACGCTGTGCGGCGAGATGGCGGGACGGCCGATCGAGGCGATGGCGCTCATCGGGCTCGGGTTCCGGTCGCTGTCGATGGCGCCGGCGTCGATCGGACCGGTGAAGACCATGATCCGCGCGCTCGACGCAGAGGCGATCACCAAGCTTCTCGACGGGCTGCTCGCGGGGCGAAGCGGAAGCCTCAGGTCCGACCTCGAGGACTTTGCGGCCCGCAACGGTATCGAGATATAAACGCAAACACTCCCACATCCTGAAGACCCATGAGCGTCATTCCAAAAGAAAAGCTCGCGCGGATCAACGAGCGCTACGAAACCATTCAAGCCGAGCTCAACCAGGGCCCGGCCCAGGCCCAGTTCGTGAAGCTCTCCAAGGAGTTCTCGGAGCTGCAGCCGCTGATCGCCGCGGTGCGCGCGCTCGAGGCTGCCGAGAAGGAGCAGGGCGATCTCAAGGCGCTCGTCGACGATCCGTCGCAAGACAAGGCGATGGTCGAGATGGCGCGCGAGGAGCTCGCAGAGATCGGCCCGCGCATCGAGGAAATGGAGCAGACGCTCAGGATCCTGCTCCTGCCCAAGGATGCGGCCGACGAGAAGAGCGCGATCCTCGAGGTGCGTGCGGGCACCGGCGGCGACGAGGCGGCGCTGTTTGCCGCCGATCTCTTCCGCATGTACCAGCGCTATGCCGACATCCACGGGTGGTCGACGGAGATCATCTCGATGTCGGAGAACGATCTCGGCGGCTACAAGGAGATCATCGCGTCGATCACCGGCAAGGGTGTGTTCGCGCGGCTCAAGTTCGAAAGCGGCGTGCATCGCGTGCAGCGCATTCCGGCGACCGAGAGCGGCGGGCGCATCCATACGTCGGCGGCGACGGTTGCCGTGCTGCCGGAGGCCGAGGACATCGACATCGACATCAAGGACCAGGACATCCGCATCGACACCATGCGGGCGGGCGGCGCGGGCGGCCAGCACGTCAACAAGACGGACAGCGCCGTGCGCATCACGCACATCCCGTCCGGCATCGTCGTCGTGTCGGCGGAGAAGAGCCAGCATCAGAACCGGCGGCTCGCCATGCAGGTCTTGCGCTCGCGGTTGTTCGAGCTCGAACGCGAGCGGGCCGACAGCGAGCGCAGCCAGGCCCGCAAGAGCCAGGTGGGCTCGGGCGACCGCTCGCAGCGCATCCGGACCTACAACTTCCCGCAGGGGCGCGTGACCGATCACCGGATCAACCTCACGCTGCACAACATCGACCGCATCATGGAAGGGGTCGGCCTCGACGAGATCATCGATCAGCTCATCGCCGAGCATCAGGCCTCGGCGCTGGCTGAGATGGAAAGCCATGGTGTCTAAGGCCGGGGCGCCTGAGACGGGCCGTGCGGAGATACCGTCATTCGCGGGGCTTCAGGCGCGCGAGGCGCAGGCGTCGCTCGGACGCCTTCTCGACGCTGCCGGGATCGAGGAAGGGATGCGGGATGCGCGTCTCTTGCTCATCGTGGCGCTCGGCATTGCGGCCGAGGATCTCGTGCGTGCGCCGGAGCGCCGGCTCACGGACGCGGAAGGACAGCGGCTTTCCGAGTTCGCGCACCGCCGTCTCAAGCATGAGCCGGTGTCGCGCATTCTTGGAACGCGCGGGTTCTATGGGCGCTCGTTCCGCATCACGCCTGCGACGCTCGATCCGCGGCCCTGCACGGAGACGGTGATCGAGGCGGCGCTGGAAATCATCGATCGCGAAGGCTGGCGCGAGACGCCGATCCGCATTCTCGATGTGGGCACGGGCTCGGGTGCGCTGCTCGTGACGCTGCTTGCGGAGCTGCCCCTCGCGACGGGCGTCGGGACCGACATCAGCGACGGGGCGCTCGCGGCCGCGCGCGAGAATGCGGAGCGGCTCGGGGTTGCGTCGCGGGCGACGTTTCTCAAGCGGCGCACGCTTGACGACGTGGACGGGAGTTTCCATCTCCTGGTTTCGAACCCGCCCTACATTCCGACCGGCGACATCGCAGCGCTCGAACCGGAGGTCCGGGATTTCGATCCGTCGAGCGCGCTCGACGGCGGCGCCGACGGCCTCGATCTCTATCGTGCGCTTGGGGAGGGTTTCGGGGCGGTGCTGGTGCCCGGAGGCTGGATGCTGGTCGAGGTCGGGGCGGGACAGGCCGCCGACGTGGAGGCCATTTTTCGCAGCCCTGCAGGTGTTTCTGCCGCCCTCGACATCAGGTTTTGGAAGGATCTCGGGCAGCATATCCGTTGTGTTGCAGCGCGGACACAGTTTTAGCCATGACGCTAAAAACGCTTGGATTTGGCCCGCGCCGGGTCTAATATAGGTCTTAGAAGAGTTCAACCTCATGCGCAGTTGTTGTTGACGGCAGTCCATTCGATAACTTGGCTGTCATCATTTCGCGCATGATGAGGTGCGAAACAGGCGGACAAGAGCCGTCAGCGGTGCCCGTGGCAGGCACCCGGCAGCGACCTCGAGCGCCCCTTGCACTCACGCTCCTCCCATTTCGGACATTGCTGCACTCGGTTGAGCACGAATAGAGAGATTGATTTGGGTAGCGGGTGCGGGGCCCGCGTAAACCTGATCGCCACGCGCGCACACTGGTTCTGTGGGTGGCCGTCGTCGGCGGCGTGGGGGGTGATTGTGCACCGGGAAACCGGTCCAGGTCTTTGGTGAGACCCATGATTTGGGCTTTGGGCGGTTGTGCCCGAAGCGATCGTGGTCGAACGGAGCGCGGCCCATTGGTCACTAGAATGTGGGCCACGAGGGATTTGAACTTGGTGCTGAGGGCGTTCTGACGCGGAAGCACTTGGATCGTGGAAGCACTGGGATTTTCACAACTTGTCGAGAATGGAGCCCATGAGGCAGGGACAGCAGAACCGCAGAGGACGCGGCCGTAACAACAATAACAACAATCAGAATCGCAAGGGTCACCAGAACCCGCTGACGCGAAGCTTCGAAAGCGCGGGGCCGGACGTCAAGCTGCGCGGCACTCCCGCCCATATCGCCGAGAAATACATCGCGCTCGCCAGGGACGCACAGTCGGCCGGCGATCCGGTGCTTGCGGAGAATTATCTGCAGCACGCCGAGCACTACAATCGCATCATCATGGCCTACCGCGAGCAGCAGATGGCGCAGGGCGGTGGCGATATGCAGAACGGCATGGGGCGTCCGCGGCCGCAGGGGTTTGCCGAGCCGGTCAGCATGAGCGACGATTTCAGCGAGGACGACGGCGAGTTTGCCGGCGAAGGGCAGCCGCAACAGTCCTACTCTCAGCAGCCTCGCAACGAAGGCCAATCGCGCCAGGAGGGACAGCGTTTCGAAGGCGGTGGCCGGCCGTTCCATAATCGTGATCGCAATGGTGGCGACCGCGGGTATTCGGACCGCCATGACCGGGGCGACCGGGATCGGGACCGCGACCGCGATCGCGGCGAGCGGTTCCAGCGTGGCGACCGGCAGGAGCGTTTCGAGCGGCCGGAGCGGATCGATCGCGCGGACCGTCCGGATCGCGCGCCGCAGCCCGACGTCGGGGGCGATGCGGCGGCGCCGCGCCGCGAGCGGGCCGCGGTTCCGCATCACGAGCAGCCCGAGTTCCTGCGCCGCCCTGTGCGCCGTCCGCGGCGTGAAGCCGCTGCCGGCGATGACGAGGGCGCTGCGCCGACGCCGGCCGTCGAAGGCAGCGGCGACTAAGACCCTTTTCAGGAGAGATCGAACAAAGGCCGCGGCGCACGTCGCGGCCTTTTTGTTTTACACGGTCAGAGGGTCGCCGATGGCCAGGGTGCCGCCGGTTGCGACCGTGGCGTAGACGCCGACATCCATATGACCGAACGCGCGGCGGAGTGCGGCGGGAATGTCCATATCGCGTGCGCCGGTTTTGGGATCGACGTTGGTCGCGGCGCAGCGGGTCGTGCGCTCGACGACCTTGAGGCGGACCGGACCTAGCGAAATCTCGCGGTCCATCCAATCGAACTCCGCCCAGGGGGGCGGGCCGTCGACGATGATGTTCGGGCGGAAGCGGATCGGATCGAGGGGACGTCCGACGACGCGCTCGACCTCACGCAGCGTCGCGAGATTGACGATGTGGACGCAGGGTATGCCGCCTTCGGCAATGTAGTGGCCGGGACCGCCGACGATCTTCGGCCGGCCGCGCAGCCGATCGGCCATGAAGGCCGCGAAGAATTGCTCGATGATCTGTCGGCCGGAGGGCGTCGAAAGCTCGCCGCTCGCGACCTGACGGCCGCTGCGCAGAAGCACGAGGCGCTGGGTGTCCTCCTCGAACCTGGCTTCGAGGGCCGCCAGCCGCTCATCGCGCATCAGGATCAGGAAGCTGATGTCCGGGACCGGCTTGGGGTCGGCGGGGTCGAAGCGGCTCGGTCCGTTCTCGATGGCCCAGGCACGGTCGAACGGAAATGCCCCGGCCGCGGCCACCGTGACGCGCTCCAGCGGGTCGGGCGAGAGGCCCTTTACGGGGTAGCGAAACAGTCCTGTAACCACGCCCGTCATTCGTGCTCCTCATCCGCCGTGACTGCCATTTTGATACGGCGCAAGTTCCGCCCCTTTATACGGTGCTAGGCAGACCTATATCTCGTTCATTCGGTCGCTTGCCGGGTGCCGTTCGGGCTCGGTTGCGGCCGCAAGTCCATCCATTCGCGACGGCGTTTGGGCCTTGCGCCTCGAAGGAGGGCGGCCGAACGCGCTGAGGAGGTTAAAATCTATGGATTTCGAAAGATATACGGATCGCGCCAAGGGGTTCGTGCAGTCGGCCCAGAGTCTCGCGCTCCGTGAGGGACACCAGCAATTCGCGCCTGAGCATCTGCTCAAGGTGCTTCTCGAAGACAACGAAGGAGCAGCGTCCGGTCTGATCGCGCGCGCCGGCGGCGATGCCAAGGCGGCGCTGGCTGCCGTCGAGCGTCTACTCGCGAAGCGGCCCAAGGTCAGCGGCGGCGGTGCCGGTCAGCTCTATCTTGCGCCTGAGCTGGCGCGCGTTTTCGACAATGCCGAGAAGATCGCTGAGAAGGCCGGAGACAAGTACGTCACGGTCGAGCGGCTTCTGCTTGCGCTGGCGCTCGAGAAGAGCTCGGAGGCGGGCAAGATCCTGGCTGACGCAGGCGTCACGCCTGAGCGCTTGAACACGGCCATCAACGAGATTCGCAAGGGGCGGACCGCAGACAGCGCGTCGGCCGAGCAGTCGTTCGAGGCGCTGAAGCGCTATACGCGCGACTTCACGGAAGCCGCCGCCAACGGCAAGCTCGACCCCGTGATCGGGCGCGACGAGGAGATCCGCCGCACCATCCAGGTGCTCTCCCGGCGCACGAAGAACAATCCCGTGCTGATCGGTGAGCCCGGCGTCGGCAAGACGGCGATTGCCGAGGGCCTCGCGCAGCGCATCGTGCAGGGCGACGTTCCCGAAAGCCTCAAGGACAAGAAGCTGCTGGCGCTCGATATGGGCTCGCTGATCGCGGGCGCGAAGTTCCGCGGCGTCGGCGGTGCTGGCCGACCCGCGCTGGGTCGATGGCGCGGCAGCCATGTTCACCG
>CAZDUD010000105.1:0-12002 GCA_964508485.1 uncultured Hyphomicrobium sp. | reverse complement strand
GTCGGCATTCGTGCTAAGGAAGCCGCGCATCAGAGAGACATGAAACAGAGATAGAACGAAAGAACGAACATGTTCGATATTCATCGCGTGGAAATTGAATGGGGCGGGCGTACGCTCAAGCTCGAGACCGGGCACATGGCCCGTCAGGCGGACGCAGCCGTCTATGCGCAATACGGCGAGACCAGCGTGCTGGCGACGGTCGTCGGCGCCAAGAGCCCGAAGCCCGGCATCGATTTCTTCCCGCTCACCGTCAACTACCAGGAGCGTACGTATGCCGCCGGCAAGATCCCGGGCGGCTACTTCAAGCGCGAGGGCCGTCCCACCGAGAAGGAGACGCTGACTTCGCGTCTCATCGACCGCCCGATCCGCCCGCTGTTCGTCGAGGGCTTCAAGAACGAGGTGCAGGTCGTTGTGACCGTGCTCTCTCATGACCTCGAGAACGATCCCGACATCGTCGGCATGGTCGCAGCGTCGGCCGCGCTGACGCTCTCCGGCCTGCCGTTCCTCGGCCCGATCGGCGCGGCGCGCGTCGGCGTGATCGGCGGCGAGTGCGTGCTCAATCCGATGATCGACGAGATGATCGAGAGCAAGCTCGATCTCGTCGTCGCCGGCACGCAGGATGCCGTCATGATGGTCGAGAGCGAGGCGCAGGAGCTGCCCGAGGCGCTCATGATCGAGGCCGTCATGTTCGGCCACAAGCACATGCAGCCGGTCATCCAGGCGATCATCAAGCTCGCCGAGAAGGCCGCCAAGGAGCCCTGGGACATCCAGATCCCGGACAAGGACAAGTACAAGAAGCAGGTCGCGACCATCGCCGGCGATATCTTGAAGACGGCGTTCTCGACCAAGGAGAAGGGCAAGCGCCAGGATCTCGTGGCGGAGGCGAAGAAGAAGGTTATCGAGGGTATCGAGATCCCGGCCGACGACGCGAACGAGAAGGTGCTGCTGACGGACGCGTTCAAGGCGCTGGAAATGGACATCATGCGCGGCGACGTCCTGAAGACGAAGCGGCGCATCGACGGGCGCGATCTCGAGACGGTGCGCCCGATCCTCTGCGAGGTTCACGTGCTGCCGCGCACGCACGGCTCGGCGCTGTTCACGCGCGGCGAGACGCAGGCGCTCGTCGTGTCGACGCTCGGCACCGGCGAGGACGAGCAGTACATCGACAGCCTCGAGGGCACGAAAAAGGAGCGCTTCCTGCTCCACTACAACTTCCCGCCCTACTCGGTTGGCGAGACGGGCCGCATGGGCTCGCCCGGCCGCCGCGAGATCGGCCACGGCAAGCTCGCCTGGCGCGCCGTGCGTCCGCTGCTGCCGAAGCAGGACGAGTTCCCGTACACGCTGCGTGTGGTCTCGGAGATCACGGAAAGCAACGGCTCGTCGTCGATGGCGACCGTGTGCGGCACCTCGCTCGCGCTGATGGATGCCGGCGTTCCCTTGAAGTCGCCGGTGGCGGGCATCGCCATGGGCCTCATCAAGGAGGGCGATGACTTCGCGGTGCTGTCCGACATCCTCGGCGACGAAGATCATCTCGGCGACATGGACTTCAAGGTCGCCGGCACCGCCAACGGCGTCACCGCGCTGCAGATGGACATCAAGATCACCGGTATCACCGAGGAGATCATGAAGGTCGCCGTCGAGCAGGCGCATCGGGGCCGTCTGCACATCCTCGGCGAGATGGCGAAAGCGCTGACGGGCGCCCGCGAGGAGCTCGGCGAGTACGCGCCGCGCATCGAGACGATCAAGATCCCGACCGACAAGATCCGCGAGGTGATCGGCTCGGGCGGCTCGGTGATCCGCGAGATCGTTGCCGAGTCGGGTGCCAAGATCGACATCGAGGACGACGGCACGGTGAAAATCGCGTCGGCCAACCGCGAGAGCATCGAGAAGGCGCTGGCGCGCATCAAGGGCATCACGTCGGAGCCGGAGGTCGGCCAGATCTACAAGGGCAAGGTCGTCAAGATCATGGAGTTCGGCGCGTTCGTGAACTTCTTCGGCGCCAAGGACGGCCTCGTGCACATCTCGCAGCTTACTCAGGGCCGTCCGCAGACGGTGGGAGAGGTCGTGAAGGAAGGCCAGGAGGTCTACGTGAAGCTCCTGGGCTTCGACGATCGCGGCAAGGTTCGCCTCTCGATGAAGATCGTCGATCAGGTCACCGGCCAGGAGATTCCGCGCGCCGAGGGCGAGCCGGAGGAGGTGTTCTCGGCCGAGCGTCCGCCGCGGCGCGAGCGTGAGGGCGGCGGTCGCCGCCGGCGGGAGTAGGGTTTTCGCCTCTTGAGACAACGAAGGCCGCGGGGTTTATGCTCCGCGGCTTTTTTCTTGTGGCGTGGGCTCGTATGCGCCTTCGAGGGCCGCGGCGATGAGGGGGGCGACGGCGGGGCTGTTGCCGATGGCGCCGGTATAGATGGCGTTGGCGCCCGTTTCCGCTATGGCGTCGGGCACATCCTCGCCTGCGTGCATGCCGTCGCCGAAGAAGAAGCCGGCGACGACGGTTGGGGTGGTGCTTACGCGGAGCGCGTCCTCGACGAACGGCTCCTCCTCCAGGAAGGCTGTGGTGACGCTCGCGAAGCGGCGGGCGAGGGCTGCGCGTGCGGCGGCCTTGCGCGTCGCTGTGGCGGACGCCGGGCCGAGCTTCGAGCCGTGGCCGACGATGAGGAGGCGGGATTTCAGGGGTTCGAATCCCCTCGTCTCCGCCGCGGCCGCGGCCTCCTGAACGAGAACGTCAGGGAGGCCGGGGTCGAGGCCGAGCGGTGCCAGGATCTGCGGCTCGGGTGTCACGCCCGCGGTGTGGACGCGCTCGTGCACCTTCTGCACGAAGTAGCCGTCAGCCATGAACAGTGGATAGATTACAACGCGCGCGGCGCCTGTTGCGGCAGCGTCTGCAACGGCCTGCTCGATGGTGGGATCGCCCTTGAGCATCCCCGTCAGAACATTGAGGCCCGTCAGCGCGCGCACGGCCTCAGCCTGCCTTTGCAAAGCTGCATTGGGCGAAGCGCCGCCGCGGTCTCCATGGCTCGCGAACACGACGGCGAGGCTCTGGAGCGCCGGGTTCATGGGTCGTCCGACTGTGCGGCCGCCGCCTCCAGCGCTTGGTGCACGGCGGGTGGAAGATCGAGCGTGCAGGCGGCCGCCTTGCCGTGCTCCGACATCTTAGCCAGCGTCTTGGCGAGAATGCTCACGACCTTCTCGGGCGGATGCTTGGCGGCGAAGTCTTCGGCATAGTGGGCAAGGAAGACGAGCGCAGCGACGTCCTCCAGGGCTTGCGTCTCGGGATCGCGGCGCAGGTTCTCCTTGCGGAGCAGCGATCCTATGCGGGCGATCTCCTCTTCACCGTAGCCGCTGCGAGCCAGGATCTCGCCGGCCCATTCGGCATGCTTGCGGCCAAGGTCCTTGCGCCAGCGCAGGTAGCCGCCGCGATCCATGGGATAGCTAGACCGCGGCACCTCCCAGCGGCGTATGTGCTGGGCGCGCACGGCGAGGCGCAGGGCTTCGGAGGCATCAGGATAGACGCGGGCCAGCATGGCGGACATGCGCTGCCCGTAGGCCAGCTCTGCCGGGATCTCAGTTCCGTCGATCCGGATGCGGCTCGGGTCGGCGCTGTTGGCGGCGTCGATCCCGGTTATGGCGGTGCTCAGGCGGTTCATCAGGAGAAACTCACAGCGGGCCTTTGAAGATGAAATAGGCTCCGGCGACGATCAGCGTAAAGCCCACGAGGTGGTTGATGGTCAACGGCTCTTTCAAATAGAGGATCGAGAATCCTGCGAAGACCGTGAGCGTGATCACCTCCTGGATCGTTTTCAATTCGGCGGTCGTGTAGACCGAGGAGCCGAACCGGTTGGCGGGGACGGCGAGGCAATATTCGAAGAAGGCGATGCTCCAGCTGGTCAGGATGGCAATCCAGAGGGCGGTGGTCTTGTATTTGAGATGCCCGTACCAGGCGAACGTCATGAAGATGTTCGAGGCAGATAGCAGCAAAATAGGCGCAAAAGCGCTCGTTGGGCCGAAACTCGGCAAGGGGGCCTCCGTATAGCGATTGGGGTCGTTTGCTCCGAGGGGTTGCTGCCCGCGGGACTTCCCATCACTGATTAAGGCAAGCTGGTGCTCCTGTCTCGACACCGGATGGCATTCGGATCATAAGGACCGGGGAACAGGCACCCCGAAACGTGGGCAGGGATGGATTCTTCGCGCCAACAGCTGGATGTGCTCCTGGCCAGCGTGGCGCAGGGGGACGAAGCAGCCTTTGCCGAGCTTTACCAGGCGACGGCCCCGAAACTCTATGCGGTCGCGCTGCGTATCCTGCGCAGCAAGGAAGCCGCGGAGGACGTGGTGCAGGACTGCTATTTCAAGGTCTGGGAGCGGGCGGGGGATTTCGATCCCAAGATCGCAGCCCCCGTGACTTGGATGGCGGCGATCGTCCGCAACCGGGCGCTCGACGAGGTGCGCAAGTGGGCCGCGCGCCCCAAGGCGGACGTCGCGGAGCTCGACGACCTCGAAAGCGACGACGAGCATCCGGTCGAGGTGCTGGGGCGGCGTGAGGACGTGGAACGGCTCCGGCGCTGCCTCGAGGGGCTGGAGCCGGACAAACGGCAGATGGTGCGGCTCGCCTATCTCGATGGGCTCAGCCGCGAGGCCCTCGCCAAGCGGTTCGACCGGCCGGAAGGAACGATCAAGACCTGGCTGCACCGCAGCCTGGCACAGTTGAAAGGGTGCCTCGAGCGATGACCGGGCTCGACGACATCGATGCGCTGGCGGCCGAGTATGTTCTCGGAACGCTATCGCATGCCGAGCGTTCCGAGGCCGAGGTGCGGCGCCAGCGCGATGCGGCCTTCAGTGCGGCCGTGCTGGGCTGGGAGCGACGCCTCGGGCCGCTTGCCGAGGACGTGGTAGCGGTGCCGCCGCCGCCCGGCCTCTACGACAAGATCCGGGCGCAGATCGGGCTCTCATCGAATATCGTCTCGTTCAGGGCGCGCGAGCAGGCAATCGTCCGGCGTGCGGACCGGTGGCGGAACATGGCCGCGGGCATGACGGCGCTTGCCGCGTCGCTCGCCGGCGTCGTCGTCTGGCAGGACTATCAGCGCCGTCAAATGCCGACGCAGTATGTTGCGGTTCTGCAGACCGGCGAAGCTTCACCTGCATTTTTGCTCACGTGCGATACGAAGAACAATAAGTTCGTCATCTCGGCCATGCAGAAGCCGCCGGAGCCCGAGAAGTCCTATCAACTCTGGCTCGTGCACAACGATATGCCGGAGCCGAAGTCGCTCGGTGTTTACGATGACAGCGCGATGGACGTTCGCCCCATGGCGTCCTCGGGCAAGATGCATGACATGATGATGGACGGCACCTATGCCGTAAGCCTCGAGCCTAAGGGTGGCTCGCCGACGGGGTTGCCGACGGGGCCGGTCGTGTTCAGCGGCAAGCTCTTCAAGGCTACGCCCTAAGGCATTGCCTGTTCGCGCAAGTTTTTTATACGAGCCAATTTGAAACCCGCTCCGCGGCGGATCGTAGTTCCGGACATGCTTGCCGCTGTCCCGGAGGCGGGAAGCTGTCCTCAACATCCGGGGAGTGCAAACCGTCATAAGGAAGGACAAACCCCATGAAACTCACGGTGACATCCGGTTCTGCTCTTGCCGCCGCTGCCGCCACGCTGCTGCTCGCCGGTGCCGTTGCCAGCCCGAGTTATTCTGCCGAGGAGGCCAAGGGTCATTGCATGGGCGCCAATGCCTGTAAGGGCCAGAGCGCTTGCAAGACGGCGACCAACGCCTGCAAGGGCCAGAATGCCTGCAAGGGCCAGGGCTTCACGGAGTCGAGCCAGGCCGACTGCGAGAAGGTCGAAGGCGCGAAGTTCGAGCCGGCGAAGTAGGGCCGTCCGTCAACAAGTGTCCGGCGGCCTTGTGTTGGGCCGCCGGACATTCCATTTTTTCGAGTGGAGGATCCGCCCGTGACCACAGCCGCCAACAGTCATTTCAGCGCGCGCGTATCGGATAAGCCGCCTTATCTCGGTTTCGGACTCGGGCTCCGGCCGCAGCACTATCAGGACATCCTCGAAGGTACGCCCAATATCGATTGGTTCGAAGTCATCAGTGAGAACTACATGGTTCCGGGCGGACAGCCGCTCAAAATGCTGGACCGCATCCGGGCGCGTTATCCTATCGTCATGCACGGCGTCTCGCTTTCGATTGCGTCCACGGCACCCCTCAACATGGACTATCTGCGCGATCTGAAGGCGCTTGCAACCCGGGCCGAGCCTGTTTTCATCTCCGATCATCTCTGCTGGACGGGCGTGCACGGCGTCAACCTGCACGACCTTTTGCCGGTGCCCTATACGCAGGAGGCGCTCGATCACGTTGTCTCACGTGTTCAGCATGTGCAGGACTATCTGGGGCAGGCGATCGCGCTCGAGAACGTGTCGAGCTATGTGCAGTTCTCGCACTCGGAAATGAGCGAGTGGGAGTTCATTGCGGAGCTTACGAAGCGCACGGGTTGCTGGCTGGTATTCGATGTCAACAACGTGTTCGTGTCGGCTTTCAATCACGAGTTCGACGCGCATGCCTTCATCGCCGGCGTGCCGAAAGAGCGGATCGTGCAGTTCCACCTCGCGGGACATGAGCACAACATGAGTCACATCGTCGATACGCACGATGCGATCGTGTGCGATGAGGTGTGGGATCTCTACCGTACGGCGGTGCGTCATTTCGGGCCTGTGTCGGCCATCATCGAGCGTGACGACCACATTCCACCGCTCGCCGAATTGGTCGCCGAGCTGGACCAGGCCCGCGCGGTGGCTACCGAGGAGCTGGAGCGGATGCATGCCGCAGCCTGAAACTCCTTCCCTTGCCGAGCTGCAACGGCGGTTCCAAGCGGCCATCGTCGAGGGTGCGGATGATGTGCTGGCGCTCATCCCGCCCAACTCGCGAACGACCAATGCCGTGCTGTTCGGCGTCTATCGCCATGCCTACGTGGTGCGGCTTGTCGACGTCGTGCGGAGTGCGTATCCGCTCCTCGCGCGCCACATGGGCGACGCACGGTTCGTGGGGATGGCACGCAGCTACGTTGCGCTTTATCCGTCGCGGCACGCGAATGCGCGCTGGTATGCGTCCGATGTTCCCGAGCTGCTCTCACACGAGGGTTTCAGGGCTTCTCCCGAGCTGCGAGAAATTGCGCTGCTCGAACGTCAGCTCGATCTCGCGTTCGACGCCGCCGATGCAACGGTGCTCGATCTCTCGGCGCTCGCGGCGCATCCGCCCGAGACGTGGGGAAGCCTCATGTTCGTTCCGCATCCGTCCGCGGGGCTTCTCACGTTCCGGACGAATGCGTTCGACATCTGGCTCGCACTCAAGAACGAGGATACCGCGCCGGATGTGCAACTCTTCGCGGAGCCGCAGACCTATCTCGTGTGGCGACGCGAGGGAACGCCGACGGTGCGCAGGCTCGCCCCCGAGGAACACATGCTCTGGGCTGAGGCGGCCCGCGGCAAGTCCTTTGCGGGGCTCGCCGAAATGGCAGCGACGTTTGACGATCCGGATACGGCGGCGGTGCGCGTGGCGCAGTATCTCAACGGCTGGCTTTCGGCCGGGCTCATCAGTGCGGCAACGACCTGATCGTGTGGTGCGGATGCGCCCGAAGCGGATAGTATGGGGGTGCAGTCGGGCCCACCTTCATCCACACAGGTTCATCCCATGACACTCAACCATGACCTTGCGAGCCTCGTCGCGCGCCTTCTCATCGCGCCGCTGTTCATCGTGTTCGGGTTCGAGAAAATCACCGGTTACGCCAGCTCCGCCGGGTATATGGAAGCGTACGGTTTGCCAGGTTTTCTGCTGCCGCTCGCCATACTTGCCGAGCTTGGTGGCGGGCTTGCGGTCCTGCTCGGCGTATACTCGCGCTGGGCGGCGCTGGCACTTGCGGGCTTCTGCATCATCACCGCGCTCGTCTTTCATACAGCTTGGTCCGGTGACGGCGGCCAGGGGCAGTTCATCAATTTCATGAAGAATTTTGCCCTGGCGGGAGGTCTGCTGCTGCTCGCCGCCAACGGGCCGGGGAAATACGCCGTGAAGGACTAGCTGGCGTGACCCTCTCCCCATCAAGGGGAGAGGGTCCTATCGCTTGGGAAGGCTAGATCTTGAGCGTGCCGGCCTTGGCGGCGGCGTAGCGTTCGCCGACAGCCTTCCAGTTGACGACGTTCCACCAGGCTTTGAGGTAGTCCGGGCGCTTGTTCTGGTACTTCAGGTAATAGGCGTGCTCCCAGACGTCGTTGCCGAAAAGGACCATCTTGCCCTCCATGACCGGTGTATCCTGGTTCGGCTTCGAGACGAGGGCGAGCTTGCCGTCCTTGTCGACGGTGACGAAGACCCAGCCCGAGCCGAAGACCTTGCCACCGGCGGCGTTGAAGTCTGCCTGCAGCTTTTCGAGGCCGCCGAGGTCGGCGTCGATGGCGGCTTTCAAATCGCCCTCAGGACCGGGGCCGCCGGGTGCGCCCATGACCTGCCAGAACATCGAGTGATTGGCGTGGCCGCCGCCGTTGTTGCGCACGGAGGTCCGGATGGCATCCGGGACCTCGTCGAGCTTGGCCAGCAGCTCCTCGAGCGGGAGCTTGGCGAGCTCGCCGTGGTCGGCGAGGGCCTTGTTGAGGTTGTTGACATAGGCCTGGTGATGCTTTCCGTGATGCAATCCCATGGTCGTGGCGTCGATGTGCGGCTCGAGGGCGTCGGGCTTGTAGGGAAGGTCTGGAAGGGTGAACGGGCCGGTAGGCGCGGGGTCCGCAGCGTAGGCCCGGCCGAGGCTGCCGGCCGAAGCCGCGCTCATGAGGGTTGCGGCGCCGGCGGCAAAGAGGAAGGTGCGGCGATCGGGTGTCAACATCGGCGGTCTCCGTCGTAAGCTAAATGACTGTTGCTGCACGAGAACACGGTCGTTCGTTATATAGCTTGCCTTTAAGGCAACGCCAGACGCGGCAACAAAGTTCTCTGGGATCGGGACGATGAGCCTTCGGCTCGACAAAGTGCTTCTCATGCGGGGCCTCGTACCCACGCGCTCGCGCGCCCGGGACCTGATCGTGCGCGGGGCCGTCAGCGTGGGCGGGGCTGCGGAGCTGAAGCCGGGCGCGCTGGTGGCTGAGGATGCGCCGATCGTGCTGGCAGAACCATCAGACTACGTTTCGCGTGGCGCGCTCAAGCTCGAGGCTGCGCTCGATGCGTTCGGGTTCGATGCGCGGGGCCGCGTGGCGCTTGATGTCGGGGCTTCGACCGGCGGGTTCACGGACGTCCTGTTGCGGCGTGGCGCAAAGCATGTTTTCGCGGTCGATGTCGGGCATGGGCAACTTCATCCGCGTCTCGCGGAGGACTCTCGCGTCACTTCGCTTGAAGGTCAGGATGCGCGTGGGCTGACCGAACGTGAGATTCCGCAGCGCGTCGGGGCGATTGTGGCCGACGTGAGCTTCATCTCGCTCGAGAAGGCGCTGCCGGCGGCGCTCGCGTTTGCGGAGGCAGGCTGCTGGCTGGTCGCGCTCGTCAAGCCGCAGTTCGAGGCCGGGCGCGAGGCAATCGGCAAGGGCGGCATCGTACGCGACGCCGCGGTGCGCGACGCGCAGGCAGACAAGATCTCTGCCTGGCTCGGTGGTCTACCAGGATGGCAGGTCGTGGGCGTGATCGCGTCCCCCATCGAGGGTGGATCGGGCAATCAGGAATTCCTGCTTGGGGCGGTGTGCGATGAGTGAGGGTGCGGAAGTTGTCATCGACCGCCTTGGCGCGAAAGGCGATGGCGTCGCGACGCGCGGCGGCGACGCCGTCTATCTGCCGTTTGCGCTGCCCGGCGAGCGGTGGCGCGTTGGCGGCGATGTGCTCCAACGTTTGAGCGACAGCCCGGATCGCGCGGCGCCGGTCTGTCGGCATTTCCTGACGTGTGGCGGCTGTCTCGCCCAGCACATGTCGCCTACGCTCTACCGCGACTGGAAACGCGGGCTCGTGGTCGAGGCGTTCCGGCATCGCGGGATCGCGGCCGAGGTGGCGCCGATCGTGGTGGTGGATGCCGCCTCGCGGCGGCGTGCGTTTCTCGGTGTCGAGCGGCGCGGCGCCGAGGTCATCATCGGCTTCCGCGAGGAGGGGCAGCACGCACTCGTGGATCTTGCGGAATGCCCCGTGCTCGATCCGCTCATCGTTTCCGCGGTGCCGGGGCTGCGGGACCTGGCACGGCGCGTCATGGTGGACCGCGCAGGCGGTCGCCTCGTCGTGACGCGGCTCGACCATGGGCTCGATGTGTCGTTCGACAACGGGCGCAAGGATCTCTCACCGCATGAGAAAGCCGAAGTCGCTGTGATGGCGCAGGCGCTACGGCTCGCGCGGCTGGTGGTCGGCGGCGAGGTGATCGTCGCGGCAGGGAAGCCCGTCGTCACCATCGGCGGCGTTGCGGTCGAGATCGAGCCGGGGCTCTTTCTGCAGGCGGTGCCGCAAGCCGAGCGGCTGCTCGCGGACCTCTGCGTCAAGGCGCTGCCGAAGTCGGCAAAGACCGTGGCCGATCTCTTCTCGGGCGTGGGGACGCTCACGCTGCCGCTGGCACGGCGTGCGGCGGTTTCCGCCTACGACAGCGACAAGCGGGCGGTGGCGGCGCTGGCGAATGCGGTGCGCCATGCGCAGGGGCTGAAGCCGGTCACGCCGATCGTCCGCGATCTTTTCCGCGATCCGCTGTCAGCGCGAGAACTCAATTTCTTCGACGCGGTCGTGTTCGATCCGCCGCGGGCGGGGGCGGCGGAGCAGGCGGAGCGGCTCGCGAAGTCCAGGGTGGGGCTTGTGATCGCCGTCTCGTGCAACCCGGCAACGTTCGCCAGGGACGCGCGCACACTCATCGACGGCGGCTTCCGGATGGGCCCGGTGACGCCGATCGATCAGTTCCTGTACTCAGCGCACGTGGAGGCCGTGACGGTGTTCCGGCGCTGAAGCGCGATCAGGCCGAGACTTTGGCCTTTGCGGTGCGGGCCTTGCCGGCAAGCTTCTTGAGGCGCTTGCGGGCCGCGGTGGTGTTGCCCTGGATGCGGGTCACCTTCTTGCGCGGAATGGCGCGGCGAGCCTTCTTCTTCTGAATCTCGACTTTGCGGGCAGTGCGGGCGGTCATGGGGAAAATCCTTTAAAGAGCCGGGCGGCTGGCCCCAGGCATCGATCTCAGACGCCCCGTCTAAGCGATCTCAGGCCTTGAGGCAAGCCGGACGGGGCCTCAGTCGCTCCCAAACCCAGGCCTTTCCGCGGTGTCTCCACACGGCCGTGCCACCCTGTCACAGGGCTGCAATATGACACCTTTAGTCGAGGCCGGATCGAATAAGCATATGCGGGGGACTGCAATGGGCGGAGCGGCCGAGGCGCACGTACAAGGTGAAGGCGCTTTGCATGGGCGGCGCAACCACCGTCTTGCGGAGGCGGTGCACCGGTACGGGGCTGCGAGCCGCAAGGGCCTCGAGGAGCGGTTCTTCACCTGGGCGTTCTCGGGCCTCGTCTATCCGCAGATCTGGGAAGATCCGGTCGTCGACCTCGCTGCCCTGGCGCTCAAGCCGGGCCAGTCGGTCGCGGCCATCGCGTCGGGTGGCTGCAACGTACTCTCCTACGTGACTGCGGAGGATGTGCGTGTCACCGCGCTCGATCTCAATCCCGCGCATGTGGCGCTGAACAAGCTCAAGCAGGCCATCGTGCGGCAGGCGCCCGATTACGAGACCTTCGCGCGCTTCTTCGTCTCGGCGGCGGATGCCGAGACGGCCAGGATCTACGATACGCTGCTGGCGCCCCAACTCGATGCTGCGACGCGCGCCTACTGGGAAGGGCGCGACATGCTCGGGCGGCGTCGCATCAGCTACTTCGCGCGCCGGTTCTATCGGCAGGGGCTGCTCGGCAGCTTCATCACGATGGGACATTGGGTGTCGCGGCTGCACGGGCGCAATCCGGCCAAGGTGCTCCACGCCAAGACGCGGGCGGAGCAGGAGCGGATCTTCAACGAGGAGCTGGCGCCGCTGTTCGACATGCGCCACA
>CAZDUD010000104.1:0-12043 GCA_964508485.1 uncultured Hyphomicrobium sp. | reverse complement strand
CGTTCATGGTCATGGACACGGTCATCTGCTCGAGCGGGATGCCGTCGAACAGGGTCCGCATGTCGTAGATGGAATCGATGGCCACTCCGGCCATGCCGACATCGCCGCGCACGCGCGGGTGGTCGGAATCGTAGCCGCGGTGCGTCGCGAGATCGAACGCGACCGAGAGGCCCTTCTGGCCGGCCGCGATGTTGCGCCGGTAGAATGCGTTGGAATCCTCCGCCGTCGAGAAGCCCGCATACTGGCGGATCGTCCACGGCTGCGTGACGTACATCGTCGGATAGGGGCCGCGCACATAGGGCGCGATGCCGGGCCACGTGTCGAGGAAGTCGAGGCTGGCCGTGTCGGAATCCGTATAGATCGGCTTCACCGGAATGCCTTCCGGCGTCGTGAACACCTCGTCCTTCTTGGGCGCGGGCGGCTCATGCGCCACGCCGTTGGGCTTGCGCGCCCCCTCGAGGTTGATCTTGGTGAAATCCGGAATGCTGCTGGTCATGCCTTGAGCCGTTTCCTGACGGGCACTTGGCCCGGAACGCGAGAGTTTTCCGCCGGATAGCCGTACCTTACGAAATTCCGAGCTTGTCCTGAAGCCCCTTGAGGGTTGCCACCGCATCGGCGCCCGCGAACAGGAACTGGTCCACCCCGGCCGCCTTGAGCGCGGCCTCCCGTTCGCCGGGCCGCCCGGCCATGAGGACGAGCTTGGCGCCGGCCGCCTTGAGCGCTTTGGCGGTTGCCTCCGCATGCTCGGCGTAGAGGGCATCCGACGAGCAGATGCAGGCCGCCGCGGCCCCCGATGCCTTGAACGCCGTCGCAGCCTCGTCGGCAGACGCGTAGCCGTCCGAGGTCAGCGCGGCGATGCCGCCGGCCGCGAGATAGTTCTTGATCCACGTTGAGCGCGCGGTGTGCTCGATCACAGGGCCGAGGCTCGCAAGGAACACGGTAAGCGCGTGGCCGGTCTTCGCGGCGTGCGCGTCAGCCGCGTCGCGCAGCGCCTCGAACGGCTCGGCCAGCCGGTGCGGCGCGAGCGGGCGCACCATCTCGGCACCACGAACCGCCGGAGCCTTCCGTGCCGCCGTCACCGTCACGCCGTCGTCGCCAAGCAGCGGGAAGGCCGACACGCCCGTCAGGTCCTGGCGTCCGGTGGCGATGGCCTTCGCGCGTGCCGCAGCGTCGGCGGCGATTTTGTCCTGAACGAAGCCCTGATCGAGCGCGGCGAGAATACCGCCCTTGCCCTCGATCTCCTGCAGCAATGTCCAGGCGGCCTTGGCCATCTCATCGGTCAGCGCCTCGATGTACCAGGCCCCGCCCATTGGATCGATCACGCGCCCGAGCCAGGATTCCTCCTGCAGCACGATCTGGATGTTGCGCGCCATGCGCCGCGCGATGTCGTCCGCCTCTCCGAGCGCCGCCGTGAACGGCAGCACCATGATCGCATCCGCACCGCCGAGCACGCCGCCCGCACACGCGAGCGTCGAGCGCAGCATGTTGGTCCAGGGATCGCGCTTGGACAGCATGCGGAACGAGGCATGGGCGGAGAGATGCAGGCTCGACGCCGCCTCGCCCGCGCCCGATGCGTCGGCGATGCGCCAGATGATACGGCGCGCCGCGCGCAGTTTGGCGACGGTCGCGAAGAGGTCCGTGTCGGACGATAGCGTGAATGAGATCTGGGCCAGCGCATCGCCGGGAGCCACGCCGGCCGCCTCGAACATGCGAAGGTAGGCGATCAGCGTCGACCCGAGTGCCGCAAGCTCGAACGCCTCGGTCGCGCCGGCCTCGTGATAGACCGTGGCATCGACCTTGACCGTGCGCGCAAGCGGCGCCGCGTCATGCGCCTCGCTGGCGAGCGCGATGGTCTCGACCAGCGCCTGCTGCACCGGCGCCGGCAGCGTCCCCCAACGCGCGAGCGAGCCGATCGGATCGAGCCCGAGGAAAATCTGCGCCGATTTTGCCGGGATGCCGAGACCGGAGAGCGCCGAGATGAGCTGCGCCGCTGCATCCGCCGCGCCGAGACCCGCGTTGATCTCGACCGGCGCCAGGTCGAGCCGCATGCCGGAAAGCGCCACCGTCATGTCGGCGGCGCTTGCGATCCGGCATCCGGTCTTTCCCGGAGCCTCGATGTCGAGCAGGATACCGTTGCTGCCGCCGTCGAGCTCGGTGAGGATCTGGCGATTGGCGGTCTCGGCGTCGCTCGCCGAGATGCGCTGGCGGATCTCCCAGCCGAGCCCCTTGATGGCGCTGTTCGCGCCACGCGTGAACGGCGCATGCCCCGGCACCGCCGCCTGCAGCGCAGGCACGCTGGTCCCACGAGCGTAGATTGGCTCGAGCCGGATGCCGTCGGCCGTACGCGTGACGAGCTTTTTCTCGAAATCGGCGCCCTTGAGGACCTTGTCGACGAGGGCCAGCCACTGGTCGCGTGTCGCCGCCTCGAAATCTGCCGCAAGTGGTGTTGCAGAATCGCCTTGGGTGCTGCCAGCGGCCGTCATTGAGCGAGGGACTCCGTTGATCGGAAGAGGTGTTGTCGCGGGGCCCAAAAGACCCCCAGCTTTGCCTTTTGCTCTATAGGGAAAAGCGGCGGATTGCGCACGCGGAAATCGCGGTATGCGACAGTTGGGCGACGATTGCGCGGCGGCCCGCAGCCGGGTGTCGTTCCTTAATTCGCCTGACAATGACATTTCCCCAGCTTGACGGAGAGGGCCATGCAACTGAATTTGCATTTGCGGCCAGCCTCATGCAATGAGGGCCAGGAGGCGAATGCGACCCGAGTCGTGGCGGGCTCGTAGATTGCGCAACCGGCCCCGGAGCGGGCCGGTCGGTGTCAATTCGGAGAACGGGATGAGCCAGTCGGTACTTCAGGACGGAAAGATCTTCCTCGGCAAGAGCACGAAGCCTGAATATCTCGATCTGCGTTTCGCGAACCGCCATGGTCTGATCACGGGCGCCACCGGCACCGGCAAGACGGTGACGCTGCAGGTGCTCGCGGAAGGATTTTCCGCTGCCGGCGTCCCGGTCTTCGCAGCCGACATCAAGGGCGACCTCTCCGGCATCGCCGCGGTCGGCGAGCCGAAGGATTTCATCGTCAAGCGGTCTGACGAGATCGGCCTCGGCTCCGATTGGCACGCCCGCGCCTATCCGACCATCTTCTGGGACGTGTTCGGCAAGGAAGGCCATCCCATCCGAGCAACCGTCCTCGACATGGGCCCGCTCCTGCTCTCGCGCATGCTGGAGCTCAATGAGGTGCAGGAAGGTGTCCTGAACATCGCCTTCCGCATCGCCGCCGACGAGAAAATCCCGATCCTCGATCTCAAGGACCTGCGCGCCATCATCACCAATGTGGCCGAGCGCTCGAAGGAGATCGTCCAGAAGTACGGCAACGTGGCAACGACCTCGGTCGGCGCGATCCAGCGCCGCCTCCTGGTTCTAGAGGAGCAGGGCGCGGACGAGTTCTTCGGCGAGCCCTCGCTCGACATCAACGATTTCATGCGCGTCGCACCCGACGGCCGCGGCGTGATCAGCCTGCTCGCCGCCGACAAGCTGATGGAGAAGCCGCGTCTC
This sequence comes from uncultured Hyphomicrobium sp., assembly GCA_964508485.1. Classification (GTDB taxonomy): domain Bacteria; phylum Pseudomonadota; class Alphaproteobacteria; order Rhizobiales; family Hyphomicrobiaceae; genus Hyphomicrobium_C. Next base: position 8,491 of record CAZDUD010000104.1, on the reverse strand, counting down.
TACACGACGTTCCTGCTCTGGATGCTGACCAAGCTGTGGCAGACCCTGCCGGAAGCCGGCGACCTGCCGAAGCCCAAGCTCGTGTTCTTCTTTGACGAGGCGCATCTGCTCTTCAACGAGGCGCCGAAGGCGCTTCTCGAGCGCATCGAGCAGATCGCGCGCCTGATCCGTTCGAAGGGCGTCGGCGTCTACTTCATCACGCAGAACCCGCTCGACGTGCCGAACTCTGTTTCCGCCCAGCTCGGCAACCGCGTCCAGCACGCACTGCGCGCCTTCACGCCCCAGGAGCAGCGCGCCGTCAAGGCCGCCGCCGAGACCTTCCGCAAGAACCCGGACCTCGACACCGAGCGCGTGATCCTCGAGCTGAAGGTCGGCGAGGCGCTCGTCTCGATGCTTGAGAACAAGGGCGAGCCCTCCATCGTCCAGCGCACGCTGATCCGACCGCCGGAGGGTCGCATCGGGCCCGTTTCGGAGGACGAGCGTCTGAGCGTCATCGAGTACAGCCCCGTTTACGGCAAGTACGAGGAAGCCGTCGATCGCGAGAGCGCGCATGAGATCCTCGCCAAGCGCGCCAATGCGGCGGCCGAGGAGGCGAATTCCGGCAGCGGCGGCGGCTGGGGCGATATCATCTTCGGCGGCGGTGGCGGAGGCACGACTGCGGACGGCAAGCGCAAGGGCCGCCCGAGCCAGGGCATGGGCGAGATGATCGGCAAGGATCTGCAGCGCTCGATCTCGCGCACCATCGCTACCACGATCAAGAACATCATCGTGAAGTCGATCACGGGCCGGAGCCGTTAGCGCCGGCCCTCGAAGAAGTACCCGCCCGCGGGGCGGCTTAATGCGTACCGGTATGTTGGCGTAAGGCGCGTGGCATGGGGCCGCGCGGTTCAGGGACACCAGCATGGCACGCATACTCATTTGTCATGTGCCAAAGGACGGAAACCTGGCGAGGGACCTCGGAGCGGCGCTCATGGGGCGCGGCCACTTCGTCTCGTTCGATGGTGAGCCCGACACGCCGCGCCCCGAGCGCAGCGCACGGCTCCGGCAGTTCGAGGCGGTCATCGTCGCCTGGACCGAGTCCTCGGTCCAGTCGGTGGGCCTGACGGACATCGCCCGCGAAACGCTGCCGCTCAATATCCTGGTGCCCGTTCGCGCCGAGACGCTGGCGACGACCAAGCTGCCGCTCGCCTTCCGCAAGCTTGCGATGCTCGCCCCGCGCGACGTCGACGGCATCGCCCGCGTCATCGCCCGCATGAGCACTGCCGCGTCCTCCTTGCGCGAGATGAGCGAGCGCGAAGCCGCACGGCGCGCCACGGGAGAGCCGCCGCCTGAGCAAACCGAGGCGCTGCCGCCGTTGCCCCAGAAGCGCAGCGCCGCCCCGCAGAGCCCGGCAATTCCGAAGGCGCGCCCGGCGAGCCCGGCCGTTGCACCGGGGCCTGTCGCTGAGGCGGGGCCTGGCGTTCGGGTCCGCCCGCTGTCGGACCTCCCGGAGGTCGAGGCGGATGCCGCGTTTCTGGCCATGGCGCGTCAGAGCCGCAATGCGCACGTTGAACAGCAGCGGCAGGAAACGGTGCCACCGCCGCAAGCCGCCGAGCGCCGCCCGGAGCCGCCGGCCCCCCGGCCCGCAACGCAGGTCATCTCCGCCGACGATCTCGCACGCGCCGTCGATGCGGGCCTTCTCGCCCATCACGTGCCGGACGCCCTGTGGCTCGGGGCGCCGGCCAGCGTCGAGGTCACGCTGAGCCGCCAGATTTTGGCGGGCCTCGCGCAACAGGGCCACAACTTCGAGACCCTGTCCGTCAGCCTGTACGGTAACGCCGAAGCCTTCGAGATCGAGCGCCAGTCCGAGCGTACGCAGTTCATGAACGCAAAACAGGCGCTCGCGGCCCACGACCCGGCGACGTTCGGCCGGTGGGCTTGGCTCGTGACACCCACGGCAGCAGGATCGCAGGATCTCGTGATCCGCGTCTCGGCGCTGCTGCGCGACCGCCATGGCGTTCCCGCGCCGGTCGCGATCCCGGACCGCCGCTTCTCGGTCGACATCCAGGTGCCCGAGGACGAAAGCGTCGTCTCCGCCCTCGCCGGCTGGTACCGCCGCTGACATCGGTCGGGGCTTACGACACATGTCACACCATGGCCGGGCTTGACCCGGCCATCCAGGGCCTACCCGCGGCATCGGTCATTGAGATTGTGACCAGCGCAAAAAAAGCGCGGGACTTTGGAGTCCCACGCTTCAATTCTCAGCAATGCGCCGCTGGCCTTAGCCCGCCAGTTCCTCGACGTGCTCCCAGTTGACGAGGTTGTCGAACCAGGCCTCGAGATACTTCGGGCGCGCGTTGCGATAGTCGATGTAATAGCTGTGCTCCCACACGTCGACGCCGAGGATCGGCTGGGCGCCGTACATGAGCGGGTTCTCGCCGTTGGGCGTCTTGGTGACTTCGAGCTTGCCGTCCTTGACCGCGAGCCAGGCCCAACCCGAGCCGAACTGCGTGGCGCCGGCATTGAGGAAGTCGGCGCGCACCTTGTCGAAGCCGCCGTAGCCGTCGACGAGCTTCTGCACCGACCCCGGCAGCTTGTTGCCGCCGCCGCCCTTCTTCATCCACTGCCAGAAGTGGATGTGATTGTAGTGCTGGCCGATGTTGTTGACGAGCGGCTGGTTCTTGCCGGCATAGGCCGCGACGCAGATTTCCTCGACCGATTTGCCCTCGAGCCCCGACCCGACGATCAGCTTGTTGCCGTTGTCGACATAGGCCTGATGATGCTTGTCGTGGTGGAACTGGAGCGTCTCGGCCGACATATAGGGCGCGAGCGCATCATAGGCATAGGGAAGGTCAGGGAGTTTGAAGGTCACGGCGGCGCTACTCCGGCTTGTGCGAAAACCATTGTCGCCCCAATGCCTACCGGCTCGGGAGGTTCCGTTCAAGCGTTGTCGGGAGATTGGCCACCGTCGCTGAGAGGCGACGTTGAGAGCCGGCGGTTAAGGGGGGTGGGGGTGCACCGACCCAGAGCGGTGCACCCCCGTGGATCACGCCGGGGAAGATAGGATCTCAGGGTGAGCCCAACCTAAGATCACGCCGCTGAACTCATCCTGAATGTGGCGTTCATCTGCCGTTCATCGATGTGGCCATTTTGCGTCAGAGCGGGTGAAGGTGATGCGGATCAACGTCGGTGCGACGGAAATGCACTGCAATTCCGTCCTTTAGTACGAGTAGTTGCCTTATCCGTGGCCCAAGCAGACAAAAAACCATGAGAAGCCGCCTGAGTTCCCTGTTTACCCTTGCAATTCCGGTCGCCGCGGCCGGTCTCGCCGCGCTTTGGCTGTTTGGCTCCACCACGTCCGGCAGCAAGGGCGTTGTTTACGAGACCGTGCCGGCCTCGAAGGGGCAGATCCGCAAGATTGTGTCCACGTCAGGCCCGGTGCGCGCCCTCGTGACGGTGAGCGTGGGCTCCCAGCTCTCAGGACAGGTTGAAGACGTCAGGGTAGACTTCAATAGTGAGGTGAAGCCCGGCGATATCTTGGCCACCATTGACGCTAAAACCTTCGCCGCCAAGGTTGCCCAGGCCAAAGCCGACCTCGAGGCGGCCGAGGCAGCGCTCGCCAACCAGCAGGCAGCCCTTGAAAAGTCGAAGGCCGTTCTGCTTGCCGCCGAAACGAACGTCACGCGTCAGCAGGGCCTCGCGGACAAGCGGCTGTCGCCGCAACTGACACTGGAGACCGCTGTGCGGGATCGCGACGTCGCCAAGGCCGACATCGCGGTCGCCGAGGCGCAGGTGGCGAGCGCCCATGCCACCATCGCGCAACGCAAGGCGTCGCTCGAGCAGGCCACCGTCGATCTCGAACGCACCGATATCCGGTCTCCCATCGATGGCACGGTGATCTCGCGCACGGTCGACCCCGGCCAGACCGTGGCAGCAAGCTTGCAGGCCCCCGAGCTGTTCAAGATCGCACAGGATCTCTCGCGCATCCGCATCGAGGCCCAGGTGAACGAGGCCGACGTCGGAGCGGTGGCGGAGGGCAATCCTGCGACGTTCATCGTCGATGCCTACCCCGACAAGCAGTTCGAGGGGCGCGTCACGCAGGTCCGCCTCGCCGCCACGGAGCTGAACAGCGTCGTCACCTACACCGTCATCATCGAAGCCGCCAACGAGGGCCGCAAGCTGTTCCCCGGCATGACGGCCAACGTCATGATCGTGTCGGCAACGCGCGACGGCGCGCTGCGCATTTCGAACGATGCGCTGCGCTTCAAGCCCAAGACGGACGTCGCGGCGAGCCGTCAGGAGCGCGGCGGCAATGGCGGTGGTCAGGGTGGACGGGGCGGCCAGATGGTCGAGCGGCTCAAGACCGAGGTCGCGCTCAGCGACGAGCAGGTCGCGGCCGTGCGTCAGGTCATGGAGCAGCTCAGGAAGGAGATGAGCGCGGGCAACGAGCAGACGAGCTTCATCGGCGGCGGGCCCGGGCGCGACCGCGGCGAGTTCCGCCAGAGGATGATGACGCGCATCGAGCAGGCCCTGGCCCCGACGCTGAGCGACAGCCAGCGGATGGCGTTCCAGCGCTGGAAGGACGGCCGCGAGGCCGTGCGCCCGGCGACCGTCTGGGTGTTGGGCAAGACAGGCGTGCCGGAGCAGCGCACGGTTCGCATCGGGCTCGCAGACGACCAGTTCACCGAGATCGTCGGCGGCGAGCTCGAGGAAGGCGAGCCTGTGATCACGCGCGCGCGGGATGTGAGGTCGTGACCGTCATCGAGCGAGCAGACACCGAGCCGCGCCAGGGCGCGCCCACCCTTGGTCCACCCCTTATCTCGGCGCGCGAACTGACCAAGGTCTATCGTGTCGGCGACCAGGATCTCGCAGCGCTCGACCACGTCACGCTCGACATCGCTCAAGGCGACTTCGTGGCTATCATGGGCCCCTCCGGCTCCGGCAAATCGACCGTGATGAACCTGATCGGTGCGCTCGACGTGCCGACCTCGGGTGAGCTCGCACTCGACGGGCGCGACATCGGCACGCTCTCCGTGGACGAGCTCGCAGACCTTAGAAACCGGAGCATCGGCTTCGTCTTCCAGCAGTTCAACCTGCTGCCGCGCACGAGCGCGCTTGAGCAGGTCATGCTGCCGTTGCTGTACGCCAACCCCCGGCCCGCCGACAGCGAGGCCATGGCGCGAAAGCGCCTCGAGCAAGTCGGCCTTGCCAACCGCATGGGTCACACGCCGCGCCAGCTCTCGGGCGGCCAGCAGCAGCGCGTCGCCATTGCACGCGCGTTGATCAACAACCCGAAGCTGTTGCTCGCTGACGAGCCGACCGGCGCGCTCGACAGCCGCACCTCCGAGGAGATCATGCAGCTCTTCGCCGAGCTCAACCGGGAGGGGATCACCGTCGTCGTCGTTACCCACGAGCCGGAGATCGCGCTCTGGGCCGGGCGCCGGATCACGTTTCGCGACGGCCGTATCGTCGACGACACCCGCCAGGTCCCCTACACGGGCGGCGGCGCAGCGGTGCCGGAAGGTGGGGCGTCATGAATATCTGGGACAGCATCCTGATCGCGATCCGCGCACTCCGCGTCAACCTGTTGCGCTCGGTGCTGACCACGCTCGGCATCGTCATCGGCGTCGCGTCCGTCATCATCCTGGTCGCCGTCGGCACCGGAGCCTCGAGCGAGGTCGACAAGCAGATCAAGGCGCTCGGCACCAACATGCTGGTCGTGTTTCCGGGATCCATGCGCGTCATGGGACGCGCGGGGGGCGCCGGCACGGACATCCCGCTGAGCGAGAGCGATGTGACCGGCATTCGCGACAAGGTTTCCGGTGTGATCGGCGTCGCCGGCCAGATCGAGGATTCGGGCCCCGTCGTCCGCGGCAGCGCCAACTGGACCTCGAGCCTGAGCGGCGTGCACGCGGACTACACGATGGTGCGCGACTGGCCGATTGCATCCGGCCGCGATATCGAGCCCGCGGATGTGCGCAGCGGCGCCAAGGTGGCCATTCTGGGCGCCACCGTGGCCAAAGAGGTTTTTCCGGGCGAGGATCCCGTTGGCGCAACCATTCGCATCAGAAACGTGCCGTTCGAGGTGATCGGCGTTCTCACTGCAAAAGGCCAATCGGTCATGGGGCGCGATCAGGACGATATCGTGCTGATGCCGATCACGACGGCGCGCCTCAGGGTATCGGGAAAAAGCCAGATCCAGAACGACCGCGTCGGGCGCATCTACGTGAAGGTCGACGAAGGGGCCGATATCGTCGAGGTCCAGGAGGATATTGAGAGCCTCCTGCGGCAGCGCCGCAAGACGAGAGCCAACACCGAGGACAGTTTCTCGGTGCGGAACCTCGCAGAAACGATGAAAGCCCGCAGCGAGGTGCTGACGACCCTGAGCTATCTGCTCGCCGCGACGTCCGTAATCTCGCTGATCGTCGGCGGCATCGGCATCATGAACATCATGCTTGTCTCCGTGACCGAGCGCACGCGCGAGATCGGGCTCAGGATGGCGGTCGGCGCCCGCAGGCGCGACATCCTCCTGCAGTTTCTCGTCGAGGCCGTTTCCTTGTGCCTGCTGGGCGGATTGATCGGCATTGGGATCGGCGTTTCGGCGTCCGCCATGATTGCATTTGTCGCGAATTGGCCGGTTCTTGTCTCTCCCACCGTGCTCGGCGGAGCCCTTGCGGCTGCGGCTGCAACCGGCGTCTGTTTCGGATTGTTTCCGGCACGCCGCGCAGCATATCTTAATCCAATTGATGCATTGCGGAGCGAATAGTCGGCCAAGAATACTTTCTCGGCCTTGACGAAAGCCCAGAAAAGATTTTACTGAACGACCTGCAAACGACGTTCGCGCGGCTTGAGGGCTGTTTCTCGCTCGCAGAAGTTGATACTGCGTGTGCGAAGCATGAAAGCAAGAGCGAGCTTTATCCATTTCGAGAAGGTTTTGAATGGCAGCAAATTCGGCCGTATCGAAGACCAGCTCGAAGCACCCCTAAGCAGGCCGGACGACCAACGGAGTGACGAATGGCAAGTATTAATTACGACAAGATGTCGGTGAAGGAATTGACCGACCACATTGCGCGTGCCCAGAAGGCGTTGAATGCAGCAAAAGACCGTGAGCGCGCCGAGTTGAAGCATAAGATTGCATCACTTGCCGAGAACGCTGGCTTTTCCGTGGGAGAGTTGTTTGGCGGCCGTGGCCGCGGCGGAAAATCCGTCGCCGTGAAATACATGAATCCGGACAATCGGTCCGAAACCTGGACCGGCCGTGGCAGAAAGCCGAATTGGCTCGTCGCAAAGCTGAGCAAGGGTGCGAAAATCAACGATTTCGCTGTCTAATTTCAAGTTATCATCAGAACATTGATAGACGCGCCGCCTACCAGTCGGCGCGTCGTTCTTTTTTGGAGGCCGCGGGAAAGCAAATAGGCAATCATCGGACGTCGGCATAGTTCTTGCGGCACGGCGAAACGGGATGCATCGTCCGCCGAGAAATCAATTTTTGTTATGAGATCCGAAGCGGCGAACAATTATCCCGCCGACAATGGGCGCCTCGTCTCGGGGAAAATCCGGTAATTGCCGGGACCGGCATCTCTCACATCGTCGGCCGCTGCTAGCACTCAAGACTTGACAGTGCTAGCAGGCCTCCACATATAGGCGCTGCGTTGCCGCTGTCCCGCATAGGACGGCACGGCGCGTATGCAACCCGAAAGGTGCGCTTGCCCTGCTTCGGGTTCGTTTCTTGAGCATGATCAACCATTTGTATCATGAGGGTATCCCATGACTTTCCGTCCCTTGCATGACCGCGTTGTCGTAAAGCGCGTCGAGGAGGACACCAAGACCGCTGGCGGCATCATCATTCCCGACACCGCCAAGGAGAAGCCCCAGCAGGGTGAGGTCGTCGCCGTTGGCCCCGGCGCCCGCGACGAGCAGGGCAAGATCGTTCCCCTGGATGTGAAGCCCGGCGACCGCGTCCTGTTCGGTAAGTGGTCCGGCACCGAAGTGAAGATCGACGGCGAGGACCTCCTCATCATGAAGGAGAGCGACATCCTCGGCGTTATCGAGGGCAAGGCGGCGACCAAGAAGGCCGCGTAAGCGCCACGCCACCCAAGTCTCAATTCCCCCAACATTCGAACTTCGAACGGAGTGCCACACATGGCAGCTAAGGACGTAAAGTTTTCGCAGGACGCGCGCGAGCGTATGCTGCGCGGCGTCGACATTCTCGCCAACGCCGTCAAGGTCACGCTCGGTCCCAAGGGCCGCAACGTCGTCATCGAGAAGAGCTTCGGTGCCCCCCGCATCACCAAGGACGGCGTGACCGTCGCCAAGGAGATCGAGCTCGAGGACAAGTTCGAGAACATGGGCGCGCAGATGCTGCGCGAGGTCGCGTCCAAGACCGCCGATCTCGCCGGTGACGGCACCACGACCGCGACCGTTCTCGCCCAGGCGATCGTCCGCGAAGGCGCCAAGGCGGTCGCCGCCGGCGCCAACCCGATGGACCTGAAGCGCGGCATCGACCTCGCCG